>JAJPHO010000110.1 GCA_021325215.1 Alphaproteobacteria bacterium
CTGGCTTCGCCACCGCCCTCGATCCTCACGTAGCGCTGCTACGCTCCGGTTTTGCGCTGCTCGCGCCTGGCATCTACGGCACTGGTCCGAGTTTCGGGTCAGGCTCTTAGTCAGGACTCGATGGAATGCGAGACGTGCAGGCTCTTCGGCGTCAGCGCGCCGACGGCCAGAATGACCAGGCTCAGCGCGATCGAACAGAGGAACACCGCGCCCAGCCCGCGATCCAGCGCATGGGCGATCAGCGGTGAATGCTGGCCCGAGCGCATCAGCTCGTCGACCTTCCCCAGATCGGGCGCGTCGCGCGCCACCAGCAGATTGAGCAGAACGCCCAGCAGCGCGGAACCGGCGGCCTGGCCCAGCGTGCGGGCCAGATAGAACAGGGTGGTGGCCTGGCCGCGTTCCCGGCCCGGCACGTTCGACTGCACCGCGACATTGAAGGTGATGCTGCTGATGCCCATGCCGAGCCCGGCGCCGGCACAGGCGGCGTCGATCAGAACGGGCTGATGCAGCCGGGCGCCGAGCCACAGCAGAACCGCCGAGGCGATCAGTCCGGCCGCCGACCACACCGCCAGCGAGCGGTAGCGGAAACGGCGCATGACTCGGCTGATCGACATATTGCCGCAGGTCCAGGCCACCGACAGCAGTCCGAGGGCGACCGCGCCCGACAGGGTGGCGCCTTCGAGCACGCCGGTCAGGTAGGTCGGCACGAAGGCGGTTACCGCCATCAGTTCCGCCCCCGACAGGAGAGCCGACAGCAGGGCGACGCGCACCACCGGCGTGCGCCACAGATCGAGCTGGAGGATGCCGGCGCGCGGTCCGGCCAGCTGATGATGCGTGCCGGTCTCCTCGAACCACAGCACGACCACCAGGATCACCACCGCGCCGACCGGCAGCGGCATCCAGAACACATAGGACCAGCTCAGATGGGCGATCAGCCAGGCGCCCATCAAAGGCGCCACGATGGCGGCGAACCCCCAGATGGCGCTGACATAGCCGAGATAATGCGGACGTTCCGCCGGGCTGGTGACGTCGCCGATGATGGTGATGGCCAAGGGCGTCATGCCGGCGGCGCCCAGGGCCTGGACGGCGCGGAAGGCGATCAGCGCCGGCATGGACGTTGCCATGCCGCACAGCCACGAGCCGAACAGGAACAGCACCACGGCGATCAGGAACAGGAATTTGCGCCCCTTGTGGTCGGCCAGGCGGCCATAGACCGGCATGGCGAGGGCGGCGACCAGCAGATAGGCGCCGAAGGTCCACGAGAAGAGTTCGAACCCGCCGATCGCCCCCACCACCACCGGCATGATGGCGCCGGTCACCGTTCCTTCGACCGCGGCCAGAAAAGCGGTAAGCATCATCGCGGCGAGAACGATCCGTCTCGCTTTGGCACTACTGGGCACGGGGGGAAACTCCAGGGAATCCAAGCCTTTGCCCTATCATGCCCGAGAAATGTCCGACTCGGGGAAAATTTAACTTGCATCAGGGGTCCATGGGGTTCATAAGCGCCCCCCTGAGACGCACTTCGCACGTGCCTATGGCGCAGTCCTTCGAAAGCTCCTGACGGGGGTCGACTGTGGTTATGCTACGACGGTCAGGCGTCCTTTTTGGAGATCCGGCAAACAGTGAGCCGGTACCCGAGAGGGAGTTGGACATGGTTGTTGATACCCGCACCCGGTCGGCTGCGCCGACCATTTTGGCGATTCGCGCGCACTGCGCGGGGGCTGCGCATTCTTCCCGAAGTACACAGATCACCACTCTGCTGATGTAACAGCGGCGTGGTCTGAATTCGTGTGCCGTGGCCCGTTCATTCGGGCCGCGAAGGTGATGCTTTATACCCTGGAAGAATGCCGTAATGTCCGTGATGCAGAAAATTGCGCGCCGTAGCGCCGCCGATGTCGTTCGTGAACTGGACGCCGACGTTCCGCTGATCTGCCTGCGCCCCGAAGAGCTGCGCAAGAAGGCGCGCGCCTTCGTCGAGAGCTTTCCGGGCGACGTGCTGTATGCCGTGAAATGCAATCCCGACGCCGAGGTGCTGAAGCATCTGGGCGAGGGCGGGGTGACCCATTTCGACGCCGCCTCGATGACCGAGATCCGCCAGGTCCGTTCGGTGTTCCCCGACGCGGTGATCCATTTCATGCACCCGATCAAGGCGCGCTCCGCCATCCGCTCGGCCTATTTCGAGCATGGCGTGCGCGACTTCGTGCTCGACAGCTTCGCCGAGCTGAACAAGATCCTGGCCGAGACGAAGAATGCCGCCGATCTGGTCCTGGTGGTCCGTCTCGCCATGCCCAAGGGCCAGGCCGTCTACGACCTGTCCGGCAAGTTCGGCGCGGCGCCCAATGACGCCGCCGCGTTGCTGAAGGCCTGCGCCAAGGTCGCGGCCAAGGTCGGCATCTCTTTCCATGTCGGCTCCCAATGCGTCGATCCCGCCGCCTATGAGCGCGCCCTCGATCTGACCGGTCAGGTGCTCGAGCAAAGCGGCGTGGCGCTCGACGTTCTCGACGTCGGCGGCGGGTTCCCCGTCGCTTACGCCGATGTGGTGCCGCCGCCCCTCTCGCACTTCTTCGCCGCGATCGCCCGCGGCGTGGCCAAGCTCGACCTGCCGGCGCAGTGCCGCCTGTGGTGCGAGCCGGGCCGCGCCCTGGTGGCCGAAGGCCAGTCGGTCGTGGTTCAGGTGCAGGCCAAGAAAGGCGGGGCGCTCTATATCAATGACGGGGTGTACGGCACTCTGTCCGACGCCGGTGCCGCCGTCGGCCTGCGTTTCCCGGTGCGGGTGATCGCCCAGGGCGCGGCCCGTCGTCAGGGCCGTCTGCGGGCCTTCGAATTCTTCGGTCCGACCTGCGACTCCGCCGACCGTATGCGCGGTCCGTTCCTGCTGCCGTCCGACATCCAGGTCGGCGACTGGATCGAGATCGGCCAGGTCGGCGCCTATGGCCGCGTCCTGTCGACCGGATTCAACGGTTTCGATGAAATTTTGCGGGCCACCGTTGACGACCGTCCGCCGGTCGAAGAAGTTGGCGCAGTGCTGGTGCCGCTCAAGAGCGTGCGCGCCGCCTGAGTATCGTTAGAGGGTAGAACACCATGAAGCATGCGACCTTCACTGGCCGCCTGGTCATTATTGGCTTTGGCAGCATCGGACAGGGTGTTCTGCCGCTGATCCTCAAGCATCTCGAAGTCGATCCGGCCAAGGTGACCATCGTCACCGCCGAAGAGCGCGGCCATGGCGTGGCGCGCGAATATGGCGTGCGCTTCGTGCTGAAGCGCTTGACCCGGGACAATTACCGCGACGTTCTGTCGCCGATGCTGCGCGAGGGCGACTTCGTGGTGAATGTTTCGGTCGACGTCTCCTCGCTGGCCCTGGTCGAGCTGTGCCAGGAGAAGGGCGCCTTCTATATCGATACCTGCATCGAACCCTGGGCCGGCGGCTATACCGATACCTCGCTGTCGCCGTCGCTGCGCTCGAACTATGCGCTGCGCGAGAAAGCGCTGAAGATGCGGGGCGAGGGCCGTCCGACCGCGGTGCTGACCCATGGTGCCAATCCCGGCCTGGTGTCGCACCTGACCAAGAAGGCCCTGCTGACCATCGCCGCCGATTCCGGCCTCAAGGCCGCAACCCCGACCGACCGCGCCGGGTGGGCCAAGCTGATGCAGACCCTGGGCGTCAAGGTGGTCCACATCGCCGAGCGCGACACCCAGACCACCGCCCGTCCCAAGCCGCCGGGCGAATTCGTCAATACCTGGTCGGTCGAGGGCTTCGTCGGCGAAGGCCTGCAGCCGGCCGAGCTGGGTTGGGGCTCGCACGAAAAGGAACTGCCGCGCAACGGGTACCGCCACGAATTCGGCCGCGATTGCGCGATCTACATCGCCCGTCCCGGCGCGTCCGTGCGCGTGCGCAGCTGGACGCCGATGGAAGGCCCCTATCAGGGCTTCCTGATCACCCATTCCGAGGCGATCTCGATCGCCGATTATTTCACTGTGGGCGAAGGCGCCGACGCGGAATTCCGGCCCACCGTGCATTACTCCTACCACCCCTGCGACGAGGCGGTGCTGAGCCTGCACGAGCTGGCCGGCAAAGGCTGGCAATTCACCCAGAAGCCGGTCGTGGCGATGGAAGAGATCGCTGCCGGCAATGACGAGCTGGGCGTGCTGCTGATGGGGCATTCCCAGGGCGCCTACTGGTTCGGCTCGCGCCTGTCGATCGGCGCGGCGCGCCGCCTGGCGCCGCACAACAACGCCACCAGCCTGCAGGTCACCGCCACCGTGCTGGCCGGCATGAGCTGGGCGCTGGAAAATCCGACCCGCGGCGTGGTCGAGCCGGAAGAGATGGATTTCGAGCGGATTCTCGAACTGGCCGAGCCCTATCTCGGCACGCTGGTCGGTGAATATTCCAACTGGACCCCGCTGGAACACCGCGCCGAACTGTTCGACGAGGACATCGATCGCGAGGACCCCTGGCAGTTCAAGAACTTCCTCGTTATTTAAGGAAAACCGGTGAAGCCGGGCAGGCCGCGCAGGCGGTCGGCCCAGCGGCGCAGGGCGGGATAGGGCAGCAACGACACGCCGGCCTGGTCCGACATCATCACCTCGGGGAAGCAGCCGATATCGGCGACGGTCGGGTGCTCGCTGCCGAGAAAAGGCTGTCCTTCCCGCTCGCCGAACCACAGATGCTGATCGAGTTCGCGGAACAAGGCCGTTTCTGCCGGTGATGCGGCCAGCCGGCGCGCGATGGCGAACCAGCGGCCATCGGCCTGCCAGTCGGGCGGCGCCAGGCGCGACAGCGCCCGCCAGGCATCCTCGAACCGGTCGCCCTCGGCCAGGATGACCAGATCCGGCCCGTCCTTTTGCTCATAGGCCATGCCGGCCAGATCGAACAGCAGGCGGATGCGGTAGGTTTCGCGCGACAGCGGGCTTCCCGCCAGGGCGATCACGCTTCGCCTCCCTCGATCCGGTCGCGCAGGCGGGTCAGCAGCTCGTCATGCTCACGCAGCGAAACGGCCGGATCGCTGGACAGGCCATGGATCACCGTCCTGTCGTCCGAGACGGGCTGCAGAAACAGTTTCAGCCCGTCCCGATGCGGCAGTTCGGCGGCTGCTTCGGCCATCGGCGCTTCGACGAAAACGGCCCGCACCGGCTGCCAATAGGCGGCGCCGAGATCGGGGATGTCTTCGGGGGCTCCCGCCAGGCTGGTCCAGACCAGGCCATAGCGCTCGACGCAGGGATAGGTCGTGACCCGCGCGGGCAGGATGGCGCAGCGTCCGCTGCCGCTGGCGAATTCCCAGCCGTGATATTGGCAGCGCAAGGCGGTGCCGAGATTGGTGCCGATGGTCAGGCGCACGCCGCGATGCGGGCAGCGGTTTTCCCAGACATTGGCAAGGCAGGCATCGTCGCGCCACAAGGCCAGCTCCTGTCCCGCCAGGGCGGTGTGGAAGATGTGGCGGGGCGCCAGGTCGCTGCTGCTGGCGACCGGATACCATGAGCCCGTGCCCGGCTGCGGCAGGCCTTCGGGAACCTGGCTTTCCAGGATCGGCTTCAGCGCGGCGAATTCCAGCCGGGCCGCGGCCCGGCCGGCCTCGTCGCGCGCCAGCAGATGGACGATGCAGCGATCGTCATCGACCGGCTGGATGAAGAGTGCGGCGGCAGCGTGCTCGCGCAGGACGCAATAGGGATGCGGCGTCACGGCGCCATCATCGCGAAAGGCATCGAGGACGCGTTCCGGCGGAACGTCGATGGCCATGGAACCGGCGGCGGCCAGCGGGAAGGGCAGGTCGAACAGCGGCTCGGCCGGGGTGCCCAGACTGGTCCAGACATGACCGTGGCGGACGCAGACCGGCAGAGCCTTCCCCGAGGCGGCGGGCCAGGCGGCGACGATGTCGCCGGCTGGCCGCACCAGGGTCAGGTCGGTGTTGAAAAGCCGGGTGGGAAACTCCTGCCCGGGCAGGAGCGACTCGAGCGCGGCGACCACATGCCACTCATCCAATACGACCCGGTCCATCGGCTCCCGACAGCGTTGACATCACTCCTTTAGAAGGAGTAGCGCACGCCCACCGTCGGGTCGAGGTTATTGTTGTGGTAGAAGCCGTTCGCCAGGCCGCCCACCACCAGCGAATACATGGCGCCGCCATAGACGTCGAACCGTTTGGTGATGTGGTAGTCGGCGAACAGGCCGAAGGTGTCTTCGGTGCCGGAACAGCTGGCGAAGCTGGAATCGCTGCAATGATCGCCGTGGAAGTTGTTCTGGATGTAGTGGTTCCAGCCGAACGACGCTTCCAGCTTGGGGGTCGCCCAATAGCGGGCGCCGGCCCAGATCACCTGAAGCTGTTCGCCCTGGGCGGCGGTATTGCTGACCACCGCGGCCTGATATCCGCCGATGCTGATGAAGCCGGTGGGCAGGGGCGAGCTGGCATTGCCGAAATGGCAGCGCTCATAGCCGGCATAGAAGACGGCCTTGTCCCACACATATTTGGCGTTGAGGCCCCAAGCCATATTGTCCGAGACGGCGACCGAAACCGATCTGGTGATGTCATAGCCGGCGGCCGCCGCGGTCTTGACCTGGGCGGCGGACAAAGCGGAGCTGGCGGTCTCGTCCTTCTTGTCGGTATAGACGGCGTCCATCGACAGGCCGGCATAATCGAAGCCGACATCGGCGCCGAAGCCGCTGTCGTCACGGGCCAGCGTGCCGGCGAACTGGTACATCAGGGCAACGCGGGCGGGACCGTAGCTGCCGAGATATTTGACCGAATTGTCCCAGCGCGCTTCTTCCGTGCGGCCGGCGCCGGCGGTGTTGCCCGAGGAGCCGATCAGCGAGAAGGCGTTGGCGCGGCCCGACGGGTCGTAATTGGTGATGGCGTCGCTCTGCAGCGAATTCTGGCGGCCGAAGGTCACGGTGCCCCAGGTGTCGTTCGAGACGCCGGCATAGGCGGCGCTGCCGAAGACCTGGCCGGCCAGCGAGGAATCGCTCAGCGTGGTTTGGTTGGCCTGGGCGACACCGTTATTGGCGGCGATGGTGCCGACCGCGTCGGTGATGCGGCCATTGATCGGGTTGATCGCGGTTTCGAGCTTGAACAGGCCGGTCCAGCCGCCGCCCAGATCGTCCGCGCCCTTGAGGCCGATCACCGACTGGGACAGGCCGCTCTGGATCATCTCCCAGGTGGCGCGGTTGCTGTTCTTCTGGATCACATAGTTCGACCCCAGCGTGCCGCCATTGGTCGGCGGTGCGCCATGGGTGTCGTAAGTGACGCCGACATCGATCTTGCCATAGAAGGTGATGCCGTTGACCGTGGCGCTGTCGTCGTCGGCGAACGCCATAAACGGCAAGGCGCAGGCGCCCGCGGCAAGGGCGCAGGCAGTCATGCGGATGGTCTTCATTGATCCCCTCGAAGAATCGCGTTTAGGATTTGCCCCGGCCCTCCGGTCGGAGGGTTGTATAGTTAATATATATAACGGTGTCTCAAGGCAAGCACACCGTTGCAGAGGTGTCACATGTCCAGTCGAAAACCCGAACGCGCCGTCGAGGCTTTGCTGACCTTGCGAGGCGAGGGAATGGGCGCGGTCGGCCGCGAACGCATCGCCATGCTGGAGGCCGCCGCCGAACATGGCAGCATCACCGCTGCCGCCAAGGCGCTGGGGTTCAGCTACAAGGCGGTATGGGACGGCATCAATGCGATCAACAATCTGGTGCCGCGCCCGGTCTTGATCGGACGCGCCGGCGGGGCCGGCGGCGGCGGCGCGGAACTGACCGACGAGGGGCGCAGGCTTATCCTGTCCTTCCGCCGGCTAGAGGAGAAGTTGTCACGTGTCTCGGCGGCGCTGCTGGAGGAGGGGGACGACATCCATCCCGAGCTGCTGCTGTGGGGCATCGCCATGAAGACCAGTGCCCGCAACGCTTTCCGGTGCAAAGTGCGCCAGCTGCGCCGCGAGGCGGTCAATGTCGAGGTGGTGCTCGATGTGACCGACGGCCACGCGCTGACCGCCATCATCACCAATGACAGCGCCGACGATCTGGAACTGGCGCCGGGCCGCGAGGTGGTGGCGCTGATCAAGGCCTCGTTCGTGATGCTCGCGCCCGCCGACGAGGCGCCCCGGCAGTCGGGCGGAAATTGTTTTACCGGCACCGTGGTGAAAAGGGTCGATGGCGAGACCAGCGCCGAGATCGTTCTGGATATCGGCGATGAGAAGACCCTGGTGGCGGTGATCGCCAAGGCCGATGCCGATCTGTTGCGGCTGAGTGTCGGCGCCGAGGCCTGTGCCCTGTTCAGCGCCGGTCACGTCATCCTGGCGGCGGGGTGAATCAGCCGCCCGACGACTGGGCGTTGGCGCCGTAGCCTTTGAACTTCTCGATCACCACGTCCATTTCGGCGTCGGACAGGATCACCGGCTCGCCGATCTGCAAAGCGCGCCAATAGCCCTCGGCCAGGGACTCGACTTCGACCGCGAGGGCCAAGGCGCGTTCCAGCGTCTTGCCGGCGGCGATCATGCCGTGATTGGCCAGCAGGCAGGCCAGGCGGCCTTCCAGGGCCGTCACCGCGTAATCCGACAATTCCTGGGTACCGTAGGTGGCATAAGGCGCACAGCGTATGTCGCGCCCGCCGGCCATCGCCACCATGTAGTGGAACGCCGGAATGCCCCGCCCGTGGCTGGCCAGCGCGATGCCGAAGGGCGGGTGGCTGTGCACGATGGCGCCGATCTCGGGCCGCGCCGCATAGATGTCGCGGTGAAAGCGCCATTCCGAGGATGGCTTGCGGGCGCCGGCCGGAGTGCCGTCCATATCCATCTCGACGATGTCTTCGGGTTTCAGCGTGCACGGCGGCATGCCCGACGGCGTCACCAGGAAACCGGCCTCGGTGCGCAGGCTGATATTGCCCGACGCGCCCCGCGTCAGGTCCAGGCGCTCCATCTCCAAACTGGTTTCGATGATCGCCTGGCGGGGGGTCATTTCGCGTGCTCCGGATAGAGGCCGGCCAGTCCGTCGCGCGAGGCGGCGCAGACGCCGCGTTCGGTGATCAGCGCGGTGACCAGGCGGGCGGGGGTCACGTCGAAGGCCGGGTTCGAGGCGGCGGAGCCGTCCGGCGTCAGTTGCACGGTCACCACCTGGCCCGCTTCGTCGCGGCCGGCGATGTGGGTGACTTCGCGGGAGGAGCGTTCCTCGATGGGGATTTCCTTCACGCCGTCGCGCACGGTCCAGTCGATGGTCGGGCCGGGCAGGCCGACATAGAAGGGGATGTTGTTGTCATGGGCGGCCAGCGCCTTGAGATAAGTGCCGATCTTGTTGCAGACATCGCCATCCGCCGTGGTGCGGTCGGTGCCGACGATCACCGCGTCGATCTCGCCATGCTGCATCAGATGGCCGCCGGCATTGTCGGAGATCACCGTGTGCGGAATGCCGGCCCAGTTCAGTTCGCGCGCGGTCAGAGCCGCGCCCTGGTTGCGCGGGCGGGTTTCATCGACCCAGACATGGATCGGAATGCCCTGTTCCGCCGCCTTGTAGACGGGGGCGAGGGCGGTACCCCAATCGATGGTGGCCAGCCAGCCGGCATTGCAATGGGTCAGGATGTTGAGGCGCTTGGCCCCTTCGGCCTGGCGCTTCTTCCACAGCTCGGCGAACAATTTGGCGCCATGGCTGCCGATCGATTCGCAGAGATCGGAATCCTCGTCGGCCAGGCGCGCCGCTTCCTTATAGGCGGCCTCGACCCGCTGATCCGCCGGCAGCGGCAGCAGCAGGGCCAGCATATGGTCGACGCCCCAACGCAGATTGACGGCGGTCGGGCGCGTGCTCATCAGCAGCGCCGCCGCCTGTTTCAGGGCCTCGTCGCCGGACTCGGCACGGGCAGCCAAAGCCATGCCATAAGCAGCCGTCACGCCGATCAGCGGAGCGCCGCGCACCCACATATCCTTGATGGCGCGCGCAGCCTCTTCGACGGTTGTCAGCGAGACGACATGCAGATGGTGGGGCAGGCGGGTCTGGTCGATGATTTCGACCGTGACGCCGTCCTTGGCCAGCCACAGCGTGCGATAGGGAATGCCGTCGATCTTCACTTCAGCACCCGCCCCGCAACCGCATCGAGTTTGGCCTTTATGGCCGGATCGCGCGCCTCGGGGGCGGTGATCAGCGCGGTTTCCAGCGCGTGGTTGCAGCCCTTGGAACAGGGGCCGTGGTCGCGGGAGAGCAAGGGCGTCACCGCCTTGATCAAAGCGCGGGCATTGTCGGCATTGGCGTGCAGGGTGGCGATGATGCTGTCGACCGTCACATGGTCGTGGTCGGGGTGCCAGCAATCGTAATCGGTCACCATCGCCACGGTGGCGTAGCACATCTCGGCCTCGCGGGCCAATTTGGCCTCGGGCATGTTGGTCATGCCGATCACGTCGCAGCCCCACGAGCGATACAGGTTGCTTTCCGCCTGGGTCGAGAATTGCGGGCCTTCCATCACCAGATAGGTACCGCCCTTCTGCACGGCGAGGTTCAGCGAGCTGGCGGCGGCGTGCAGATGTCCGCCCAGGCGGCCGCATACCGGATGGCCCATGCCGACATGGGCGACCAGGCCGGTGCCGAAGAAGCTCTTTTC
Source organism: Alphaproteobacteria bacterium (assembly GCA_021325215.1). GTDB lineage: Bacteria > Pseudomonadota > Alphaproteobacteria > Rhodospirillales > Magnetospirillaceae > JAJPHO01. Next base: position 10,560 of record JAJPHO010000110.1, read on the forward strand.
GCGGGCGAAGGTGCGGTCGATGAACTGGTCGACGATGACGAAGGTACCGGGCGGCAGCTCGGCCTTCAGCGAACCGACCGCCGACACCGACAGGATCTCGGTGACGCCGGCCCGCTTCAGCGCATCGATATTGGCCCGGTAATTGACCTCGGTCGGGGGAATGCGGTGGCCGCGGCCATGGCGCGGCAGGAACACCAGCTTCTGCCCGTCCAGCGTGCCGGTCAGCAGCTGATCGGAGGGCTGTCCGAATGGGCTTTCGACGGTTTCCCACCGCGTATCGACCAGGCCGTCGATCGAATAGAGGCCGCTTCCGCCGATTATGCCGATCACCCGTTCCGCCATCTTGCGCTCTCCAATCTTCAAGGCGTTCTGGTTAGCCGATGGCGGCGGGGCTGTAAACCGGGTTATCCGTCCTCTTGATTTTAATGAAATGTTGCGCCAACACTGAAAATCATTACGGCAATGCTGCAGCCGGAATGGCGTTGCCACAACATCGTCACACCGGCCCGGACTATACTTCGGCCGCGGGCGGCATGTTCGCCGCTCCGCGTGTCCGTCGCGGAGGCCTCAGGATGCATTTTCGTGCTCTCGCCGTGTGTACAGCCGCCTGTCCCCTGGCCCTGTCCTGCCTGCCCGGTTCCTCGCGCGCCGAGGATTACGCTTTCAAGGTCTTCTGCAATGGCAGCCCGGTCGGCTATCACCGCGTCCATGTGCAGCGCGAGGGCGGCGAGACCGATGTCGATATCGACGCCGACATCGACGTGACCCTGGCCGGGCTCGAAGTCTATCGCTACCGCCACCGCTCGCACGAGGTCTGGCGCGATGGAAAGCTCGAGGCGCTGCGGTCGGAGACCGACGATGACGGCGATGCCCAGTCGCTCTCGGTTCATCCCGGCCAGGACGGCATGCTGGTGGTCGAGAGCAATCAGGGCAGCCGCGAAATTCCGCCCGATACCCTTCCGACCAGCCTGTGGAATCCGGACGTTCTGGGGCGGCGCGAATTGCTGGATACCGAATCCGGCAAGACGCTGAAGGTCGAGACGGCCCAGCTGGCCGACGGCCGTTACAAGATGTCGGGCGACCTGTCCCTGATGGTCGATTACCGCTCGGGCCATTGGGATGGCCTGCATTTCCATTATTTCGGCTCGAATGTCGATTTCCGTCCCGATCAGGCAATGGTCATGGGGGCGCCTTGAGCACTATCCCGGCCTGCATCTGGATTACGGGTGGGGGCTCGGGCATCGGGGCCGCGCTGGCGCGCAGGCTGGCGCAGGATGGAGAACATGTGGTGATCAGCGGACGCCCCGCCGAGGATCTGGTCGAGGTCGCGTCGGGCCAGCCCGGGATCGAGCCCTTTCCCCTCGATACGGCCGACAGCTGCGCGGTGCGCAACGGCGTACAGCGCATCGAGCGTGACATCGCGCCGATCTCGCTGGCCGTTCTGACCACGGGCAGCGGCGTGCCGCTGCCGCTCAGCGCCTTCGACCGCGAGCGCCTGCGCGGCCAGGCCGATGCCGGCGTCGGCGGCGCGCTGAACTGCCTGGGTGCGCTGGTTCCGGTGCTGCGCCAGCGCGGCGCCGGCCATGTCGCCATCCTGCCGCCGGCGGGCCGCGGCGTCGGCATGCCGCTGACCACCCTGGTCGAGACCCTGAGCCGCGATCTGGCCGGCACCGGCATCAAGATCCAGGTGATCGATCCCGATCTCGGTAAAATCCTGTCCGACGATCTCGCCGTGGCCGAGGCCGCCGAGGCGATCCTGCGCGGCCTGCGCTCCGACACCGTTACCGTGGGCGGGGCGAAAGCACCGCCTTCGCGCTGGCCGGCCTGGCTGAAGCGTTTCTTCTCCCACACATGAAAAAGGCCGCCCCATCGCTGGAGCGGCCTTAGTTTTCAAGCCGTCAGATCAGTGATCGACGTCCGACCACACCTTGCGCTTCAGCGCATAGAACAGGGCGGTCAACACCACCAGGAAACCCAGCACCTTGATGCCGAGGCTGTGGCGGGTATCGAGTTCCGGCTCCGAGGTCCAGTTCAGGAAGGCGGTGATGTCCTTCGCTTCCTGGTCCAGGGTCGCCTTGGTGCCGTCGGCATAGGTCACCGCGTCGTCGGTGAGCGGCTGCGGCATGCCGATGTTATGGCCGGGGAACACCTTGTTGTAGCTCATGCCGTCCGGCACGGTGGCGCCCGCGGGAGCGTCCTCATAGCCGGTCAGGATGGCGTAGACATAGTCCGGCCCGCCCTTGCGCGCCTTGACCAGCAGCGACTGGTCGGGCGGCAGGGCGCCGTTGTTGGCGGCGCGGGCCGCCTGGTCGTTGGCGAAGGGCGGCACGAAGTGATCGGACGGACGGGCCGGCCGGTCGAACATCTCGCCCTGGTCGTTCGGGCCGTCCTTGACGGTCTTCTCGGCGGCGATCGCCTTGATCTCGTCCTGGGTGAAGCCGATGTCGGCCAGGTTCCGGTAGGCGACCAGGTTCAGCGAGTGACAGGCCGAGCAGACGTCGTGGTAGATCTGGTAACCACGCTTCAGCTGGGCCTGGTCATATTTGCCGAACACGCCGAGCCAGGGCCAGTTCTGGTGTTCCAGGGCCGGGCCCTCTTCGGCGAGCGCCGGGATGGCGGCCATGGAGAGAACCGCCAGGGTGGAGAGGATGAGTTTACGCATGATTAGTGCTTCTCCATCGGCTTCAGGACCGGCTGGGCGATGCTCTGCGGCAGCGGACGCGGCTTTTCGAGCTTGCCGATGATCCACAGCAGCGGGAAGAAGGCGAAATAGGCCGCGGTGCCGAGCTGGCCCATCAGCACGAGATTGCCTTCCGGCGGGTGAGCGCCGACATAGCCGAGCAGGAAGCAGTCGGCCAGGAAGATCCAGAAGACCTGCTTGAAGATCGGACGGAACTTGGCCGAGCGGACCTTCGAGCTGTCGATCCAGGGCAGGAAGAACAGGATGACGATGGCGCCGAACATGCAGATCACGCCGCCCAGCTTGTCGGGAATCGAGCGCAGGATCGCGTAGAACGGCAGGAAGTACCATTCCGGTACGATATGCGGCGGGGTCTGCATCGGGTTGGCCGGGAGGTAGTTGTCCGGCTCGCCGAAGAAGTTCGGCGCATAGAACACCACGCCCAGATAGACGATCAGGAACGCGCCGATGCCGACCAGATCCTTCACCGTGTAGTAGGGGTGGAACGGGATGGTGTCCTGCGGGCCCTTGACGTCGATGCCCAGCGGATTGTTCGACTTGACCGTGTGCAGCGCCACCAGGTGCAGGAACACGAAGGCGACGATCAGGAACGGCAGCAGGTAATGCAGGGCGAAGAAGCGGTTCAGCGTCGGATTATCGACCGAGAAGCCGCCCCACAGCCAGGTGACGATATAGTCGCCGATGACGGGGATCGCCGAGAACAGGTTGGTGATTACGGTGGCGCCCCAGAAGGACATCTGGCCCCAGGGCAGCACATAGCCCATGAAGGCGGTGGCCATCATGGTCAGATAGATGACCAGGCCCAGCCACCACAGCAGCTCGCGCGGGGCCTTGTAGGACCCGTAATAGAGGCCGCGGAAGATGTGGATATAGACGGTGATGAAGAAGAACGAGGCGCCGTTGGCGTGCAGGTAGCGCAGCAGCCAGCCCCAGTTCACGTCGCGCATGATGCGCTCGACCGAATTGAAGGCGATGCCGGTATTGGCGGCATAGTTCATCGCCAGGAAAATACCGGTGAGGATCATGATCACCAGCATCATTCCGGCCAGCGAACCGAAGTTCCACCAGTAGTTCAGGTTCTTCGGGGTCGGATAATCGACCGCCGAATGCTTGAGGATCGAGAAGACCGGCAGGCGGTCATCGACCCACTGAACGATCTTGTTGTCGAATTTGGTTTGTTCGCTCATCGGTCTTGCTCCTAGCCGATCCGTACCGAGGTGTCGCTCAGGAAGGTGTATTGCGGCACCAGCAGGTTGAGCGGGGCAGGGCCCTTGCGGATGCGGCCGGACGTATCGTACTGCGAACCGTGGCAGGGGCAGAACCAGCCGCCGAACTCACCCTTGGGGTCGGCCGGCTTCTGGCCCAGCGGAATGCAGCCCAGATGGGTGCAGACGCCGACCATGATCAGCCATTCCGGCTTCTTGACGCGCTGGGCATCGGTCTGCGGATCGCGCAGTTCCTTGACGTCGACCTTGTTGGCCGCGTCGATCTCGGCCGCCGTGCGGTGCCGAATGAAGACCGGCTTGCCGCGCCAGGTGACGGTGATGGCCTGGCCTTCCTGCACCGGCGAGATATCGACCTCGGTGCTGGCCAGGGCGAGCGTATCCGCGGCCGGGTTCATGCTGTGGATGAACGGCCAGACCGCCGCGGCCGCGCCGACGGCGCCGAGGCCCGAGGCGGCATAGATCAGAAAATCACGCCGGGTAGCGCCGTCCGACGGATCGCTGGCGGGTGGGGACGAGTCAGCCATTGGTCATTCCTCTGTTATTACCTGCAGTGGGAGGCGTGAAGCCGTAGGAACAGGCGGAGGGCAGGATGCGGATCGAGTAACGCTCCGTCCTATAAAACAAATCCGCGGTCTTGAAAAGCAATCGATGATCCCCCACGGTGCCCCCATGAGAATAGCACTATACCAGCCGGATATTCCGCAGAATACCGGCACGATATTGAGGCTTGCCGCTTGTTTTGGGGTGCCGGTCGACATTATCGAGCCGGCCGGCTTCCCGTGGGACGATGCCAAGCTGCGCCGCGCCGGCATGGATTACCGCGAGCTGGCCCAGGTCACCCGCCATGTCTCGTGGAACGCGTTCCAGGCCGGGCGCCTCCCCGGCCGCCTCGTGCTGCTGACCACCCGGTCCGACCGCTCTCCCTATGATTTCGCCTTCGCCCCGGACGACGTCCTGCTGTTCGGGCGCGAGAGCGCCGGCGTGCCCGAGAACGTCCATGAGTCGTGCGAGGCGCGGCTGCGCATCCCGATGGTTGCGGGGGCGCGATCCCTCAATGTCGCGGTCGCCGCGGCCCTGGTATTGGGCGAATCCTTGCGCCAATGCGGAGGATTTCCGTGATTTTGGCCACCGGATCGGTACACTGGCGCCCATGAAACGTTCATCTCGCCGGGTCGCGTTCGCGGCCGTCCTCCTCTGTCTCGGTGCCGGCGCGGTCGCCGCCGTGATGTTATGGCCGCGCGAGGCCACCGAGCCGACCCCGCCGCCGGCGCCCCTGGCCAACAACGCACCGGCGGCGCCGATCGCCGAATCCGCCGCCATCGCCGAGAGTCACGGCCTGGTGACCCGCTCCGGCGTTGCGCTCGATCTGCGCATGAAGAGCGGCGAGGTGGTGACCCTGACCGACCGCGCCAAATGCGGCGAGCTGCCCTGTCCGGCCGGGCTGGCGACCTCCTATCGCTATCTCGGCTGGGACGAGAAGGTGGGGGGCTATCGCCTGTCCGTGGCGGTCAACGCGGCGCAGCCGATGGTGCTGACCTATGGCGACGACGATCCGACCATGCTCGATTCCCGTCACGAGGCCGAAAATCTCGAGCCGACTCCGCTGCCGGCCAAGGCGCCCGCCGCGGTGGCGACCGACGAATCGCTGTCCGGCTGGCTGAAGGACCTGACCGAGGAGCGCGACGAGACCGAGAAGCCGGCCATCGCCGCTCACGCCCAGCGCATCCAGCGCGACGGCGGCAAGCTGACCGTAATCCTCGACGACAAGAGGCGGCTGACCTTCGAGGACGATCTGGTGTGCGGCCAGCTGGCCTGTCCGCCCCAGGTGTCGCGCTCGTTCGATTATGTCGGCGACAGCCCGGACGGCCATTTCCACCTGGTGCGCCAGCAATGGAACGAATCCGAGAGCGCGATGCTGATCGACGGGACCGGAACGATCCTGACCCTGCCCAGCGTGCCCAGCTTCTCGCCGGACGGCAAATTCATCGTCTCGGTGGTGTCCGACCTCGAGGAGGCGCAGCCGCAGCGCGTCCAGGTCTGGTCGCTGGCCGACGGCAAGATCACCTCGGTCTTCGCCATACCGGCCCGGAGCGAGGACGACACGGTCTATGAGCTGGTCGGCTGGAGCGACGCCTCCCATCTGCGCCTGAAGCGCGGCCCGTGGGGCGGCGACAAGCGCAGCCCGGTGACCCTGGTGCGCGACAGCCAGGGCTGGCATCTGTTGGAGAGCGGCAATGTCGAATGACCAGCAGCCCGCCTTGGCCGACCGCTCCAGGACCTCCTTCTACGAGGCGGCGGTGCCGACACTGCCGCTGGTGCTGCCCGCCGTACTGGCCTTCCTGTGCGCAGGCGTGCTGCTGTGGCGCTGGGAGAATTGGCGCGGACGGTTGGGGCTCGAGGGCGCGCCGCGTTTCGTCGACGGCCTGCCCACCCTGCTGCTGATCTTCTGCGCCGGCGTGCTGACGGTGCGCCTGGCGCATGGCTATGCCCAGCGCCGTCTCGGCCATCGCCCGCCGCGCCTGGTGCGCCAGATCATCGCGCTGACCACCTGGACGGTGGCGGTCGGCGCCGGCGGCGCCATCCTGTGGGATATTCCGGTCGGCAGCCTGATGACCACTTCGGGCCTGCTGGTCGCGGTGATCGGCCTGGCGCTGAAGAACATGCTGTCCGACCTGTTCAACGGCATATC
>JAJPHO010000064.1 GCA_021325215.1 Alphaproteobacteria bacterium
GAGCCCTGGGCGTCGTTCCACTGCTGAACCAGGATCGGGTTGCCCGGCGTGGTGCCGAGCTGCAGGCGCGCCTCGATGGCGGCGATGGTGCTGTGATAGCCCTGCGAGTCGTGGACGATCTGTTCGCGGATCTGCGAGAGCTGGTCCTTCTGACCGCCCAAAGTGCCCTGCAGCTGGTGCAGGTCGTTGCGCAGGCTGTCGACCTTCTGGCCGACGAAGGTGCCGGTCTCGGTCACGCCGCCTTCGCTGGGGCCCTCTTCCGAAACCAGGGTCGCCTTACCGCTGCCCGCGCCGCCGAGCGGCGCAAGGGGAGGGAACATGGCATTGTCAGCGAACGCGCAACCACCGAGAAGGAGCGTCGCGACGACAGCGACGGACGGAATATTTTTGAGAGCCATCGGGCGAAGCACCTTGCAGAGTCGCTTGTTTATGGTTTTGGCAACCGGGGGTGTTCGCATAAAACTTTGGCCTTCAAAGAAATTTGCTCTCCCAGCAAATCTTGGTGGAGTGTACCCAAATGATATAAGGGGGACAAGCGGCTTTCGCCTGAGCATTTTCCCCGCATTCCCGCCATCTGAGCGCTGTTCGGAAAGGCGGAAACGGGTCTTTTGAAAATAGTGTGAATTTTGACTTGCCCTGGCCGATTCGTTTGAGTATGTTCCCGGCCTCTTCACCGGGGACGTTCCCCGGACAGTGCGCCCGTAGCTCAATTGGATAGAGCACCAGACTACGAATCTGGGGGTTGGAAGTTCGAGTCTTTCCGGGCGCGCCATTCTCTTTCGCAAAAATCAGACAGTTTTGACGGATCGCGGTTGCGACGCCGCGTGAGCCTCTTTTTGCGTCCCATGCGGCGCCCCGCGGAAATTCCGGGGCGGAGATCTCAGGTCAAAAAGAGGGGAGATGCTGTGGGGCATCTCCCTTCCTGTTTGCCCGAGTTGGACAGGTCAGCGCACCCAACCCTCGGTCTTCATGATCGCCGCGCCCCGACTGCTGGTCAGGAAATCCAAGAACTGCTTGGCCTCGCTATCGGCGTCATGGGCGAGCACGACGTTGACGTCGCGCCAGATCGTGCGGCTCTTCGACAGTTTTACGATCTGTGCCGCATCGGGGTGGGTGATCGGCCAGTCCGGCCAGGTGATCCAGGCATCTGCGTTTTGATCGACGAAGATTTTGTAGCTCGGCCCGCTGCCCTTGCCAAATCCGACGATATTCTTGCGCAGACGGGCAATATCGCCGAGACGGCCTTCGCGGCCGGCAACATCCTCCCACGTCCCCGTGCCGGAGGTGTTGGCAACGCCGGCGCCTTCGGTGACGACGATTTTCGTGCCCTCCTTCAGCAGATCCTCGAAGCCGCGGATATGCTTGGGATTTCCCTTTTTGACCGCGATGATCGCGGGACGGACGTAAATCGGCGTCACATCGGCCCAGGCAAAGTCCTTATAGGTCTCCAGTAGCGCGGTGACGTCTTCCTCGGCGGTGCCCCACAGGATGTCCGCGTCCGCTTGCGCCTGCTTCGACCAGGTCGGTTCGGGGCCGCCGACGACCTCGACCTTGATCCCCGTCTCCCTTGTGAAAACCTCCGCGACCTTTTTGAACGCTGTATCGGGACCGCCGGCCCCATAGAGCCTGACGACGCCATCATGGGCGTTGTGGACGATGGTCGGATCTGCGACCTCATGCGCCGCCGCCGGTGCCGCCAGAGCGAGAGGCAAGGCGAGGGCGAGAAGTGTTGTCATTGGTGTACGTCTCATTTGATTTTCCTTTGTTCCGGCCTATGCGATTTCGACGGCTCGTTTCACTCTCCCGGAGACACCGGGATCGATGTTTTGCCAATATCGGAGAAAGCGTCCGCGAATTTCCTCGGATCGAAGCTGCCGATATTGGCTAGCGAGAGTCCGAACCAGGCGATCTCGCTGGGCGTCAGTGAAGACCTCTCGGACCAGCGTGCCGGCCTGGCTGAAATCATCGTCGTCGGATCGCTTGGTATAGGCGGACCGCATCAGATCTCCGTCCGCGCTCCACCCGCCGGTCTCGGCGGCTTGCATCGGGTCGGCCTTCGGCCCGCCGAAGGAATTCGGCGCATAAACCCGCACCTTGCCCGGTTTGAAATAGTGGCGGAGGCTGCCATCCTTGGCGTAGCTGTGCACGTCGCAGTGGGGGCGGTTTACCGGAAGCTCGTTATAATTCGAGCCGATGCGGTAACGATGCGCGTCGGCATAAGCGAACATGCGCGCCAGAAGCATCTTGTCGGGGCTGACGTCGATGCCGGGTACCAGATTCGACGGCTCGAATGCCGCCTGCTCGATTTCGGCGAAATAATTCTCGGGATTGCTGTCGAGAACGAACTCGCCGACCTTGATCAAAGGGTAGTCCGCGTGGGGCCAGGTTTTGGTCAGATCGAAGGGGTTGATCCGATAGGTCTTGGCTTCTACATAGGGCATCACCTGAACCGACATCCGCCAAGCCGGAAACTCACCCCGCTCGATGGCCTCGAACAGATCGCGGATATGGTAATCCGAATCCCGGGCCGTGATCGCCGCCGCCTCCTCGTCCGTCAGGTTCTGCAAGCCCTGCAGGCTGTGGAAGTGATACTTGATCCAAAATCGCTCGCCGCCGGCGTTAATCCATTGATAGGTGTGCGACCCATAGCCGTTCATCCTGCGCCAGCTTTCCGGCAGGCCGCGATCGCCCATGAGATACGCGACCTGATGGGCGCTTTCAGGCGAGAGCGTCCAGAAATCCCACTGCATGTCGGCGTCGCGAAGATTGCTGTCGGGCAGGCGTTTTTGCGACCGGATGAAGTCGGGAAATTTCATCCCATCGCGGATAAAGAATACCGGCGTATCGTTCCCGACGATGTCGTAATTGCCTTCCGACGTATAGAATTTCAGGGCGAAGCCGCGAAGATCGCGCCAGGTGTCCGGCGAGCCGATCTCGCCGGCAACCGTCGAGAATCGCGCCAGCATTTCGGTTTTGACGCCGGGCTGGAACAAGGCGGCGCGCGTATAGGCGCTGACATCTTCGGTGACTGTCAGCATGCCGAAGGCCCCGCCCCCCTTGGCGTGGACGACGCGTTCGGGAACGCGTTCGCGATTGAATTGAGCGAGTTTTTCAACGAGATGGACGTCATGCAGAACAACGGGACCGTCGGGTCCAACCGTTCGTGAATATTCCTCGGATGCCACCGGGGCTCCGGCGGTCGTTGTGGTGAAGTTCCTGGTCGCCATGATTGCGCTCCTCGACATAGGCGGCCCTGCTCGCGCGCAGCCATGGGGGGATGTCGCGCGGAGTGATGGGCAAATATCTTCGGTGAATCGGGCCGGGCCTGTGCCGGCACGCGGCGGCTTAGGCCCGGCACCTCGAGGATCGATCCGCTAGCTCTTGATGAAGGCCAGGATGTCCGGATTGATCACGTCCGCATGCGTGGTGAGCATTCCATGGGGATAGCCCGGATAAATCTTGATCGTGCTGTTCCTGACCAGCTTGGCCTGCAGCACCGCCGCATCCTTGTAGGGCACCACTTGATCGTCGTCGCCCTGGAGAACGAGCGTCGGCACGGTGATCGCTTTCAGGTCTTCGGTCTGATCGGTCTCCGAGAAGGCCTTGATGCCCTGATAATGAGCGTTGGCGCCGCCCATCATGCCCTGGCGCCACCAATTGTCGATGACCCCCTGCGAGACCTTCGCGCCGGCTCGATTGAACCCGTAGAACGGTCCCGAAGCCACGTCGAGGAAGAATTGCGCCCGGTTGGCCGCGAGGGCGCTCCGGAAGCCGTCGAACACCTCGATCGGGGTGCCGTCGGGGTTGCTGCCGGTCTTGAGCATCAGCGGCGGGACGGCGCTCACCAGGACCGCCTTGGCGACGCGCCCCTGCGGCTGACCATGCCGGGCGACATAGCGGGCCACTTCGCCGCCGCCGGTGGAGTGGCCGATATGGACGGCATTTCGCAGATCGAGATGCTCGGCAACCGCCGACGCATCGGCCGCATAATGGTCCATGTCATGGCCGGCATCCACCTGAGCCGAGCGGCCATGACCGCGCCGGTCATGGGCGATGACACGGAAGCCTTGTGCGAGGAAATAGAGCATCTGCGCATCCCAATCGTCCGAGCTCAGCGGCCAGCCGTGATGGAAGACGATGGGTTGGGCATTTTTCGGCCCCCAATCCTTGAAGAAGATATCGACCCCGTCTTTGGTGGTGACGAATGACATGGTGTTGGCTCCCGGTTGATTGGTTGATTTGGAGGAGGCCGACGCCGCCTTGGGGCCGGCGGCGAAGGCGGATGAGGACACTGCGGATGCGGCGATGGCGCCGGCTGCGCCGATCAGCACGCCTCGGCGAGAGGTGGAGGTAATTGGTGTTTGTGTGTTTTTCGTCATGGTTTCTCTCAATGAAAGAGTGCGATTTTATTTTGACCGCGAAGTGAAAATGATTTTATCGCGCACATTTTACTTCATATACCGACGCCAGCGCTTAGTTCTTACTAAGCTTGCGCTTCAGTTGATGGAGGTAATTTATCAATGCGGTCGAATACGGCGAAGATGACGACTTCGCTCACTACCCCATTTCAGGGGGGCAAATTCGCTCACCGTCAGAGGTGACGGGGCACGTTTCCACGTCCGACGATGGGCGGGGAGGGGGAGACATGCGGCATGCGGCAGGGCGGCTGCGCTCTCTGCGCGCGTCTTATCGGCCGATGCGGGTGGCGATGTCCTCGATCCTCGAAAGGATCTTCGGCTCGAAATCTTGCATGGCGGCGGCCGCACTATTCGCGCGGAGCTGATCGGGCGTCATGCCGGTCGCGCCTTTGATGAACCGGCGATAGCTGCGCACATCCGCATATCCGAGGTCGGCAGCGATCGAGCTGACGCTGCGGGTCTCGTCGGCCAGGAGGCTCAAGCTCGCTTCGACGAGCGTCTCCTCGCGGAATCGCCGGAAATTGCCGCCGGCAAGATTGTTCCTGCGCCGGAAGGTGGCCGGGCTGATGCCGAGTTCTTCGCACAGTGCCGTCGTGTTGAGGCGTCTGATCGTGACGGCGCTGTCCGTTACGAGAGAACCCGGTTCGCTCTCGAGGGCCATGCGGTGACGGATGACGGACCAGCCGATATTGTCCGTCGGATTGCCCTGACGGGTTTCGCTCAGCAGCGAAATCGGAAAGTGGAGCGCCGCGTGGCCGCCGACATGAAGGGGAGCCTCCATCGACCAGTGACGCGCCCCGAGCAGATGTCCGCGGTTGCGTGTCGTGACGGCGGTAGCTGGGAAGCGGCGCCCGAGGAAGTAGCTGAGACCGCCGAAAATCGTGTTGAGATAGATGTCCTCGATAATGGGCGCGTTTTCGCCGCCGAACGCTTCATCGCAAGCGATTCTCAGCTGCGCCCCCATGCCCTCGGTGTAGAGGCCGAGGGAAATCGGCAGCCCCATGGCGTGGAAATGGGCAAGACTGCCGATCGCGCGCTCGAGGGTCTCGCATGCCATCATGATCCGCAGCATGAGGATCAGTTGCGAGGGCGGATAAGGGCGTCGGCCATAGCCGATGAAATGATCGTCGGTCTCGGCTATTGCCGTCATCGCCACCAGAACGATCTGACCGATCGAAAGGAAGGGCTGCGTATCCGGCTCGACATGGCTTTGCTTGAACAAAGCGTCTCGCGACAGGCCGCGCATCACGGCGCCGTCGGAATAGGAATAAGCCTCGGAAATCGGAACGAAGGCGGGCTGAATGCCGCCCGAAGATTTAACTGTCACGGTTACCCTCCGGGTCCGGTTTTTCGGGCTCTCCTGGATCCGTCCGCCGTGGCAGGCTGTCAAAGCCGCCGAAGAAGAAAGCGCAGTATAAGTAAGGACGTGCCGACTGCCTAATCGGTTCCTGCGCGATCAGCGGGCGTTTCCCATCAGCGCATTCCAGGCCGCATGGGAATCCATGTAATCCCGCCAATGCGTGATCTTCCGGTGTTCAAGTCCGATGATCGAGCAGAAGCGGTTTTCATAGTGGGCCCCGGTCGCGAGGATCGTTCCGCGGATCTCATACTCGATGACGACGCTGCGGCCGTCCTCCCCTTTGGTAACGATCAGATTGCCCGCGGAGAGAAGGCGGATACCGGCGACATATCCCTTGAACTGCTTCATCAGTTCGGCGCGCCCCCGCACCACACGCGGCCAGCCCAGATCGTAGCGGACCTCGTAGATGAGGTCATCGGCGAGGATGTCGAAGAAGTGTTCGCCGTCGACAAGCCCGCCGAGTGCGGCGCGGACCAGTTCGAAATAGGGATCGGCGCCTGCATACTCGGAATATCGGCTCTCGGCCATTGTGAAGTCTCCGTGCGTCTGTGAATTGCGGTTGGGCTTCGGCGGGGATGTTCAAACAGCCGGCGGCGGGAAAGCCCACTTGTTCGCGTTTCGCTGGACGAATTCCCGAAAGCTGGTGGCCGGCCGTCCGGTGACCGTCTCGATATCATTGTTCGGCCGCGCGCCCTTGCCGGCAATGACCGTCCCGGTCAGCCAGCGGAGCATGACCGCATAGTCGGCGGGGACGAAACCGGCCTCGACGGCGCCGGTGATCCACGCCTCGGGATCGATGTCATTGTGGACCACCGAGCGGCCGATCACGCTGGCAATCATGTCGGCGACCTCCGCGACCGTGAGCGATTGAGGGCCGGTCGGCGCATAATTGGCTCCAGCGTGGGCGTCAGGTTCCACCAGCGTCTCGACAGCGACCGCGGCGATATCCTCGGCGTCGACGAAAGCCTCCTTCCCGCCGCCGGTCGGCACCGTGATCGCGCCGCCGATGATGGGCAAATGCTCGTCACTGAAGTTCTGCATCACCCAGGCCGGACGCAGAATGGAATGGCTGAAGCTGTTGCGCCGGGCAAGGTCGGATTCGACGGCCCGGATGTCGACCTCCGCGGGAGCCAGGTCGGCGCCGTAGGCGCTCAGATAGGTGACGTGGCGGATGTTTGCCCGGGCGGCGAGGTCCAGGAATGCCGCGACTTGATGGGCGAACTTGATCCGCATGACGGGTGTAACGAGATAGACGCGGTCGGCCCCCTCCAGCGCGGGGGCGTAGGTCGTCGGATCGTCCCAGTCGAATCTGACGTCGGCGCCATGGCGCGCCGCTGTGCGCGCAGTCAGCCCCCGCTCGGCGAGTTTCTTCGCCACGAGCGATCCGGTTCGGCCGGTTCCACCCAGAACAAGGATGGCCGGCGGCGGAGCGGCGAACGTATCGGCAGCGTTTTCGGAGTGCGGCATCGTCATCCTCATTGCTTTTGCGATGTAACTTACTAATTGAGAGCAACATATATATGATTAGCTGCTTTCCAAAAAGAAGGCACCTTCACTTCAGTCACTGATGCCGAGGTAAGTTATGAGAAAGCCCAGTAAGTCCGGTCCCCTGGATACTGCCGCCATCTGCAGAAGTTCGGACCCGATGGCTGTACGGGAATTGCTGACCAAGATCGGCGACAAATGGACGATCTTCGTAATCCTTTCCCTGGACCTTCTGGGCGGGAGGGCGCGGTTCTCCGAACTCGAACGTGCGGTTCCCGGGATCTCGCAGCGTATGCTGTCGACCACGCTCAAGAACCTCGAACGCGATGGGCTGGTCGTCCGGGAAGTGTTTCCCGAAGTGCCGCCCAGGGTCGAGTACGAGATCACCGAATTGGGCAAGAGCTTGCTGCGCCCGACACAGGGGCTGGTGGAGTGGGCCAAGGAAAATTGGGAGCAGGTCAGGGAAGCTCAGTCCAAATTCGACGCCAGATGACCTATCTCCTGGGCCATGAACTGAATTTCGTCTTCGCTGGGCGAGGGGCGAACGTTACATCGCGCCCTCGTCGCCCCCCGGTCATCGTCGCGGGTTTGTCGCCCGGCCCGCACAAGGTCCGTCTCGATCTCGAGAACCCGATCCACCAGACGCGGGATTTGCAGACGGTATCCTTCGTCATTCCCACCCCGGGAGGGTGATCGGGGGTGAGCGCCCGCCAGAGGCTGCACGGCTTGTTCTATCGGCGGCGGTCCCCGGGATCGTGCGCCGGATGATGGGCGTGTGGATCAGTTCGACGATTGCCGCCGTGACGTCGTCCCGGCTGATTTCGCCATAGATCTCGGCCTGTTCCGGCCGCCTGTAGGGTCCCATCGACGGAATCGCCACACTGGAGCGGCATGCGATCACTTTGAATCGCATGCCGCTCACGGCGCCGACTGGCGGAACCGCCGAGCCGGAGGCAAGGCTTCACAATGACACTAGATCAGGATAGGCGGTGTTATGCCAGGATCGCCACGGCGATGGCGATGGTCGCTCCGACGCCGGCGAACCAGGTGATGGTGCGGACGACCTGAATGCCGGCGATATAGACGATCGCGTGAAGCAGGCGGGCCACCAGGAAGACGATCGCCGCCATCTGCGTCGTCGGCGTGGAGATGTGCAGGGCCTGCGCCGTCAGCACGACGATCGCGAACGGCACCGCATTTTCCAGAAGGTTCAGGTGGGCGCGGCTGGCGCGGCGGGCGGCGCCGGTCGGGGCAGGGATGTTTTCGCGATTGCTCATCATCGCCGGCTGGCCGACCTGCTTGCCGTAAAGCGACGCCGAGAGGAATGCCAGGACGAGGAGCAGCAGCGCCGTCGCCGAAAGAACGTAAAGCTCGATGGTCATGATGATGTCCCTTTTTTACGACGGATGATTTTCAGGTGTTTCCGTCACGTGGTTGAGTTGTCTGTACTGGGGAGGTAACCTATGGCTTGCAGCGAATCTGCTCCATAGCGAGAAAGCTCGATGATTTGACCGATCATCCGGAAAATCAGACCGGGCGGACGGGTGACGCATTCCGCGAGGACGCCCTGTCGCGCCTGCTGGCCTGGGTCAGGCTGCGGGGCAGGACCGTCTATCAGGCGCGTCTGGCCGGACCGTGGGCGCTGAGCTTCGAGCCGGGGCCGTCCCATGTGCATTTCGTGGAAAGCGGCAGATGCTGGATCTCCATTGATCAAGGGCCGCCGGTGGCGATGGAGACGGGGGATCTCGTGCTGCTTCCCCACGGACAGCAGCATCGTCTCCTCCATGACGAGGGCGGCAGCGCCGATCCGGTCGACGCTTTGTCTCCGCCCGTGTTCGACGCGTCCCGCCTCGCGATCACCGTGCCGGGCGCCGGCGACGCGACGCGCCTGATCGGCGGGCTGTTCCAGTATGAAAGACAGCCCTTGCCGCCGGTGCTCCGCCGTCTGCCCGGTCTCATTCATCTGACGCCGAGAAACGGCACGGCGCCGGACTGGCTCGGCGCGATCGCGCATTTTCTGATGATCGAGGCGAATGATCCGGCGCCCGGTTCCGCCCTCATGATCTCGCGCATCATCGATCTCATGGTGATCCGCACCCTGCGCAGCTGGCTGGATGCCCAGCCCGGCCCTCTCAAATGGTTGGGCGGCAAGAGCGAGGAGCGCCTGGCGCGGGCCTTGGACCGGATGCATCAGGCGCCCGCCACGGATTGGACGGTGGATCAGTTGGCACGGATCACCGGCATGTCGCGGTCGGTCTTCGCCGACCGTTTCACGTGCGCCTTCGGCGAGCCTCCTTTGCGCTATCTCATGAGATGGCGCTTTTCGCTGGCGTCCGAGCTGCTTACCGGGAGCGACCTGCCCGTGGGCGAGATTTCCCGGTTGGTCGGATACGAGTCCGAAGCCGGTTTCAGCCGGGCCTTCAAAGCCTTCCATGGTGTGGCGCCGACCGGCCTGCGGGGCGGCTGATCTCGCGACGGGCCGGCGTCAGGCCGTGTTCGAGTCAGCCGGGGGCGTGCCGGAGAGCTCGCTCAGGGCGTCTTGGCGTACTCCGTGAAGACGTAATCCTTGTCCGCGGCGGGGGCGTGGCAGGAGAAGCAGGCCTGGTGCAGTTCCTCGCTCTGCGGCTTGCCGTCCTTGAAGTCGGCGAAGCCCCAGCCGGCGCTGTCGGGATATTTCTTCGAATCCTTGACCATGAACTGGACATTCACCGGTTTGCCGGCGGTCGAGGACTGGAAGGGGAAATTGACCGACTCGAAGACCTTGTCGTTCTCCGCGTTCTCGTCATTGGTCCAATGGATCGCTGCGATCATGGCGCCGTCCGGAAAGGGACGGGTGCCCTCGCGCATGGCCTTGATCGCGATATCGTTGCCGAGCTGGACTCGCAGCTGGTTGGCCTTGCCGCGCAGTTGGGCCACCGAGATGACCTTCCAGTCGCGATATCCTTCGGGGATCGTCACCCCATAGATCGGCGAGGCATCGGCTGTCTTCGGCGCGGCGGGCGCCGGGTTGTCGGCGAAAACGGCGGTGGCCATCAGGGCGGCCGCCGCGATCGAGGTGAGCATTCTGGTCAGCATGATGGTCACTCCGAATGCGCCGCCGGCGGCGCATTCGATATTATCCCTGAAAATCGCTGTCGCCGATGGCGTTGACGATCTTGCCGACGTTCGGGACGCCGCGGGCGACCTCTTCGGCGCGCTCGACCGAGCTGGCATCGTCGGTGCGGCCCTGGAGGTAAACGACGCCGTCGATGGTCTGAACATTGATGTGGGCCAGACGCAGGCTGGCATCATGATCGATGGCGGTCTGGACGGTGCTGGCCTCGGCGCTGTCGCCGCCCGGGAAGGTGGTCTGGGCGAAGGCGGACGGGGCGGCCAGCAGGGCGGAGGCCGACAGGAAGCCGGCGGCCAGGGTCAGTTTGAAGGACTTGGTCATGATCGAACTCCTCGTTGAATGTCGTTGAGCATCAGGCTCTGCAGGGGAGTTCGACAGGAAACCGGGCTGCGTAACGGGTCGGTTCCGCAGCCCAGCATTGCAGGGATGAGATGTAACGTTTTGCTGTTTGCCGCCGAATATTGCGGCGCGCGCGGTTACTCCTTCAGCATGCTCGCCACGAAGGTGCTGACCGTCTGATGCAGGGCGGCGGTTTCGGACGAGGTGGTCCGCGCGGCGTCGAGAACGGTGCCGGCGGCGGCGGTCGTCTGATTGGCGACCATCGTCACGCCGGCGATGTTGGCCGTCACGTCCCGGGTACCGTGCGCCGCCTGCTCGACATTGCGGGCGATCTCCTGGGTCGCGGCCGACTGCTCCTCGACCGCCGAGGCGATGGCGGACGAGATCTCGTCGATCCGCGCGATGGTGCCGCTGACGCCCTGGATCGCATCGACCGCCCTGGCCGTCTCGGACTGGACGGTGCCGATCTGTTGGGCTATCTCGCCCGTCGCCCTGGCGGTCTGGTTGGCGAGAGTCTTCACTTCATTGGCGACGACCGCGAAGCCCTTGCCGGCATCGCCGGCACGGGCCGCCTCGATGGTGGCGTTCAGCGCCAGCAGATTGGTCTGGCCGGCGATGTCCTCGATCAGCTTGATGACGGCGTCGATCTGGCCGACGGCGCCGGCCAGGCCGCGCACGATCGTATCCGCATTGGCGGCCTCTTCGACCGCGTGATGGGCGACATGGGCCGCATCGGTGACCTGCCGCCCGATCTCGGACACCGAGCCCGACAATTGATCGATGGCCGCGGCGATGGTCTGGACATTGGCCGACGCTTCCTCTGAAGCTGCCGCGACCGTGCTGGCCTGAGCCCGCAACTGTCCGGCCAGATCGGTCATGCTTTGCGCCGTGCCCTCCATCGTGGCGGAGGCGTCGGACACCTTGGTCACGACCTTGACCACGCTGCCTTCGAACTCGCCGGCCAGGCGCTGCACTTCGCCGCGCCGCTCGGCCTCCGCGCGTGCCTTCATGCCGGCGGCGTCGGATTCGGCGCGCTGCTTGTCGATGGCGTTCTGCTTGAACACCACGACCGCGCGGGTCATCGCTCCGATCTCGTCCTTATAATCGTGGGCGGGAACCTCGACCGAGAGATTGCCTTGGGCCAGGCTGCTCATGGCGGTGGCCATGGCGCCGATCGGCCGGGTGATGCCGCGGATGATGATCAGGCCGATCAGGCCGGCGACCACCAGCAGCCCCGCCGCGAACCCGCCGATGCGCAGCGCCTGGCTGCGGATGGTCTGGTCGACGTCGTCGACATAGACGCCAGTCTGCACGGCCCACTGCCAGGGCTCGTATGACTGGGAATAAGCCAGCTTCAGCTGCGGCGTCTGATCCGCGGCGCCGGGGCGGGGAACCATGTAGGTGACCAGCCCGCCGCCCTTCTTCGCGGCGCCGATCAGTTCGGCGACCAGCGGGAAGCCGGTCGGGTCCTTGTAGCCCATGCGGTTCTGGCCCTCATTCTTGGGGTTCGCATGGACCAGGGTCAGGCCGTCATATTTATAGATGCCGAAATAATCGCCTTCGCCCCAGCGCATGGCGCGCAGGGCGGCCTTGGCGGTTTCCTGGGCCTGCTCGGGGGTCATGCGGCCGGCGGTGGCTTCGCCGTCATAGAATTTGATGGTGGCGATCGCTCCGGCCACCATGTGGCGAAGTTTTACTTCACGTTCGGCATAGATGGTCTGCTTCAGATTCCAGATCTGGTAAGCGGACAAGCCCGCCATCGAAATCGCCGCAATAAGCATGACAATAGCGATGCGTGAGAAGATCGAGAGATTTCTCATAATCGTTCCTTCATTTCTTCCCTCTGCCAACGGCTCCGGACTTTATACCGGTGTCCTGGTCCGTCGAGGGACTCATGCCAGGCCATGGTTCAATAAACGGTTGAGTATAAATATTGTATTGCGATTTTGTAAAAGAGCCTGTTTGGGAATTGGGTATGGCCTGCACAACGATATCAGAGGCTTGGGCCAGGCAGCGGGAGCGACGCGATGCGGCGCATCGCGAGCGAGCGATAACGCCGCCCAAGCCTCTGATATCGTTGCCCGAAGGGTCGCAGCCGGAA
>JAJPHO010000103.1 GCA_021325215.1 Alphaproteobacteria bacterium
GGTTTTTACGTTCTTCCCGATTGAGTTGCGCTTAATCGTCGCATAAATCTGCGGCGATAAATCCCCCCATAAACCTGTTCAAAGGGTTGCCATCATGCGAATTTCTTCCGCGGTTATCGCTGCCGGCCTCGTCGCCGGTTTCTGCACGGCGGCTTCTGCGCAGACCGACGGTTGGTACGTCGGCGCCGAAGCCGGCGTCAATTTCGTTCCCAAGATCAAGTTCGACGCTTCGGCCAACACTTGGGCGCAGCAGCAGGACCCGGGCTACGCGATCCTCGGCCAGGTCGGCTACGGCTTCGGCAAGATCCGCCTCGAAGGCGAACTCGGCTGGCGCCAGAACGAAATCAACAAGTACGCGGATGATTTCGGCAACGCTTCGCCGAGCGGCAACATCAGCGGCATCTCCTTCATGGGCAATGCCTATTACGACTTCGTGAACAGCTCGAAGTGGACCCCGTTCATCGGCGTCGGCATCGGCGGCATCGACGTCAATTTCGACAATCTGAAGACGGGCGGCGTGCCGGTCACCAATGACGGTCAGACCCTGTTCGCCTATCAGGGCATCGCCGGCGTTTCCTACGCCGTCAACGACCAGCTGTCGGTCAAGGCCGACTATCGTTACCTCGGCACCACCGACGGCAATTTCAGCGTCTCGCAGCAGCGTGGCGGCGGTGTTGCCCAGGGCTCCTACGCCTCGCACTCGGTGCTGGTCGGCTTCACCTGGAAGTTCGGCGCTCCGGCTCCGCAGCAGGTGGCCCAGCAGGCCGCTGCCGCTCCGGCCCCGGTTGCCCCGACTCCGGCCCCCGCCCCGGCTCCGAAGCCGGTCGTGGCCGCGCCGATCCCGAAGAACTTCATGATCTTCTTCGACTTCGACAAGTCTGACCTGACCCCCGAGGCCAAGTCGATCCTGACCCAGGCCGTCGACGCCGCCAAGAAGCAGAACGCCACCGGCTTCGACCTGACCGGCTTCACCGACACCGTCGGCACCGCTCAGTACAATCAGAAGCTGTCCGAGCGCCGCGCCGAATCGGCCAAGAAGTTCCTGGTCTCGATCGGCGTGCCCGCGAACGAAATCCATACGTCGGGCAAGGGCAAGAACGACCTGCTGGTCCCGACCAAGGACGGCGTCCGCGAGGCTCAGAACCGCCGCGTGCAGATCGTCCTGCAGTAATAGTTCAGACGACAGTCTGGAAAAAATGGACCCCCTCGATTATTTCGAGGGGGTCTTCTTTTGCGCTGCTGCCTGGATCGTCTCGCGGCAGGCCGGAGCGAACGAGGCTGCCGCCTCGGTCCGGTTGGCGTAGATTTCCATATCGGCCGGTTCCAGCACGGTCATGTCGGCCAGACGGTCCCAGGCGACCTGACAGAAGTCGGGCTTGTTGATGACCTGGCTGCCGGCATCGTTGGCGATCAGGGTGATCCAGTGATCGAGACCGCCGCGGTCCGAGGCGAAATGGTGCTTCAGCACCTCGCTGTTCTTGGAAAGCTGCGGGCCGAAGCGCAGAACGAACTTGTTGTAATGCGCGGCGAAGGTCGGATCGTTCGGATCGAGCGTCTGGCAATTGAGCGCCGCGACGTTGAACTGCTGGAGAAGAGCGCGCAGATGCGCGGCCTCCAGCTCCGCCTTGGTGAAACAGGCGGGGCCCGCCTGGACGGAAGAGCCGATCATCGCAGCGGCGAGAACGGCGGACTTGAGTACCTTGTGCAAGATTGCCCCCATAAAACACGTCGCTTTAAGATTGACGTGAGCGACAGCGAGATTTAACCCACCGGTCATGACTTATTCCATAAAAGAAATCTTTTTCACCCTGCAGGGCGAAGGCATGAGAACCGGGCGAGCCGCGGTTTTCTGCCGCTTTGCCGGCTGCAATCTGTGGACGGGGCTGGAAAAGGACCGCGCTACGGCGGTGTGTCAATTCTGTGATACGGACTTCGTCGGCGCCGACGCGGGCAAATTCAAGACCGCGGCGGAGCTGGCCGCACGCGTCGCCGCGGAGTGGCCGCAGGTTTCCGGTGGCGATCGTTACGTCGTTTTCACCGGCGGCGAGCCGCTGCTGCAGCTCGACCAGGCACTGTGCGACGCCATGCATGCCGAAGGCTTCGAGATCGCCGTCGAGACCAACGGCACCATCGCGGCTCCCGCCGGCGTGGACTGGGTCTGCGTCAGCCCGAAATCGACCGCCGAACTGGTGCAGACCAGCGGGCACGAGCTGAAGCTGGTCTATCCGCAGGCCGACGCGCCGCCGGCCAAATTCGCCGGCCTGGCTTTCGAGAATTTCATCCTGCAGCCGATGGACGGCCCCGAGCGCGTGGCCAACACCCAGGCCTGCACCGATTATTGTCTGGCCCATCCGCAATGGCGGCTTGGGCTGCAGACTCACAAGATCGTGGGAATCCCCTGATGGACCGTTTCACCGTCACCCGCCAGATCGCCATCGACGCCGGTCACCGCGTCATGACGCATGGCTCGAAATGCCGCCATTTGCATGGCCACCGCTATACCATCGAGGCGGTCTGCGCCGCCGATCACCTGCAGAATCGCGGCGAGCAGTCCGACATGGTGGTCGATTTCGGCTTCCTCAAGGAAGAGATGATGGCCGAGATCGACAAGCCCTGCGACCACGGCTTCCTGGCCCAGATCGCCGATGTCGAGCTGCTGTCGATGTTCCATCCCGACCGCGACGATTTCCTGCGCTGGCTGTCCGACCTGCAGGCGGTGGTGGCGCGCGACGGATATTGCCTGACGACCGACACCCGCCTGGGCACCAAGCTCTATGTGCTGGACGTCAACCCCACCGCCGAGCAGCTGAGCCGCCACTGGTTCCGCCGCCTCGCCCCGCGCGTGTCCGAGCGCACCGGCGGACAGGCCAAGCTGCTGGAACTGATCGTGTGGGAAACGCCCAATTGCCGGGCCAGCTACAGCGAGTAAATCTGCCGGTCCAGGAGGCGCTTCCCGCTCTGCTGGAAGCCCTCGCGAACCATCCTTCGGCCGTTCTGCAGGCGCCGCCCGGCGCCGGCAAGACGACGCTGGTGCCGCTTGCCCTGCTCGACCAGCCCTGGCTGGCCGGACGCAAGATCATCATGCTGGAGCCGCGCCGCCTGGCCACCCGCGCGTCCGCCAGGCGAATGGCGGAACTGCTGGGTGAAAATGTCGGCGAGACGGTCGGCTACCGCGTCCGCCAGGACAGCAAAATCGGCCCCAAGACCCGCATCGAAGTGGTCACCGAAGGCATCCTGACCCGCATGATCCAGGACGATCCCGGCCTGGAGACGATCGGCGCGGTGTTGTTCGACGAATTCCACGAGCGCAACCTGCCCGGCGATCTCGGCTTGGCGCTGGCGCTCGAAATCCAGACCGGACTGCGCGAGGATCTGCGCATCCTGGTGATGTCGGCGACCCTGGATGGCGAGCGCGTCGCGGCCCTGCTCGGGGATGCGCCGATCGTCACCAGCCAGGGGCGCGCTTTCCCGGTCGAGATCACCTGGCTGGAGCGCCCGGAGCCGCGCAAATTCGAAGCGGCCATGGCCTCGGCCATTCTGCGCGCCCTCGACGACACCCGCGAAGGCGACGTACTGGCCTTCCTGCCCGGCCAGGCGGAAATCCGCCGTACCGAGCGGCAATTGCACGATCAGGGCTGCGGCGCCGTGGTGGTTCCGCTGTTCGGTGACCTCCCCTCCACCGAGCAGGACCGCGCGCTGCTGCCGATCCCGGGAAAGCGCAAGGTAGTGCTGTCGACCGCGATCGCCGAGACCAGCCTGACCATCGAGGGCGTCACCATCGTCGTCGATGGCGGCCAGATGCGCGTACCACGGTTCGATCCCAATGGCGGCATGACCCGGCTGGTTACCATTCCGGTCGCCAAAGCCTCGGCCGAACAAAGGCGCGGCCGCGCCGGACGCCTGGCGCCAGGCGTCTGTTACCGTCTGTGGTCCGAGGCCGAGCATCGCGCCCTGCCCGGTTTCGCCGCGCCGGAAATCATGGATGCCGATCTCGCCCCCCTCGCCCTCGATCTGGCGCGCTGGGGCAGCGGCGATCTGCGCTGGCTGGATGCGCCGCCCGCGGCGGCCCTCTCTCAAGCCAATACCCTGCTGACCGAGCTGGAAGCACTGGACGACAGCGGCCGCATCACCGCCCATGGCAGGGCGATGGCGGCGCTGCCGGTGCATCCCCGCCTCGCCCATATGATGATCAAGGGCAAAGTCCTGGCTTTGGGCGGGCTGGCCTGCGCCATCGCGGCCCTGCTGTCCGAACGCGACATACTGCGCCAGTCGCGCGACGCCGATCTGCGGCGCCGGGTCGAGGCGGTTCTCGGCGGAAACGACCACATTGTAGACCGCGGCGGACTGATGCGCGTCCGCGAGCTGACCCGGCAATTGCGCCGCCAGCTCGGCGCGTCCGAGCAGAATGACCGTATCGACCGCACCGGCCTGCTTCTGGCCTTCGCCTTTCCCGACCGGGTGGCGCAGCGGCGCGGCGACGGGCTGGCCTATCGCCTGTCCAATGGACGCGGCGCCTTCTTCACCGAGCCGGAAGCGATCTCCTCTTCGCCCTATCTGGCGGTGGCCGATCTCGACGGCGAGCGCAAGGAAGCGCGCATCTTCCTGGCCGCGCCGCTCGACGAGGCCGATCTCGAAGAGCATTTCGCCGCCCACATCACCCGCGCCGACAGCGTTCTGTGGGACAAGCGCGAACAGGCGGTACTGGCCCGGCGGCAGACCCGCTTCGGCGCCCTGGTGCTGGAGGAAAGCAGGCTCGACAATCCGCCGGCCGAGCTGATGGCCGAGGCGCAATTGCAGGCCATCGCCGAGCTCGGCCTCACCGCCTTGCCGTGGAGCGAGCAGACCCAGTCCCTGCGCCAGCGCGTCGCCTTCCTGCGCCGTCAGCAGCCGGATGTCTGGCCCGATCTGTCGGACGCGCATCTGCTGGAAACATTGGAAGAGTGGCTGCTGCCTTATCTGTCGGGGATGAGCCGCCCCGCTCATTGGCAGAAACTGGACCTAGGCTCGATCCTGCGGGACAGCCTGAGCTGGGAGCTGCGCCAGACACTCGACCGTCAAGCGCCGACTCATGTCACCGTGCCGTCGGGATCGCGCATTCCCATCGATTACGAGAATCCGGAACAGCCGGTCCTGGCGGTTCGTCTGCAAGAGATGTTCGGCCTGGCCGAAACGCCGTCATTGCTCGACGGACGGGTGCCCCTGCTGCTGCACCTGCTGTCGCCGGCGCGCCGTCCGCTGCAGGTGACCCGCGACCTGGCGGGGTTCTGGGCGGGCAGCTACAAGGCGGTCAAGGCGGATATGAAGGGCCAGTATCCCAAGCATTACTGGCCCGACAATCCGCTCGAGGCGGAGCCGACCGCGCGGGCCAAGCCGCGCGGGACATGACCCCTATTTCATCAACCGGACCACGGCCAGGGCGCTGAGACCCAGGGCGATGACGGCGGCGCCATAGATCTGGATCACGCCGACCAGGCCCAGCGCCTGGGCCAGGAAGCCGGCGGCGACCGCCGGGATGCAGAAGGCCAGGTAGCTGACCAGATAGAACACCGACATCAGCGCGGCGCGCTCCTGCGGTTCGGCCAGCGGCATCAGCAGGCGCAACCCGCCCAGGAAGCCGGCGCCGAAGCCGAAGCCGGCCAGCGCCGAACCGATCGCCATGACGGCGAGCGAGCGTTCCGCGACACCGCCCAGCAAGGCGCCGACGCCGACGATCATCAGGCTCATCCCGATGGCGAGGATGACCTGGCCGGTGCAGTGCCGGAGGGAAAAGATCGCGGCGGCGCCGCTCAGCATCAGCACCGACACCACGATGCCGCCCAGCAGCGGCGACTGAATGCCGGTGACCGACCGGACCAGCGAGGGCATCAGCGACAGATAAAAGCCGCCCAGGCCCCAGACCGCGATGATCGACGGCACCAGCAGGGCCAACAGGCGCTTGGCCTTGTGCGGAACCGCCAGGTTGGGACGCAGCGACGCCAGCGCGCCGGAGCGGACCGAAGCGGTTTCGGGCAGCGTCCAGATCAGGCCGGCCTGGGTCAGCATCACCACGATCAGCACCAGATAGATCAGATGCAGCGGCCACGGCGCATAAGCCGCCAACGCGCCCGAGGCGACGCTGCCGGCGGCCATGCCGAACATCGGCGACAGGCCGTTGATCAGCGGACCGCGATGTTTGTCGCCATCCAGCATCGCCGCCGCCATCGCGGTGGTCGCGGCGCCCGTCGCCAAGCCTTGAACCAAGCGGGCGAAGATCAGGGTGCCGGCCGTCCCCGCGCCCGCGAACAGCGCCAAGGCGGTGCTGTCGAGCAGCAGGGCGCCGAAAATCACCGGCCGGCGGCCGACATGATCGGACAGGCGCCCGGCGGTCAGCAAGGCGAACAGCAGGCTGACCACATAGGCGCTGAAGATCGTCGTCAGGGTCAGCGGCGACAGATCCCATTGCTCATGATACAGCCGGTACAGCGGCGTCGGCGCCGCCGAGGCGGCCAGGAAAGCCACCATCGTCGAGGCGTAGAACGGCGTAACGGAAGCCAGAGAGGGGCGCATTACGGGGCTTTGAACATGGGTCATTGCAGTCTCGCAGCTTAATGCTAATATTTAGCGTTAGTTGATATACGCGCTCCGCTGCGTTAATGCAACTTTTTTGCGTTAAGGATTCGCTTTTGTCATGAGTGACCGTGTCGTTTGCCGGCCCGGCGGGCGCAGCGCCCGCATCCAGGCGTCCGTCCACCAGGCGGTGGAGGACCTGCTGCGGGAGGTCGGGCGCGCCGAACTGACGGTGCCGATGGTCGCGGCGCGCGCCGGGGTGACGCCGTCGACCCTCTATCGCCGCTGGGGCGACCTGACCCATCTGCTGGCCGATGTCTCGGCGCAGCGGCTGCAGCCCGACCAGGCGCTGCCCGACAGCGGCGACTGGCGCGCCGACCTGCGCGCCTGGACCGAGCAATATGCCGATGAGATGTCGTCGAAGCTGGGACGGCAGATGCTGCGCGACGTGATCTCGGCCAGCGTCGAGACCGGCATCGCCAACAATTGCCGCGCCTTTGTCGTGCAGCAGATCGCGAGCATCTGCGCGCGCGGCGGCGACACCCTCGATGCCGAGTCGGTGATCGAGCAGGTGGTATCGCCGATTCTGTACCGGATCTTGTTCGATGATCGTCCGGCGGATCGCGCCTTCTGCGGGCGGCTGCTGGACCGGGTGCTGGACTAAGCCCCCCAGACGTCTCGATACTGACGCAGCAGGTTCCGCCCGAGGATCTTGTCGATGCGGGCCTGGGAATGGCCCCTCGCCGCCAGCAGCTCGGCCAGTTTGTGAAACTGGGTGGGGCCGCGCAAGTCGATCACGAAGGTATAGATGTCGTCGCCATCCTCGCCCGGCGTATTGATCCCGGCGGCGCGCCGCTGCTCGTTCTCGACGCGCAGCGCCTGGCGGAAGAGGTCGAGATCGTCATTCTGCGTCACCGGCCCGTCGGTGCCGATGGCGACATGATCCTCGCCGCACACCTGCACGGCATGCTCGATATGGGCGACCACGTCGGCGGCCTTGGGGCGTCCGTTCGCCGTCAGGAACGGCATGAAATAGATGCCGACCACTCCGCCGCTATCGGCCACCGCGCGCAATTCCTCGTCGGTCTTGTTGCGCGGCACGTCGTGGAGCGCGCGGCAGCCGGTGTGGCTGATGCTGATCGGACGCCTGGCCGCCTTGGCCGCATCGAGGCAGATGCGCGTGCCGCTGTGCGACAGATCGACCAGCACCTTCTTCTGCTCGGCCCGCTCGATGACCTCGCGGCCGAAATCGGTCAGGCCCTTGTCGCCGGCCAGCGAGCCGCCGCCCAGATCATTGGCCGGATTGTAGGTCAGCTGCAGCACGCGCAGCCCGAGATCGGCGTAGAGGTCGACGCGGTCGGCCTTCGCCCCGATCTGCACCGAATTCTGGAACCCGTAAATCACCCCCAGCCGCCCGCTGCGCTTGGCTTCGAGGATGTCGGCGCCGGTATAGACCTTGAGCAGCTGGCCCGGATTGGCCCGCACGACGCGGTCCCAGGTGGCGATGTCGGAGATCGTGCTCTCGAATGGATCGCCTGGCCCCGCGACATAGCCCAGGGTCACATTCACCGTATCGAGGCCCGAGGCGCGCAGATCGGCCCAGACGCGGTCGGTGAAATGATCGCCGCCGTCATTGAGTTCGAGGCCGGGATAAACCTTCGACAAGGCGTCGAGATTGGGATCGCCGAGATCACCCAGCCCGTTGATGATCAGGCGGTCGCGCGCCGCGGCATGCGCCGGAATCGAAGCCGCGGCGCCCAGCGCGGCGGCTCCTGTCAAAAGCGTTCTGCGCGACACTCCCGGCACGGCCTTCTTCCCCTATTGCTTGGGCCAGCGGCGATGCAGCCACAGCCATTGCGCCGGAAACTCCCGAATCCAGCCCTCCAGCATGTCGTTGACCTGACACATCGCCGTCAGGGTATCGGCCTCGCGGTCGCCGCTGTCGCAGAAATAGAAGGGCGGCAGGATTTCGGCGCGGAAATGCGCGCCTTTGGTCCGGATGACGCGGAAGGGCACGACCCGGCGGTTATATTTCAGCGCCAAGCTGGCCAAAGCCGGCGCGGTCATCGCCGGGCGGCCGAAGAAGGGCACGCTGATGCCGTCATTCATCTTCTGGTCCACATAGAAGACGATCGATTTTCCCTCCCCCATCAGTTTGACGGTCTGGCGGGCGCCCTTCGGCCCCTTGGGAATCAACTGCATCTCGGGTGTGCGCAGGCGGCTTTCGAACAGCCAGCCGAGATGGGGATTGTCGGGCTTGCGATAAACCGGATTGACCGTCAGCCCCGCCCTCAAACTCAGGATGTTGGACAGTTCCCAGTTCCCGATATGACCGCTGAACAGCAGGGTCGCCTCGCCCGAATCCCGCAAGGCGTCGAGATGCTCGAGCCCCGAGATCTCCATCCGGGCGGGGTCCGCGAGAAAGCAACCGGCATGGGGAAATTCGCCGGCGATGCGGCCGAGATTATCCCACATGGCCCGCACGATCTGCCGATGATTCTGGCCGGGCAGCGCCGTTTCCAGATTACGCCTGGCCCGCCGCGAGACCGATAGATGCGGCCCGACGGTGCGGCCGATAAAGCCGCCCAATCCCGAGGCGGCATCGACCGGCAACAGACGGAACCCGTGATAGACCAGCCATAGCAAGCCCGCTTCGAGGCGCTGTCCGGCGGCGCTCACAAGCGTGGCCGATCACCCAACACCGGCTCAAGAACTCCCATCAGCGTCGCCTCGTTATCCCATGCCACATCCATCTGCACGACGCCTATTTGATCACGCATATTGGTCGGAACGCGCACGAAATCTTTGGCGGTGGTGACCAGGAACGCGTTGTGGTTCTTGGCCGCCACCTGTAGTTCGCTGATTTCGTTGGGATGAAACGGATAATGGTCGGGGAAGGCATAGGCCTCGACCACATGGGCGCCCAGCCCATCGAGCGTATGGAAGAATTTCGCCGGGCGGCCGATGCCGGCGAAGGCCACCACCTTGCGCCCGGTCAGCACGGTCGCCTCGGCCTCGGGCTCCAGCCAGGCGCGCAGCACCGGTTTATGGGCGAAGCGCGCGGCGAGATTGTGCTTGTCCTCGCCCAGCAGCACCACCGCGTCGGCGCGCTTCAAACCCTGGTCGATCGGTTCCCGCAGAGGTCCGGCCGGGATGCAGCGCTCATTCCCGAACCCGACCGCGCCATCGACCACCAGGATCGACAGATCCTTTTCGAGGCTGGGGTCCTGAAACCCATCATCCATCACCAGGCAGGACGCGCCGGCAGCGGCGGCGGCTTCGGCCCCGGCAACGCGGTCCTTGGCGATCCAGGTCGGGGCTATTTCGGCCAGCAGCAGCGGCTCGTCGCCGACCTGCGTGTAGCTGTGGCGGCTCGGCTCGACCCGCATCGGGCCGTCCTCGTGGCCGCCATAGCCTTTCGACAGGAAATGGGCGCCGGGGATCAGCCGGGCGATCGATTCCGCCACCGGCGTCTTTCCCGCGCCGCCCGCCGAAAGATTGCCGACGCACACCACCGGCACCGGCGAGCGATGACGGGGAGACCGTGACGCCCGCATGCCGGCGCCGACTCCCCAAAGCCAGCCAGCCGGCGCCAACAAGGCCGAGACCGCGTCGTTCCTGTACCAGAATGCCGGCGCCCGCATCGCTCCCCCACTTTTTCAGGCTTAGAGACAGTTTTGGGAATTGGGTATGGTCTGCATCGCAGCCGGAAAGCCGAGGGCCAGGCAGCCTGCCGAAGGCGATGCTGGCGCATCGTCGAGGCAGGATAACGCCGCCCTCGGCTTTCCGGCTGCGACCCTTCGGGCCCCGGTATCAGAGGCTTGGGCGGCGTTATCGGTCGCTCGCGATGCGCAAGCATCGCGTCGCTCCCGCTGCCTAGCCCAAGCCTCTGATACCGGGGTGCAGATCATGCCCAATTCCCAAAACTGTCTCTCAAGGCAACCAGGGCCGGATGGCCTCGATCACCGCCGCCAGAACGCCGTCTTCCGCCGAGGCGAATCGCTTCGCCTGCTCCCCCTCCCGCGCAATTAGCGCAGGCTCGGCGAGACGTTGTTGCAAGGCTGCCACCAAATCCCCCTCGTCCGCAACCTGCTTGGCCGCACCGGTCGCCCGCATGCGGTCTGAGATATCGGCGAAATTGCCCATATGCGGGCCGAACAGCACCGAAGCTCCGAGGCGCGCAGGCTCCAGCGGGTTCTGCCCGCCCTCGCCCGCCAGGCTCTTACCGACGAAGACCAGAGGCGCCGCCCGATAGAACAGACCCAGCTCGCCCATCGTGTCGGCGATGTACACGTCGCCCATCGGCTGGTCGAGCGAGCGCCGGGCCGGCTGCAGCCCCATCGCCTCCAGCTCGGCGGCGATCTCGGCCCCGCGATTGGGATGGCGCGGCACGATCAGCGTCACCAGGCCGGGAATGGCCAGTGCCTTGTGAACGCGGCCAGCCAGGGCCTCTTCGCCCGCATGGGTGCTGGCGGCCAGCCAGCGTGGACGGTCGCCCAGCGCAGCCTCGAGGACAGCCAGCGCATCCGCATCGGCGGGCAAGGCAGGGGCGGCGAATTTGAGATTGCCGAGGCAGGCGGTCTTCGCCGCGCCCAAAGCGGACAGGCGCCGGGCATCCTCCTCGGTCTGGCCCAGGCACAGCACGAAGCAGGACAGCAACCGGCCGATGAAGCCGCGCATCTTAAGCCAGCGGCGGAACGACCGCGCCGAGATACGGCCATTGAGCAGCACCAGCGGAATCTTCCGCTTCGCCGTCTCGACCAGCAGATTGGGCCAGAATTCGGATTCCACCCACAGAGCCAGATCGGGCTTCCAATGATCGAGGAAACGCCGCACCCAGGCGACGCGGTCGACCGGCACGAATTGATGGATGGCGCCTTCGGGCAGGCGGTCCTTCATCATCGCCGCCGAGGTGACCGTGCCGGTGGTGACCAGCATGGTGATGTTGGGCAGCTTCTGCAGCGCCTCGACCACCGGCAGCATCGATACCGCTTCGCCGACACTGGCGGCATGCAGCCAGACCAACCCGCCCTCCGGGCGTGGCAGACCCGACTTGCCCAGCCGTTCCTCGAAACGGAGCGGGTCCTCCTTGCCGCGCGCCAGGCGGCGGTCGAGATAGCGGCGGATCAGCGGTCCGCCGAGGGTGGTGACAAGGCGGTAGAGCCCGAGGATCATAGTGCAGCCGGCTCGACCGGTTCATGGCCCATCAGGCGGTCGGCCGATTGGGTGACGCGGGTCAGGCCGTTCTCGATGGCGAGGCGGGCTTCTTCCAGTTGCTCCGGCGTCGCGTCGGACGGCACCGTCACCGGCTCGCCCCACACGAAAACGCCTTTGGAGAAGGGAAAGGCGACGGTGAAACGATCCCAGCTGCCCAGCACCTTGCGGCGCTTGGCCGAGAAACCGCAGGGAATCACCGGCACGCCGGACATGCGCGCCACATGGACGATGCCGTCCGAGGCCCTCATGCGCGGACCGCGCGGACCGTCCGGGGTGATGCCGACGCATTCCCCCTGCTTCAGCGAACGCAGCATCGAGCGCAAGGCCGCCGATCCCCCCTTCGAGGAGGAACCGGCCACCGTGTCGATGCCGAAATGCGCCACCGTGCGGGCGATGAACTGGCCATCGCGATGCTGGGAAATCAGCATGTTGATCGCCTTATCCCGCTGCCAACAATAGGGCATCATCATGATGCGCCCATGCCAGAAGGCCAGGATGAAGGGCTTGTTCTCCCGCCAGAGAGCGTGCGGATATTGCCCGCCCTCGACCCGCCAGACGCCGGTCGAGCGCACCAGGCGGATGAACTGCGCCCCCAGCCAGCATAAAAACCCGCGCAAGGCATCCGAGCGCGTAACCTTTTTGATCAGACTCACTCGGCCATCCCTTTGGGATCTCCCACGATCACCACCGTCAGCTTGTCGGGATCGAGCAGCTTGCCCGAGACCCGGCGGACGTCTGCGGCAGTGACCTTGTCGATCAGAGCGCTGCGGCGGTCGAAATAATCGATGCCCAGATGGTCGCGCTGAACCACCGACAGCAAGGCGGCGATGGCGGTCGTGCTGTCCATCTGCAGCGGGAAGGCGCCGTTGAGATAGGTCTTGGCCGAGGCCAGCTCGGTCGGCGTCACGTCGGCCTTGCCCATCTTGCCCAGCTCTTCCTTCACCACCTTCAGCGATTCGGCGACCTTGTCGTTGCGGGTCGCCACATCGCCGGCCACCACCGCGCCATGACGGTACGGTTCCAGCCCGGTATAGGCGCCATAGGCCAAGCCGCGCTTCACACGGACCTCGGTCATCAGATGCGACGAAAAGCTGCCGCCGCCCAGAATGTAGTTCATCACATAGGCGGTGTACCAATCCGGGTCGTCGCGTTTGATGCCCGGCTCGCCGAACTCGACCACGCTCTGCGGGATCGGGCGGCGGATGATCTTCAGGCTGCCCTTGGCGGGAACCTGGGCCTCGGCGATCGGCGCAAGCCCGGCCTTGGCCGGTAGATCGGCGAAGGTGGCGTCGAGCAGGGCGCCCAGCTGCTGCGGGGTGATGTCGCCCACCACGCTGACCACCAGCCGGTCGCGCGACAGATGGCCGCCGGCCCAGCCCTTGAGGTCGGCGTCGGAGATGGCCTTGAGGCTGGCCTCGGTATTGGGCCGGCCATAGGGATGGTTCGGAAAGATCGCGGCGGCGAAGGCGCGGCCGGCGATGGCCTGCGGGTCCTGCTCTTCCTGCTGCAGTCCGACCTGCATCTGGCCGCGCACGCGGGCCACCGCATCGGCGTCGAAACGCGCCTTGGTCAAAGCGAGATGCAGCAGGCGGAAAGCCTCGTCGCGATTGTCGGTCAGGGTCTTGAGGCGACCGCCGAAATTGTCGGCGTCGGCCGAGAAGGTCATGCCGACCGCCAGATCCTCCAACTTGCCCTGGAAGGCCTGGGCGTCGAGATCGCCCGCACCTTCGTCGAGCAGACCGGCCACCATCGAAGCCAGCCCTTCCTTGCCGTTGGGATCGGTGGCCGAACCGGCGCCGAAGGAGAAGTCGGTGGCGATGATCGGGTTCTTATGGTCCTCGACCAGCCAGGCCTCGATGCCCGAGGGGCTGACGACCTTTTCGATGGTCAGCGCGCTGGCCAGGGGGCCGCAGACGGTGCCGCACAGCAGCGCAGCCGTGACGAACAGAGCTTTTTTCATCGCACATTCCCTCCGATCAGACCCTGCGCCCCTTCGGCGTTGGGGTCCGACACCACGGTCGCCTCGCCCGGTTTGGCCGGCAGCAGCAGGCCGGTCACCGACTTCTCGTCGCGCAGCAGGCGTTTGGCGGCGGCGTCGATCTGGTCCTTGGTGACGGCGGCGATCTTCTGCGGCCAGGCTTCGACGTCCTCGATCTTGCCGCCGGTGGTCAGCACCTGGCCGAACACCATGGCGCCGGTGTGGTAGGAATCGCGGGCATAGACGGTTTCGGCGCGCAGCTTGTTCTTGGCGCGGGTCAGCTCGGCCTCGGTCACGCCATGCTCGGCGATGTCCTTGAGCTGCGCGGTGATGGCTTCCGTCAGAGCCTTCATTTCGACGCCAGGGTTCGGCGTGGTCGCCACGGCGAAGATGGTCTGGCCGAGGCTGTCCGGGTCGTACTCGGCGGACACGGACGCCGCCAGTTTCTGGTCGACCACCAGGCTTTTGTAGAGGCGCGAGATCGGACCGCCGCCGATGATCTCGGCCAGCAGCTGCAGCGGATCGCCGTCCTGGGTGTCGCCGACATGATAGGACGGCGCCAGGTAATAGCGGGTCCAGCTCGGCTGATGCACGTCCTCGTCGCGGATCTCCAGGGTGCGCTGGGCGACCGGGGTGGGATCGAGCGGACGGGCGCGGACCGGGGTCGGGCGGGCCGGGATGGCGCCGTAATATTTCTCGGCCAGCGGCTTCAGCCTGGCGGCGGTGATATCGCCCGACACCACCAGGATGGCGTTGTTCGGCGCGTACCAGCGCTTATGGAAATCGACGATGTCCTGCAGCTTGTAGCTGTCGATGTCCTGATGCCAGCCGATCACCGGATGGTGATAGCCGCCATCGAGGAACAGGGCGGCGCGCATCTGCTCCTGCAGCAGCGCCTCGGGCTGGTTCTCGGTGCGCATGCGGCGCTCTTCGATCACCACCTGCCGCTCGTTCTGGAAGGCCTCGTCCTTCAGGGCCAGATTGGCCATGCGGTCGGCTTCCAGCTTCATCACCAGTTCGAGTTTATCGGCGGCGACGTTCTGGTAGAAGGCGGTGTAATCCTCGTTGGTGAAGGCATTGTCCTGCCCGCCATTGGCGGCGACGATGCGCGAGAATTCCTCGGGCCCCACGGTCTTGGTGCCCTTGAACATCATATGCTCGACCATGTGGGCGAGACCGGTATGGCCGGCCACTTCGTCGGCCGAACCGACCTTGTACCAGACCATATGGCTGACCACCGGCACGCGGTGATTGGGAATCACCACCACCTGCATGCCGTTCTTCAGCGTGAAAGATTCGGGATTGAAGACTTGGGCGACGGCCGGGCGGAAAGCCAGGGCCATCAAGGCGAGGAACAGAAAGCGCGGGCGCATTGGGCCTCCGGATGCTGGAGGGACAGATTTAAACCGATGCGGCGCGGGCGGCAAGCCATCAGGCCTGGGGCGATAACAGCCGGGATATTTCCAGGGACAGGCGGGCCTGGTCGTACGGCTTGGCGAGCCGGGGCAGATCCACCGGCTGGGAGCCCTTCAGTTCCGCATAACCGGTGGCCAGCAGGATCGGCAGGGCGGGATGACGCGCCCGCAGCTTGACCGCGAGATCGGTGCCGGTCATGCCCGGCATCGCGTGATCGGTAATGACCAGATCCGGCGCCAGGCCGCCGGCGACCAGATCGAGCGCTTCCCGCCCGGAATGCGCCTCGACGACGCGATGCCCCAGATCCTCGAGCAAAGCGAGCGTGCTGGCCGCGATCAGCGGATCGTCGTCGACCAGCAGAATGGTGACCGATCGAACCGCCGCGCGCGGCGCAGAGTTACTTTCCACGACGATGGCCCCCGCATCGACCGCCGGCAGCCAGAGATGGGCGCTGGTGCCGACGCCGACCGCGCTTTCCAGGCGGAAGGCGCCGCCCGACTGGTTGGCGAGGCCATGCACCATCGAGAGCCCGAGCCCGGTTCCCTTGCCAACGCCCTTGGTCGAAAAGAAGGGTTCGATCGCCTTGGCCAGAGTCGCCTCGTCCATGCCGTGGCCGGTGTCGCTCACACGCAGGCACACATAGGTTCCCGCCGCCAATCCGCCTTCCGCCTGGGTGAGGTGATGAAGGCTCAATTCGATGCTCAGCGTGCCGCCATCGGCCATGGCGTCGCGCGCGTTCACCGCCAGATTGAGCAAAGCCATTTCCAGCTGGTTGGGGTCGATGCTGACCGCCGGCAGGGTCGCATGCGCCGTCACTCTCACCTGCACCATGGGACCGACCGAGCGCTCGACCAGATCGCGCATGCTGAGAACCAGCGCCAGAACGTCGGTGGGCTCGGCTTTGAGTTCCTGCTTGCGCGCGAAAGCCAGCAGGCGCTGGGTCAGCGCCGCGCCCCGGCGTGCGCCCTCGATCGCCCCGTTGACCAGGCGGAGCTGACGCGGATCGTCGCCGATCCGGCGGGCCAGCACGTCGAGATTGCCGAGCACCGCCATCAGCAGATTGTTGAAATCATGGGCAACGCCACCGACCAGCTGGCCTATCGTCTCGATTTTCTGGGCCTGCAGCAGGGCGGCCTGGGCCTGTTCCCGCTGGTGCGCCTCGTCGCGCAGCCTGGCGTTGGCGAGCTCCAGCGCCTCGGTTCGCAAGGTGACCAGCCGCTCGAGTTCCGCGGCGGCGCCGCGCTGCGCTTCGAGGAAGGCCCGGGCCTGATATTGGCGGCGGCGGCCGCGCACGGCGGTCAACACCGCCGTCTGCACCGATATGGCCCGCAGCGGCCGTTCGAGAAAAGCGACATTGTGCAGCTTGTCGACCAGCGCGGCGCGGAAGGCGGCGAAGCGGGGGCCCTCATTGCGGTTGGTCAGGATGATGAAGGGCTGATCGGACCAGGGCGGCTGGCGCTCGACCCATCCGGCCACGTCGTCGAGCGTGCCGCCATACAGCGCCTCCTCGGTCAGCAGGACGACTTCGGCACCCGCATCGAGGCTATTCAGCAGCATGACCGAGGACCCGCAGATGCGCGGGGCGACGCCGGACTGACGCATCAATTGGGCACAGGCGGGAGCGTCCCGGCCGATCGGCATCATTATGAGGCAGGAGGCTATCGCGTCATTGAGATGGGGCATCATCATCCAGGAGGGGAGCCCTCTCCCCGGTATAGGCCGGCGTGCCTGAGAATATGCCGCTGAAGCCAGACAGCGGCGGCCCGACCCTGATCCCGTGACGGCTGAGACGGAATTCCCGGATGGTTTGCTCGTGATGCCCGCTGCGCTTCTTGACCACCGATATGGCCCGCCGCACGGTGCCGTCGAATTCGAAATAGCGCAGCATCACGACCGCGTCGCTGAGATAGCTGATGTCGAGCGGCGTATCCATCGGACCGATCAGGCCGTGCTGGGCCAGCACCAGCAGCGTCAGGACGCCGAGCTGGCTCAAATAGCTGAGCAGCTCGTGCATCTGAAGCACCAGGAAGCGTTCGTCGGGCATCGCGTTCAGATAGCCGTTGAGGCTGTCGATGACGACGATCCGCGCCTTGTCCCGTTCGACGGCGTCCCGCACCAGACTGGCGAACTCGCCCGGCGACAATTCGGCCGGGTCGACCTGTTTCAGGCGGATATACCCCGCCGCGATCGCCTCCTCGAGCGGAAGCCCCAGCGTGCGGGCACGGGCCAGCATGGTGCCGTGCCCCTCGTCGAAGGCGAAGATCGCCGTGGTTTCCTTGCGAGCGGCGGCGGCGATGGCATAGGTCAGGGCCATCGACGATTTGCCGACGCCCGCCGCGCCGATCAGCAGCGCGTTGGTGCCGCGCTCCAACCCTCCCCCCAGCAGAGCGTCGAGCTGGGCATTGCCGCTGGGCACGAAATCCCCGGTGAAGTCCTTATGATGCTCGGCGGCGATCAAGCGCGGATAGATCCTGAGGCCGCCTTTGTCGATGGTGAAATCGTGGAAGCCGCCCTTGAACGGGATGCCGCGCATCTTGACCACCCGCAGCCGGCGCCGTTCCGCGCCGTAATCGACGGCCAACTGCTCGAGCAGCACGACCCCGTGGGAGATCGAATGGAGCTGCAGGTCGGTCTCGCTGGAACTGAGATCGTCGAGCAGAATCACGGTCGATTTCCGCCCCGAGAAGAAATGCTTCAGCGCCAGGATCTGACGGCGATAGCGCAACGGGCTCTGCGCCAGCAGCCGCAACTCGGAGAGACTGTCGAGCACCACCCGCGACGGATTGAGGTCCTCGACCCGGTCGAAGATCATATGGCTGGTCTCGCTCAGTTCCATCTCGGCGGGATACAGCACCGTCACTTCCTGGCTGGGATCGAGGCTGGTCTCGGGCGGCACCAGCTCGAACACGGTGATGCCGTCGAGCGACCAGCCATGCCGCTTGGCGACCACGCGCAGCTCGCGCTCGGTCTCGGACAAGGTGATGTAAAGGGTCTGCTCGCCGCGCCGCACGCCTTCGAGCAGGAATTGCAGGG
The DNA here is from genome assembly GCA_021325215.1 of Alphaproteobacteria bacterium. Classification (GTDB taxonomy): domain Bacteria; phylum Pseudomonadota; class Alphaproteobacteria; order Rhodospirillales; family Magnetospirillaceae; genus JAJPHO01. Next base: position 18,191 of record JAJPHO010000103.1, read on the forward strand.
CCAGGGTCGTCTTGCCGGACCCGGGGCGGCCTTCGTAAAGATACATGCGGTCGGGGTCGAAGCCGCCGCCGAGAATGGCGTCCAATCCCTGACTTCCGGTCGAAGCCCTCGGTATGTCCTCGTCGGCCTCGTCCGGGGGAACGTCTCTGTCGAACATGGTAGCTCCTTGGGCGTAAACCATACGCGCCGAGACCTGCGCCGCCTTTACGAAATCAGCGGGAGTTTTCGTGACTTTTTCGTGGCCGCACCCTGGCGCCGGGGGCGATGGCTGTGCATCATGACGCCGCTGAAAGAGAGGACATCATGCGTTTGACGAAGTTTCTGGCGATCGGGCTGCTGGCGGCGTGGAGCGGTGCCCACGCCGCCGAGAAAATTACCGACACCCTTCCGCGCACGGCGGTGATCACCGCCTTCGCCCCCGAGAAGACGGCAATGGTCGCGCTGCTGACCGACAAGAAGATCTATAAGCTGCATGGCGCAGAGATCGTCGCCGGCACCCTGGCCGGCCATCCCGTGCTGCTGGCGGAAAGCGGCGTCAGCATGGTCAATGCCTCGCTGACCGCGCAGAATTTGATCGACCGCTTCAAGGTTGAGCGCATCGTCTTCTCCGGCATTGCCGGCGGTATCGATCCGACCTTGCATGTCGGCGATGTGGTGGTGCCCGAGGAATGGGCCGAGCCGCTGGAAAGCATCGTCCTGCGCGAAACGCCGGAAGGCCCGAAGGCACCGGGCTGGATGGCCGACGAGGTGCTGCCCTTGCCCCTCTATGGCGGCACCGTCGCGTCGAAGAAAATCGACACCAATCACGAATTCCACGCCAGCTTCAAGGCCGACGCGGCGCTGCTGGAGACCGCGAGGAAAGTGGCGGCCAGCCTCAAGCTCAAGGCCTGCTCGTCGGACCGGCATTGCCTGGAACAGCCGCCCCAGATCCTGGTCGGCGGCGTCGGCGTCAGCACCATGAGCTTCGTCGACAACGCCAAATTCCGCGACTGGCTCTACACCGCCTGGAAGGCCCGCGCCACCGACATGGAAAGCGCCGCCGTCGCCCAGGTCGCCTATGTCAACGGCGTGCCCTTCATCGCCTTCCGCAGCCTGTCGGACCTGGCCGGCGGCGAGGCGGGCAGCAATCAGATGGATGTTTTCATGACCCTGGCCGCCGAGAACGCGGCGTCGGTGGTCAAGGCGTTTGTCGGCGAATTGCCGAAGAGGTAGGACTGAAGAGCCTACGGCGTACACAGATTAAAGAGATGAATGGGATGAACACAGATGCGGCTTGAGGTGTCGGCGCCTGCGGCAATCAATCAAAAGTCGTGAATTTTTTGCCGCGGGCGCGGGTCTTATTCAGGCCTATCTGTGTTCATCTGTGTCCATCCCTTTAATCTGTGTACGCCGTAGGCTTTCAAATCAGCTCCGCAGCCCAGGCGCTTCCTGGCCGGTGCGGGCGACATATTCGGTGTAGCCGCCGCCATATTGGTGGACGCCCTCGGGGGTCAGTTCCAGCACCCGGTTCGACAGGGCCGCCAGGAAATGGCGGTCGTGCGAAACGAACAGCATGGTGCCTTCGTAATTGGCCAGCGCCTTGATCAGCATCTGCTTGGTGTCGAGGTCGAGATGGTTGGTCGGCTCGTCGAGCACCAGAAAGTTCGGCGGATCGAACAGCATCGCCGCCATCACCAGGCGGGCCTTCTCGCCACCCGACAGGACCTTGCACTTCTTCTCGACATCGTCGCCGGAGAAATTGAAGCAGCCGGCCAGGGCGCGCAAGCTGCCCTGCCCCGCCTTGGGGAAGGTGCGCTCGAGGAATTCGAAGATGGTCTCGTCGCCGCCCAGCGTATCCATCGCGTGCTGCGAGAAATAGCCCATCTTGACCGAGGCGCCGACGGTGACCGTTCCGGCATCAGGATCGGCCGTGCCCGATACCAGTTTCAACAGCGTCGACTTGCCGGCGCCGTTGATGCCCATGACGCACCAGCGTTCCTTGCGGCGGATGATCAGGTCCAGCCCGTCATAGATGGTCTTGCTGCCATAGGCCTTGTTGACGCTCTTCAGCACCGCGACGTCTTCGCCCGAACGCGGCGCCTGAGGGAAATCGAACGCCACGACCTGGCGCTGCTTGGGCGGCTCGAAACGTTCGATCTTGTCGAGCTTCTTGACCCGGCTCTGCACCTGGCTGGCATGCGAGGCGCGTGCCTTGAAGCGCTCGATGAACTTGATCTCCTTGGCCAGCATGGCCTGCTGGCGGTCGAACTGCGCCTGCTGCTGCTTTTCGTTCAAAGCGCGCTGCTGTTCGTAGAAGGCATAATCGCCGGAATAGGAGTTCAGCGTACCGGCGTCGATCTCGATGATCTTGGTGACGATGCGGTTCATGAATTCGCGATCGTGTGAGGTCATCAGCAGGGCGCCTTCATAGCCCTTGAGGAATTCCTCAAGCCAGATCAGGCTTTCCAGATCCAGATGGTTGGAGGGTTCGTCGAGCAGCATGGCGTCCGGGCGCATCAGCAGAATGCGGGCCAGCGCCACGCGCATCTTCCAGCCGCCCGACAGCTTGCCGACATCGCCATCCATCATTTCCTGGCTGAAGCTGAGGCCGTTCAGCACTTCGCGGGCCTTGCCCTCCAGCTCGTAGCCGCCCAGCTCCTCAAAGCGGGCCTGCACCTCGCCATAGCGCTCGACCACCGCGTCCATATCGTCGCGGTCGGGATCGCACATGGCGGCTTCGAGTTCCTTCAGCTCCGACGCCACGTCGCTGATCGGACCGGCGCCATTCATCACTTCGGCCACGGCGGAGCGGCCGGACATCTCGCCGACATCCTGGTTGAAATAACCGATGGTGATCAGCTTCTCGACCGCGACCTGGCCATCATCGGGTTCTTCCTCGCCGGTGATCATGCGGAACAAAGTGGTCTTGCCGGCGCCGTTGGGACCGACCAGCCCGATCTTCTCGCCCCGGTTCAGCGCGGCGGAGGCCTCGAAGAAAAGGATGCGGTGGCTGTTCTGCTTGCTGATGTTCTCGAAACGGATCATGTGCGGCGAAGGTCCCGTGACTGGTTGGCGGCCTTATATGCCGAGACCGGGGAAAAAAAGAAAGGGCCGCATCCTTCCGGATGCGACCCCTCTTTGCTTGAGCAGGAAAGCTCGGACTTAGAAGTCCATGCCGTCCATGCCGCCCATGCCACCCGGGCCGCCGGCCGGAGCGGCCTTCGGCGAGGGCTTCTCGGCGATCAGCGCCTCGGTGGTGATCACCAGGCCGGCGACCGAAGCGGCGTCCTGCAGAGCAGTGCGCACGACCTTGGTCGGATCGATGATGCCGGCCTTGATCATGTCGACATACTCGCCCTTCTGGGCGTCGTAGCCGAAGTTCACATCCTTGCTCTCGAGCAGCTTGCCGGCGACGACGGCGCCATCGGCACCGGCGTTCTCGGCGATCTGGCGGACCGGAGCCTGCAGAGCGCGACGGATGATCTCGATGCCGACCTTCTGGTCTTCATTGGCGGGCTTGAGGGCTTCCAGAGCCTTGATCGAGTGCAGCAGAGCGACGCCGCCACCGGCGACGATGCCTTCTTCAACCGCGGCGCGGGTAGCGTGCAGGGCGTCATCGACGCGATCCTTGCGCTCCTTCACCTCGACCTCGGAGCCGCCGCCGACCTTGATGACGGCAACGCCGCCGGCCAGCTTGGCGAGACGCTCCTGCAGCTTCTCGCGGTCGTAGTCCGAGGTGGTCTCCTCGATCTGCGCCTTGATCTGCTTGATGCGGGCCTCGATGTCCTTCTTCTTGCCGGCGCCGTCGACCACCACGGTGTCTTCCTTGGTGATGGTGATGCGCTTGGCGGTGCCCAGCATCTGCAGGTTGACGGTCTCGAGCTTGATGCCGAGGTCTTCGCTGATGACCTGACCGGCGGTCAGGATCGCGATGTCTTCCAGCATCGCCTTGCGGCGGTCACCGAAGCCCGGAGCCTTGACGGCGGCGACCTTCAGGCCGCCACGCAGCTTGTTGACGACCAGGGTGGCCAGGGCCTCGCCCTCGACGTCCTCGGCGATGATCAGCAGCGGACGGCCCGACTGAACCACGGCTTCCAGCACCGGCAGCAGCGGCTGCAGGCCCGAGAGCTTCTTCTCGTGGATCAGGATGTAGGGGTTGTCCAGCTCGACGGTCATCTTCTCCGAGTTGGTCACGAAGTACGGGCTGGTGTAGCCGCGGTCGAACTGCATGCCTTCGACGACATCCAGCTCGGTGTCCATGCCCTTGGCCTCTTCGACGGTGATGACACCCTCGTTGCCGACCTTTTCCATGGCCTTGGCGATCATCGCGCCGATTTCTTCTTCGCCATTGGCGGAGATGGTGCCGACCTGGGCGATCTCGCCGTTGGTCGAAACCTTCTTCGAACGCTTCTTGACGTCGGCGATGACGGCCTGGACGGCCAGATCGATGCCGCGCTTCAGATCCATCGGGTTCAGACCGGCGGCAACCGACTTGGCGCCTTCACGGACGATCGACTGGGCCAGAACGGTCGCGGTGGTGGTGCCGTCGCCCGCCAGATCGGCGGTCTTCGAGGCCACTTCGCGGACCAGCTGGGCGCCCAGATTCTCGAACTTGTCAGCCAGTTCGATTTCCTTGGCGACCGAAACGCCGTCCTTGGTGATGCGGGGAGCGCCGAACGACTTCTCGATGAGGACGTTACGTCCCTTCGGACCGAGCGTCACCTTCACCGCGTCGGCGAGGATATCGACGCCGCGCAGCAGACGCGTACGGGCATCGGTGGAGAATTTAACTTCTTTAGCAGCCATGGTTCTTATCCCTGAGCTTAGGCGAGAACGCCCATGATGTCGGATTCCTTCATGATCAGCAGGTCTTCACCGTCGATCTTGACCTCGGTGCCCGACCACTTGCCGAACAGAACCTTGTCGCCCTTCTTGACGTCGAGAGCGTGAAGCTTGCCGTCTTCGCCGCGCGCGCCCGGACCGACCGCGACGACTTCGCCCTGCTGGGGCTTTTCCTTCGCGGTGTCGGGGATGATGATGCCGCCGGCGGTCTTCTCTTCACCATCGAGACGCCTGACCACAACGCGGTCATGGAGCGGTCTGAATTTCATGCACAGCCTCCGTTGAGATATTTGAGGGGCGGGTGTGTTAGCACTCCCACCGAATGAGTGCCAACGATCTAAGAGCGCCTCGGGCGGCTGTCAAGGGAAGTTGTGGCAGCAAAGTGGCCAGATGAGTGCTAAACCTTTTATTTTCAGCGCCTTAACGGTCACTAAACTTTCCAATGACAGACTTGTTACATCAGAAGACAGGAGGCGCTTATGAGCCTGGAACTGATGTTGAAAGGGTGGCGGCTGACCACCGCCGAGATCCTCTACCGCCTGCCGGACCATCCCGCTTTGCTGCAAAGCTATGTGTGGCAGGAGCTGGATCTGCTACCCGACTTTCCCGCCTTGCGAAAGTTCCTCGATTTCTGGGAAAAGAGGATCGAGGGGAAACTCTACTCGGTGAAGATCTGCCACGCGGACGTGGTCGGCCCGGCTGATGTGAGATTTGCCCGGATTTTCGGGATCTTGCACTGACAGGGTGACATGCGACGGGTTCTTTTGGGTTTGGCGCTGATCCTGGGAGCCCGCGCCGTCTCCGCAGCCTGCGAATTGCAGATGATGGCCGAACTTCCCGCCGACCTTCTCGGCCGGCGCGGCCTGCGCCCGGTGGTAAGCGCCACCGTGAACGGCACAGAAGGCCGCTTCCTGTTCGATACCGGCGCCTCTGGCGGCCTGATCGCGGCGGGTTCGCTGGCTAAGTTCGGCATATCGGCGGAGAACGCCGAAACCGTTCAGATGAAGTCCGTCGGAAAATTCTTCGACGCCCGCCAGATCATGGCGAAAGAGCTGCGGTTCGCGGCCTGGGCAATCACCGGCCATCACATGGTCGTCATCGACCGGCCCATCGTCTCGGACACCGATGGCGCGCTCGGCGAAGCGGAGATGACCGATTTCGACATGGAGATCGACCTGCCCCATCGCGCCATCCGCTTTTTCACACCCTCAGATTGTCCGGCGGAGAACCTGGCTTATTGGGCCAAGCCGGGGCAAGCGCGTCAGATAGAACTCGATCCCTTCACGCGGGAGCATAACCGCATTTTCGGCCCGGTCTCGATCAATGGCGTCACCTTCCGGGCCCTGTTCGACACCGGCGCCCCGGATACCGGCCTGACCCGCCAGACGGCGGAAGCCGCCGGGGTTCATCCGGGCAGCGAAGGCGTCACCGAGGATGGGGCGGTGCGCGGCGTCGGGCCGGAATCCCTGAAGAACTGGAAAGCTCCGTTCACCGAGTTCGCCATCGGCGGCGAAACCATCGCCCATCCGATCTTGGGCTTCTCCGACAAGACCAACGCCAGTGCCGATCTGCTGATCGGCGCCGATTTCTTCAAGCGGCACCGGGTCTATGTGGCGAAACACCAGCACGTCATGGCCTTCACCGACGAAGGCATCAACAGCTTCGGCATCGATTGGGACAAGGCCCCTACTGCATCTGCCGAAACAACACCCGCAGCAGTCCGGCAATAGCCCCGAGCGCCAGAACGCTGGCCACCCAAAGACCGGCGAACCACCCCAGCTGCTTGAGCGTCAATGGTAGCCGGCCTCGTGGACCTTGCCGCGGAACACCCAATAGGCGTAGCCGGTATAGGTCAGGATGATCGGAATCAGGATGCCGGCGCCGATCAGCATGAAGCCCTGGCTGGCCGGCGGCGAGGCCGCTTCCCAGATCGAAACCCGCCCCGGCACGATGTCGGGATAGATGCTGATGCCCAGGCCCATGAAGCAGAGTGCATAGATCGCCAGGGTCAGCAGGAACGGCCAGCGCTCCTTGCGGGTCTTCAGCGTCCACACCAGGGCACCCGACAGGATCGCCACCACCAGAGGCACCTGGGCAGTGGCGAGAATGCTGGGGAAGGTGAACCAGCGCTCCCAGTAATTGCCGTCGAGAAACGGCGTCGCCCCGCTGACCGCGATGATGGCGGCGAACGTTACGCCGCCGGCCCGCCAGGCCAGGCTATAGGCGCGTTCCTGAATACCGGCCTCGGTTTTCATCACCAGCCAGGTCGCCCCCAGCAGCGCATAGCCCGCCACCACCGAAATCCCGCACAGCAGCGAGAACGGCGTCAGCCAATCCCACCAGCCGCCGGCATAGGCGCGCCCCTCGACCTTCACACCCTGCAGGATGGCGCCCAGAATGATGCCCTGGCACAGCCCCGCCATCGCCGAGCCGAGGCTGAACGCCAGGTCCCAGGCCCAGCGCCCGCGATTGGTGCGCCAGCGGAATTCGAAGGCGGTGCCGCGGAACACCAGGCTCAGCAGCATGCCGATCACCGGCGCATAGAGGGCCGGCATCAGGATGGCATAGGCCAGCGGAAAGGCGGCGAACAGGCCGCCGCCGCCCAGCACCAGCCAGGTTTCGTTGCCGTCCCACACCGGCGCCACCGAATTCATCATCATGTCGCGCGCCTTACCCGGCGGGTAGAACGGGAACAGGATGCCGATGCCGAGGTCGAAACCGTCCAGCACCACATAGGCGAACACGGCGAAGGCGATCAGGAACGCCCAGATCAGCGGCAGGTCAAGGCTCATGATGCGGCATCTCCTCGGTGATCGGGGTGAGGCCCGCCGTGCGGATCGGGCCCAATGTCTCGGGTCCGCTTTCGCCGGGATGCGGCGCATGGCTCATCAGCCGCAGTATGTAGAACACACCGGCCGAGAAGACCGTGAAATAAACCAGCGCGAAGGCGGCCAGCGACGCCGCCACCGCCGGGCTGTCGAGCGGCGAGACGGAGTGGTCGGTGCGCAGCAGGCCGTAGATCGTATAAGGCTGGCGGCCGACCTCGGTGGTGACCCAGCCGCAGACCACGGCGGCGAAACCGGCCGGTCCCATCAGCATCGCGCCCCTATGCAGCCAGGGGCTGTCATAGAGCCTGCCCCTCACCCGCGCCCACAAGGCGGTCAGCGCCAGGGCCAGCATGGCAAAGCCCAAACCGACCATGGCGCGGAACGACCAGAACACCACCGGCACCACCGGCCATTCCGAGCGCGGATAATCCTTGAGGCCGGGCAGCGCTCCGTTCGGATCGTGCTTGAGGACCAGCGAGGAGAGTTTGGGGATCTCGATGGCGTAATCGACGCGGGCTTCGTCCTCGTTCGGCCAGCCGAACAGGATCAGCGGCGCGCCGTCGGGATGGGCGTCGAAATGCCCCTCCATCGCCAATATCTTGATGGGCTGGTGCTCCAGCGTGTTGAGACCGTGCGCGTCGCCGGCGAAGATCTGCAGCGGCGCCACCACGGCGATCATGCCCATCGCCATCGAGAACATGATGCGGCTGGCCTCGTTGGTGCGGTCGCGCAGCAGATGGAAGGCACCCACGGCGCCCACCGCCAGAGCCGTGGTCAGATAGGCGGCCAGCACCATATGGGCCAGGCGGAACGGAAAGGACGGGTTGAAGATCACCGCCAGCCAGTCGGCCGGGACGAACTGGCCGGCCTCGTTGATGGCATAGCCCTGCGGCGTCTGCATCCAGCTGTTGGCCGACAAGATCCAGAAGGCCGAGATGAAGGTGCCCACCGCCACCGCCAGGGTCGCCAGGTAGTGCAGCTTCTTGCCGACCCTCTCCAGCCCGAACAGCATGACGCCGAGGAACCCGGCTTCGAGGAAGAATGCCGACAGCACCTCATAGGCCATCAGCGGCCCGATCACCGGCCCGGCCTTGTCGGAGAATTGCGACCAGTTCGTGCCGAACTGGTACGACATCACCAACCCCGACACCACGCCGGCGGCAAAGCCGGTGGCGAAGATCTTGAGCCAATATTTGAAGAGCTGCAGGTAGACGTCGCGGCCGGTTTTCAGCCACAAGGTTTCTAAAACGGCGAGATAGCTGGCCAATCCGATCGAAAAGACCGGAAAGATGATGTGCACGGCCACAGTAAAACCAAACTGTGCACGGGCCAGAACGAGCGGCTCCATTGGCACTCTCCCACTGTCGACATGGACAGGGTAAGTACAGCCGGAGCGCGCGTCAACGCGCCAGAATGTCCTAGCGCATGCGGCGGTAGAGATACGCGCCCAACACGCCCGAGGCGATGAACAAGGCGACGCTGATCGCCGTGCTCCAGATCGGCTGGACATGAATGCCGCTGCCCAGCAGCACGAAGATTACCGTCTGCGGCAGATAGCCGATCAGGCTGCCGGCGACGAAGGGCAGCAGCGGCGCCGAGGAGACCCCGGCCAGCAGATTGGTGATCAGATTGTTCCCGACCGGCAGCAGGCGGATCAGCATCGCCATGGTGAAGGTATGGCCCTTCAGCACCGCGTCGAACTTGACCAGCCGCTCGGCGAAACGGTGGCGCACCAGGTCGCGGCCCAGCAGCCGGGCATAGAGGAAGCACAGCAGGCAGCTCAGGCCAGCGGCCGCTTCGGCCAGCGCCACACCCTCGACCAGGCCGAAGGCATAGCCGCCGACGAACCCGACCACCTGGCGCGGCAGCCCGACCGCCATCGCCGCCGTGCCCAAGCCGACATAATAGAGCCAGCCCAGCCCGTTGCCGCGGATCTCGGTATCGACCCATTGCGCGTCGAGGCGGTGCAGGATGCCGCTGGCTTCGACCGCCCAGCCGATGGCGACCAGGGACGCCATCAGCAGCAGCCCCTTCAGCAGCAGGCGTGGGTTCATTCCCGGCTTTCGATCTCCGGCAGATTGGCGCGATTCTGCAGCCACATCACGCCGAACAGATCGACGATGCCGACCCACAGACGATTCCACACGCCGTATTTCGACACGCCGCGCTCACGCGGGCGGTGATTGACCGGCACCGATACCACCTTGCCGCCGCGCCGGATCATCAGCGCCGGCAGGAAGCGGTGCATATGGTCGAAGCGCGGCATGTCGAGGAAGGCTTCGCGGGTGAATACCTTGAGGCCGCAGCCGGTATCCGGCGTATCGTCCTTGAGCATTCCGGCGCGGATCTTGTTGGCGATGCGCGACGAGATCTTGCGGATGCCGTCGTCGCGGCGCTTGTGGCGCCAGCCGGCGACCAGCAGGTAGGAGCGCGCCTCGGGCGCTTCGTCGAGCAGGCGGCGCAGCAAGGCGGGAATGTCGGCCGGATCGTTCTGCCCGTCGCCGTCCAGCGTGGCGATCACCGGCGCGCGCGCGGCCTTGACGCCGGTGGCGACCGCGGCGCTCTGCCCGCAGCTGTTCCTGTGGCGCACGACGCGCAGGGCCGGATATTTGCCGCGCGCCTCGCGCAGCATGTCCGGCGTGCGGTCGTCGCTGCCGTCATCGACATAGATGATCTCGTGGACATGCTTGCCCGACAGTGCGGCGTGGATCTCGCCGACCAGCGGCAGGATGTTGTCGGCCTCGTTCTTCACCGGCACGACGACGGCGAGGACGGGCTCGAAGGAAATGGGGGCATCGGTAGTCTGCGGCATAATGCGCCCCTTCTACAGGGGATTTACCTCGGGCGGAAACGCTTTGTTGGCGTCCTCCGCCTGCGCCTTGCGCGGGAACGCGCCCTTCAGCGCCGCCACGATGATGAAGCTGATGATCACCAGCAGCGTCCATGAGGTGATCTTGCTCGGCCCGACGACAGCCCAGCCCCTGGCCTGGTTCGGATAGACCCAGGCGCCGAAGAAAGTGGCCACGTTCTCGGCCACCCAGATGAAGAACCCGACCAGGACGAACGACAGGGACAGCGGCATCCAGCGCTCGTCCCTGATCACGGTGAAATGCACGCGCGTGCGCCAGAAGGCCAGCAGCACCAGGGCGAACAGCGGCCAGCGGACGTCGGGACCATAATGGTTGGTGAAGAAATTGGCGTAGATCAGCAGCGACAGGCCGCCCGCCTGCCACAGCGGCGGGAAACGGCTCATGCGGATATCGAACATATGCCACGCGCGCATCACGTAGCTGGCCACCGCCGCATACATGAAGCCGCTATAGAGAGGCACCGTGGCGACGCGAAAAATCGCCGGTTCAGGATAGCTCCAGGAATGGATGGCGGGCGAGGTCTTGAACAATTCCAGTCCCATGCCCAGCGCATGGAACAGCGACAGCACCGCCACTTCGCGGGGACTTTCGACGCGCAGGGCCACCAGCACTATCTGGATGGCGATCGCGGCGAGGAACAGGAAGTCGTAGCGCGCCAGGCCGGGAATGGCGATATGGCCGGAAACGGCCAGCAGCAGCAGGAAGGTGCCGGCGAAAACACAGGACGCCGCTTCCTTGCAGCCGAAAATGAGGAATTCGCGAGCGAACGATCCCAGCCTTTTCAAACGCATCCCCCCTCATGCGAACCGGTCCCCAGGGCGGGGACCGGTTTTAGGAACTGTGGACACTTATCGTAGCCACAAGACGATAGCGGCGAGCGTTACGACGGCCAGGTAATTCCTGGCCGTCTTCTCAAAGCGGGTAGCGACACGGCGGAAC
>JAJPHO010000065.1 GCA_021325215.1 Alphaproteobacteria bacterium
ATGACGGCGCAGCAATTCCAGCTTCTGACGGATTTCCTCGGCGATCGCCTCGATCTCGGCGCGCATTCCCAACTTCCCGTTCAAACTCGTGCGATGCAAACGGCCCTTGTAAGGGATGCCGGGCCTCTCCGCAAGCCCCACAGGCGGGTTGAGAGTGTGGCCGGTTCCCCGTAAACTCTGCGCCGTATTCCAGACTATCATCCTGACTCGGGGGAGCCTTATTGTGTCCGACAACAACCGCATCGTCGAACTGACCACCAGCCTGTCCGAGGTGCTGGAACGCAAATTGTCGGAAATCAAGGCGGTCACCGGCACCACCCGCATCCTGGCGCTGAACGCGCTGATCGAAGCGACCCGCGCCGGCGAGGCCGGTAAAGGCTTTGCTGTCGTCGCCGCCGAGGTGAAGCAGGTTTCCGAAACCATCAACGCCATCACCAAGTCGCTCGAAGTCGAGCTGAACGAGGTCGTCAAGGAGCTGGCCGATCTGTCCGCCAGCATGGCCGACGCGGAATAACGCCACTCTCTAGTTCAGACCGGGGGGCGGCGAGATGAACCGCGACATATCCGAAGTCAAAAACTGGATGCACATGTTCCGCTGGATCGTGAAGCTGATCCGCGACGAATATGGCGTGGCCGAAGAAAAGCTGACCCGCACCGCCGATATCGAGACCGACATCGGCCTGTCGATCGAGCAGCGCGAAGAGGTGCTGGACATCATCGCCAAATCCTTCGATGTCCAATTCCCCGACGGCACCTTGGACGAATTGGTGAAGTTCGAGGAAATGTGCCTGCTGGCCGCGTGGCTGCACGGCCTTTACAAGCGCCCCGAATTCATCGGCGAAGGCTATGCCTCGTCGGCGGCCGCCATCAATCCCCGGGCCCAAGCGGGCGGCTGATGACCGCCCCGGCGCTGTTCTGGTTCCGCCGCGACCTGCGTCTGGCCGACAATCCCGGCCTCGCCGCCGCCGTTGCAGGCGGGCGGCCGCTGGTTCCCGTCTTCATTCACGATCCTGAGCATGACAAGAGCGGCGGCGCCCTGCGCTGGTGGCTGCATCACAGCCTGGCTGCCCTCGATGCATCGCTGCGCCGGCGCGGCAGCCGCCTGATCGTCCGCCAGGGCGACGCCGCCGAGCTGATCCCCCGCCTGGCCGAGGAAACCGGCGCCGAGGCGGTCTATTGCAACCGGCTGGAAGAGCCGTGGGCGAGGAAACAGCAGGAGATCGTCGAGGCTGGCCTGAGGAAGAGCGGCCGCGCCTTCGTCGCCGGCAATGCCGCCCTGCTGTTCGAGACCGGCGCCATCACCACCCAGGCCGGCCTGCCCTTCCGCGTCTTCACGCCGTTCTGGCGCGCCTGCCTGCAGGAACGGCCGCCCTCCTCGCCCCTCGATGCGCCCGGGCATCTGCCGCCGGTCGACGACACCATCGCCTCGGACGATCTCGACCTGCTGCCGACCAGGCCCGATTGGGCCGGAGGGCTGCGCGAACACTGGAAACCCGGCGAGAGCGCCGCAATGGCCGCGCTCGACCGCTTCATCGAAGACCGCCTTAACGGCTATTCGCAAAGGCGCGACGAGCCGGGCGAGGCCGGCACCTCGACCCTCTCGCCCCATCTGCGGTTCGGCGAGATCGGACCGCGGCAGGTCTTCCACGCCATCCGCGACAACGCCCCGCCCTCGCACGATGCCGACCGTTTCCTGGCCGAGCTGGGCTGGCGGGAATTCTCCTATCACCTGCTGGCGCATTTCCCCGACCTGCCGACCCGCCCGCTGCGGAGCGAATTCGCCGGATTTCCCTGGCGCGACGATCCCGAAGCCGAAGCCGCCTGGCGGAAGGGCAAGACCGGCATCCCGCTGATCGACGCCGGCATGCGCGAGCTGTGGACCACCGGCTGGATGCATAACCGGGTGCGGATGGCGGTGGCGTCCTTTCTGGTCAAGAATCTGCTGATCCCCTGGCAGAATGGCGCGGCCTGGTTCTGGGACACGCTGGTGGATGCCGACCTGGCCAGCAATTCGGCCAGCTGGCAGTGGGTGGCCGGCTGCGGCGCCGACGCCGCGCCCTATTTCCGCATCTTCAATCCGGTCCTTCAGGGCGAGAAGTTCGATCCCGGCGGCGCCTATGTCCGCCGCTGGTGCCCGGAGCTGAAGGGGGTGCCCGACCGCTATCTCCACAAACCGTGGGAAGCCGGGCGGCCTAAGCCGATCGTCGATCTGGCCGGCAGCCGCCAGCGGGCGCTCGATGCCTTCGCGACGCTGAAAGGATCGCCACTTGAGTGAGTTATTCGAAGCCGGCAGCGTTTCCGCCGGAATGATCTTTCCAACGCCGCTGGTCAGCGCCCGGATCGAAGACCATGCCGCGCTCAACAAAAATCTGTCCGAGACCATCCTCGCCCGTGAGACGGTCGAGACGGGCATCTCGGTCAGCAATCAGGGCGGCTGGCATTCGCTGGAATTCCTCTCCTGGTGCGGCGCCGAAGGCGAAGCCGTCCTGGCGGCGGCGCGCGATCTGGTCGACAAGATGACGGTGATGGAAAGCGGCGGCGGCTACGCGGCGGCCAAGCTCGGCTGGGTGGTCGCCGCCTGGGCCAATGTCAACCGGGCCGGCGACCTCAACCGGCCGCATGCCCATGGCGGCGCCTTCTGGTCGGGCGTCTATTGGGTGAATGACGGGGGTGCCGCGGACGATCCTTCGTTGGGTGGCCTGCTGCAATTCTCCGATCCGCGCGGCGTGCTGCCGCAGATGGCGGCGCCGCATCTTCGTTTCGCGCTGGATGATTGCCTGAGCGACGGCGCCGCCCGTTCGGTCCAGCCCCGGGCCGGCACCCTGATGCTGTTCCCCTCCTGGCTGGTGCATGAGGTGACGCCCTATCGCGGCAGCCATCCGCGGATCTCGGTCGCGTTCAACTTCTCGCTTGGCGGCGGCCAGTCCTGATATCCTGGCGGCCATGGACCGGCACGCCGACAGTTCAGGATGGATCAGGCTGGCGCCCGAATTGCGGGGCTGCGAGCGGATCGAGGCCTATTTCCCCGGCAATGCCTATGAGCCGCACCGCCACGACACCTATGCCATCGGGCGCACGCTGGCCGGAGTGCAGCAGTTCCGCTATCGCGGCGAAACCGCCAACGGGCTGCCGGGCACGGTCATCGTGCTGCATCCGGACGAGCTGCATGACGGCCACGCCGGCACCGAAGCCGGTTTCCGGTATCGCATGGCCTATCTCGATCCGGCGCTGATCCAGGCGGCGCTGGGCGGCAAGCCCCTGCCCTTCGTGCCCGGCGGCATAGCGAACGAGCCGCGCCTGCTGCGCGCGGTCGATAGGCTGCTGCAGGCCACCGAAGGGCTGGAGCTTGACGATGCCCTCTACGACCTTGCCCAGGCGCTCGACGCGCTGTCGGGACCGCCGGCCGCCCGCCTGATCGATTACCGCGCGGCAGACCGGGCCCGATCCTTCATCCATGAGGCGCTGGAGGAGCCCTTGTCGCTGGAAACGCTGGAAGGCGTGGCCGGACGCGACCGCTGGAGCCTGTCGCGCGATTTCCGTCTGGCCTTCGGCACCAGTCCCTACCGCTATTTGGTGCTGCGCCGCCTCGACCGCGCCAAGACGCTGATGCGGACCGGCACGACGCTGGCGGAAACCGCCGTGGCGACCGGCTTCGCGGATCAGGCGCATATGACCCGGCATTTCCGCAAGGCGTTCGGGGTAACGCCGGGGCGCTGGCGTTCTCTCACCACGATCGTTCAAGACCCGGCCGAGCGGTGACGTCCATCCTGGGGCTTTCCACGGAGACCCTCATGACCCCGATCAATTTCCGCGACAAGCTGTCCCTGATCCCCGATTTCTGGCAGCCGCGCGTGGTCGCCGAGATGAACGACTATCAGTTCAAGCTGGTGCGTATCGAAGGCGACTTCCTGTGGCACGACCATGCCGAGACCGACGAGACCTTCATCGTACTCGACGGCACCTTGCGCCTCGATTTTCGCGACGGTCACGTGCTGGTCGGCCCGGGCGAAATGTATGTCGTGCCCAAGGGCGTCGAGCATAAGCCATCCGCCGAGAAGGAAGTCCGCATGATGCTGATCGAGCCGCGCGGCACGATCAACACCGGTGCCGAAGGCGGCGAGCGCACTGCTCAG
This sequence comes from Alphaproteobacteria bacterium, assembly GCA_021325215.1. Lineage (GTDB taxonomy): Bacteria > Pseudomonadota > Alphaproteobacteria > Rhodospirillales > Magnetospirillaceae > JAJPHO01. The sequence goes on from JAJPHO010000065.1 coordinate 4,134, forward strand.
AACGATCTGTGGATCTGAGCCGGCCCGAGTTAAGTGATTGATCCACAGATCTCAATAAGCCCTAAGCCTAATCCTGCTTGCGCGACAGCGTTCCGCCCAAGGCGATGGCGCAGCCGACGAAGGCGACGAACACGCTGGCCAGCGCGTTGATCTCGGGGGATACGCCCAGGCGCACCTTCGAGAAGATCACGATCGGCAGCGTCGTCGCCGAGGGACCGGTGACGAAGGAGGAGATCACCAGATCGTCGACCGACAGGGTGAAGGCCAGCAGCCAGCCGGCCATCAAGGCGGGCGCGATCAGCGGCAGGGTGATCACCAGGAACACCTTCAACGGCCGCGCGCCGAGATCCATCGCCGCCTCTTCCAGCGACATGTCCATCTGCGCCAGGCGCGAGCGGACCACGACGGTGACGAAGGACAGGCAGAAGGTGATATGGGCGATGACGATGGTGGTCATCGAACGGCCCGCCGGCCAGCCGATGGTCTGCTCCATCGCCACGAACATCAGCAGCATGGCGAGGCCGGTGATGATTTCCGGCATGACCAGCGGTGCGGCCACCATGCCGGCGAACAGAGTGCTGCCCGGATAGCGCTTGAAGCGCACCAGCAGCACCGAAGCCAGCGTGCCGAGAACGGTGGCGCCGGTGGCCGTGACCACCGCCACCTTCAGCGACAGCCAGGCGGCGTCCAGCACCTTGTCGTCATGCAGCAGCTCGGCATACCAGTGCGTCGAGAAGCCGCCCCACACGGTGACCAGGCGCGAAGCGTTGAAGGAATAGATCACCAGCAGCACGATGGGCAGATAGAGGAACGCATAGCCCAGGGCCAGCATGGTGTAGAGCGAGGCGGCGCGCCCAGAGAGAGATGCATTCATTACTTCGCCTCCGCCCGGCTCTCATTGCGCTGATAGAGCATGATCGGCACCACCAGCAGGATCAGGATCGCCACCGCGACCGCAGACGCCACCGGCCAGTCGCGATTATCGAAGAACTCCGCCCAGATGACCTTACCGATCATCAGCGTGTCCGGACCGCCCAGCAGATCGGGGATGACGAACTCGCCCACCGCCGGGATGAACACCAGCAGCGTGCCGGCGATGACACCCGGCATCGACAGCGGCAGGGTGATCTTGAGGAATGCCTTGAAGGGCGGGCAGCCGAGGTCGGCCGCCGCTTCCAGCAGGGTCAGATCCATCTTCTCAAGCGTCGCATAGAGCGGCAGGATCATATAGGGCAGATAGGAATAGACGATGCCGATATAGACCGCGGTGTTGGTCTCCATGATCTGGATCGGGCTGTCGATGATGCCCAGCCACATCAGGAAGGAATTCAGCAGGCCTTCATTCTTGAGGATGCCCATCCACGAATAGACGCGGATCAGGAGGCTGGTCCAGAAGGGCAGCACCACCAGCATCAGCAGCGGATTGCGGTACCGCGCCGGCGAACGGGCGATGGTGTAGGCCATCGGATAGCCGATCAGCAGCGTCAGCGCCGTCGAGATGGCCGCCACCTTCAGCGAATTGAGATAGGCGAGCGCATAGAGCTCGTCGCTGAACAGATAGGAGTAATTGCCGAAATTGAGGCGCAGCTGAAGGATGCCGTCCTCCGCCCAGGCGAAGATCGCCTTATAGGGCGGAATCGCAGCCTGCAGCTCGGACAGGCTGATCTTGAGAACGATCAGGAACGGCAGCAGGAAGAACACCACCAGCCAGCCATAAGGCGGCAGCGCCACCAGAAAGCGGCCGACTTTCTGTTTCAGGGTGCCGCGCGCGCTCATGCGAGCAGAACCACCGAATCGCCCGGATGCCAGGAGATCGAGACCTCCTCGTCATGCTCCAGGCGGCCGCCGATGCCGTGGCGCAGATTGGCCTGCGACACCTGCAGCCTGGCCCCGCCCGCCAGCTTGACGTGATAGATCGACATGTCGCCCAGATAAGCGATATCGGTGATCCGGCCCGAGACTGTGTTGATGGCGCCGGCGACCGGCTGGCGGCCGATGCTCATTTTTTCCGGGCGCACCATCACGGTAACGTCCGAGCCGTTGGGCAACGGCTCTTCATGATGGGCGGTGATGGTACAGCCGAGATCCGAGCTCGCGATCGTCCAATCGGCGCCCTCGCCGCCTGTCACCGCTCCGGCGATCATGTTGGCATTGCCGATGAAATCGCCGACGAAGCGGGAATTCGGCGTCTCATACACCTCGAAAGGCGTGCCGATCTGGGCGATCCGGCCTTCCTTCATGATGCCGACGCGGCAGGCCATGGTCATCGCCTCTTCCTGGTCGTGGGTGACCATGATGAAGGTGATGCCGACCTTTTCCTGAATATTGACCAGCTCCAGCTGGGTCTGTTCGCGCAGCTTCTTGTCGAGCGCGCCCAAGGGCTCGTCCAGCAGCAACACCTTGGGCTGCTTGGCCAAGCTGCGCGCCAGCGCCACGCGCTGCTTCTGGCCGCCCGACAGCTGGGCCGGCTTGCGCTTGGCATATTGGGACATCTGCACCATGTCGAGCATGGCTTTGACGCGCTCGGCGATCTGGCCTTTCGGCATCTTGTCCTGCTGCAGGCCGAAGGCGATGTTCTGCTCGACCGTCATGTGCGGGAACAAAGCGTAGGACTGGAACATCATGTTCACCGGCCGCTCATAGGGCGGCACGGTGGAGACGTCGACGCCGTCGATCAGGATGCGCCCCTCGGTCGGAGTCTCGAAGCCGCCCAGCATGCGCAGCAAGGTGGTCTTGCCGCAGCCCGACGCGCCCAGCAGGGCGAAGAACTCGCCCTGGCGGATGTCGAGGTCGATCTGGTTGACCGCAGTGAAGTCGCCGAAACGTTTGGTTACCCGCTCGATGCGGATCAGGGGCGGCTGTGTGGTCAAATCTAGCTGATTCCTTTTAGAGTCCGGTTTTGACTTTGGTCCAGGCGCGGGTGCGCAGGCGCTCGTAATCGGGCGTGACCAGCGGCAGCTCGAATTCCTTGGCCTGCATGTCGGCCGGCGGATAGATCGCCGGGTCGGTCTGCAGATCCTTTTTCACCAGCGCCTTGGCCGGCATCACCGCATTGGCGAAGCCGACATTGTTGGTGACGGCGGCGATGATGTCGGGCTGCAGCAGGAAATCGATGAAAGCCTGGGCGTTCTCGGGGTGCGGCGCATCGGCCGGCACGGCGGCGGCGTCGATATTCAGCACCGCGCCTTCCTTGGGGATGTAGATGGCGATATGCACGCCCTTGTTCGCCTCGTTGGCGCGGGTGCGGGCCTGCACCAGGTCGCCGACATAGCCATGCGCCACGCAGGTGTCGCCATTGGCCAGGTCGTTGATGTATTTCGACGAGTGGAAATATTTGATGAAGGGGCGGATCTTCAGCACCTGGTCGGCGGCGGCGTTGATGTCGGCCTTGTCGATGCTGTCCCCCTTCTTGCCGGCATAGATCAGCGCGGCGGGGAACACCTCGGTCGGGGTGTCGAGCAGGCTGACGCCGCACTCCTTGAGCTTGGCGACCACCGCCGGATCGAAGATCAGCGACCAGCTGTCGGGCTTGGCGTCGGCGCCCAAAATCTTCTTAATCTTGTCGATGTTATAGCCGATGCCGGTGGCCGCCACCATGTAGGGCACGCCATGGCTATTGCCCGGATCGGCGATTTCCATCGCCTTCAGCATGGTCGGGTCGAGGGACGACCAGCGGGTGATCTTGGAACGGTCGAGGGTCTTGAAGATGCCGGCCTTGATGCCCTGGGCGAGGAACGGCGTGGCGGAGGGAAAAACCAGGTCGTAACCGGACTGGCCGGCCTGCAGTTTGGCGAACAAGGTCTCGTTGGAATCGTAAACGTCATAATTGACCTTGATGCCGGTCGCCTTGGTGAATTTCTCGATGGTGTCGGGGGCGATGTAGTCGGACCAGTTATAGACGTTGAGGACTTTCTCCTCGGCCGCCTGTCCGGCCAACGGCGCGCTCAAAGCCAGCGCCGCCGCCATGAATCCGAAAACCGCCCACTTTTTACCCATCGACCCATCCCTCCCGCCGAGACTTCGTGGATATTCAGCAGCGCTATCGCCCCCTGTCAACCCTGTTGGCGTGCTGTTGGCGTCCGGGGCCGGCCCTCGCGGCGAAAGGGCGCCGGCCGTCCCGCCGGGGTTGCGCGCGCGTTTACACTTTCAACAAAGGGTCTTGCCTGCGCTCTCATTTCATAAGCTATATTTGATAAAGCCATTAACACAGGTCAACGAAGGGATATTCGATGTCTGTTTTTACGTCTGGCACCAGCGGCACCAATATGCTGAGCAATTTCCTTTCGCTCGGATCGATCGCCAATGAGACGGTAAGCTCGACCGAGATCGACGCGACCTACACCAGCGGCGACAGACTCATCCTGTCGGGAAACTATTCGGTCAATAGCGGCGGCACCACCATTTCCGGCGGCACCGTGACCGGCTGGACGACTTACGACGCCAGCGGAAATCTTCTCTTCTCGATCACCGGCTTCAGCGCCGACGTCCAGACCATCGTCACCGACGACCAGCTCGGCCTTTATTCGGCGGTCACCGCGATGTTCCTGCCCCAAGGCTCGACCTATAAAGGCTCGACCACCGCCGGCGCCAGCGACGTTCTGGTCGGCTTCGGCGGCGACACCTTCATCGGCGGCGCCGCGACCGAGCTGTTCATCCCGGCCGCCGGCGCCAACACCATTACCGGCGGCTCCGGCGCCAATACGGTCGAATTCCAGGGCGCCTTCAGCGCCTACAGCGTGGTGGCCAATGGCGGCACCGCCATTACCGTTACCGATTCGCTGAGCACCCGCAACGGCACCGACCATATCTCGGCCGTCCAGACGCTGAAATTCACCGATATCTCCGCCACTGTGCTGTCCAATGGCGAATTGCAGCTGCCCACCGCCTCGGTCTACCAGGCCTCGCAATGGGGCAACGATTCCGACATCGCCCCGCTGACGATCCAGGACAGCAGCCTGAACGTCGTCAACGGGCTGACCAATCTCGAAAGCCTGGTCGTCGCCGGCAAGATCGGATCGATCTCGCTGACCGATAACGGCGCCGGCTTCGTCACGCTCAACCTGACCGCCGCCCAGGTGACCGCCGACGCCCCCGCTCTGAAGCTGATCAGCAACGCCGTCATCGACATCAGCGCCGCGGCGGCGAATTTCTCCTTCTCCGGCACCGGCGATCCGGCCACCGTGGTGGTGTTCTCGGGCAAGGAATCGCAATATCAGATCGTCGCCACCGGCAATGGCGGCGTGACCGTCGTCGACACCGGTACCGGCCGCACCAGCGCCGACCATTTCGCCAACGTCACCGAGCTGCAATTCAGCGACCAGACCGTCGTGGTCGCCAATGCGCCCTCCACCGGTTCGGTGACCTCCGGCAATGTCACCGAGCTTTACGCCGCCGCCTTCGGGCGCCTGCCGGATGCCGCCGGCCTGGCCTATTACCAGCAGATGTCGGCGACCAATCCGTCGCTTTCGCTGACCAGCTTCGCTCAGAAGTTCCTGGCCTCGCCGGAATATACCAACAATACGGCGCATAATTACGCGCAGACCACGACCGGCGAGACCAGCTTCATCAACGATCTCTACACCAACCTGCTGCACCGCAGCCCCGAAACCGGTGCGGTGCCGTACTATCTGAACATCATCAGCCAGCTGACCAGCCACGACACCACCGGCACCCAGGCCTATACAGCCGACGATGCCTACGCCCATGCGGTGGTGCTGACCGACATCAGCCAGTCGGCGGAATTCCTCAATAATGTGCAGTTGACCGGCCAGTCGACCAGCAGCACCGGCTCGACCGGCACCACCGCCACGCACTGGCTGCTGGTGAGCTGACCGGCGGTCAGTAAAGCCCGCCGGCCTCGGGCTGCGGCGTCGGCGGCTTTGGCTTCTGCTGCTGTTGTTGCGGCGGCAATTGCGGCTGCGGCGCCCCCTGCACCATCTGCGGTGGGGCTCCGGTCTCGGAATCCTCGTTCGGGATGGTCGGCGCGGTCGGGTTATCTGCGGCGTCGGGTTCGGTGACCAGGCCATTGTCGAGCACGGTCGCCTCCTGGCCGCCATCGGGCACGGTGCCGGGCTTGAAGGCTTCGTAGATCACATTACCTTCGCCGCTTTCGGCCGGGTGGCCGGTGGCGGCGTTGATGCGCACCAGGCGGATGCCGGACGGCACGCGGAACGGCACCGGCGGCTTGCCCTTCAGGGCATCCGTCATGAATTCCCTGAACACCGGCGCAGCGGCGGCGGCGCCGGTTTCGTGCTGGCCCAGGGTCGAGGGCTCGTCGAAGCCGACGAACACGGCGCACACCAGATCGGGCGAGAAGCCGACAAACCAGGTGTCCTTGGAATCGTTCGAGGTGCCGGTCTTGCCCGCCATCGGACGGCCGATCCCGGCCAAGGCATAGCGCGCCGTGCCGCGCTCGACCACGCCTTCGAGGATATGCACCATCTGATAGGCGGTCATCGGATCGACCAGCTGCTCGGAGGTATCGGGGATCTGCGGCATGTCCTGGTCGGTGTAGAAGGTCGAGGAACAGCCCTCGCAGGCCCGGCCGTCATGGCGATAGATGGTCTTGCCGTTGCGGTCCTGGATGCGGTCGATCAGGGTCGGGGTGATCTTCTTGCCGCCATTGACGATCTCGGCATAGGCGGAGGCCATGCGCAGCGGCGTGGTCTCGCCGGCGCCCAGCGCCATCGCCAGCTCGTGCGGCAGCTTGTCGACCACGCCGAACCGCTCGGCGTAATCGGCGATCTTGGTCATGCCAACCGCGGCGGCCAGGCGCACCGTCATCAGGTTGCGCGACTTCTCGACGCCCACGCGCAGCGTGGTCGGACCGAGGAAATCATGCTCGTAATTGCCCGGCCGCCATTTCGGCAGGCCCGGACCCTGGTCGAATTCCACCGGCCCGTCGAGCACCAGCGAGGTCGGCGTATAGCCGCTGTCCAAAGCCGCCATATAGACGAACGGCTTGAAAGAGGAGCCCGGCTGGCGCAGCGCTTGCGTCGCGCGGTTGAACTGGCTGCGGCCGTACGAGAAACCACCCTGCATCGCCAGCACGCGGCCGGTATGCGGGTCCATCGCCACCAGGGCGCCCTCGACCTTGGGCGGCTGGCGCAAACCGTAAGTGTCGGCGGGATAATGCTCCTTGCCGTCGTCGCTCTTGGCGACCGGCTCGACCGCGATGACGTCGCCAGCCTTCAGCACGTCCGAGACTTCCTTGACCGGCGGGCCCAGCGTCTGCTTCGGCGCCGGCGGACGCGCCCAGCGCACTTCGCTCAGCGGAATGCGGCCCTTGCGGCCGTCCGAGAGCCCGATCTCGGCATAGGACGGGGTCACCGCCAGCACCGCCGCCGTCACCCAGGGCGCCAGATCGGGGCGCAGCATCAGGCGCTTGGTCCAGCCCGGACCGACGTCGATGGTGCCCAGCGGCCCGCGCCAGCCATGGCGGCGGTCATAAGCGACCAGCCCGTTGCGCAAGGCGCGCGTGGCGATCTGCTGCAGGGCCGGGTCGAGAGTCGAGCGCACGGCCAGGCCGCCCTTATAGAGCGCCGCCTCGCCATATTGGTCGGCCAGCTCGCGGCGGATGTCCTCGGCGAAATAATCGCCGCCGGGGGTCATCACCGCTTCGTGGCGCGGCCGGATGGTGATTGGATCGGCCAGGGCGATCTTCGCCTCGTCGGCGGTGATGTAGCCATCTTCCAGCATGCGGCCGATCACATAGTCGCGGCGGTCGTGGAAGCTCTGCGGATCGCGGCCCGGCGCCTTGGGCAGCGAGGCCAGGAAGGCGGCCTCGGACACGGTCAGCTCGTCCAGGCTCTTGTCGAAATAATCCAGCGCGGCGGCGGCGACGCCATAGGAGCGGCCGAGGAAGATCTCGTTCAGATAAAGCTCGAGGATATGGTCCTTGGTGAAGGTCTGCTCGATACGGAAGGCGAGGATCGCCTCCTTGACCTTGCGCGCCACCGACCGCTCGCTGGAGAGCAGGAAATTACGCGCCACCTGCTGGGTGATGGTCGAGGCGCCGATCGGGCGCTTGTCGGAATGGCTCAGCACCAGCTTGAAATCGACGATGGCGGCACGCAGCACGCCCATCGGATCGATGCCGCCATGCTGATAGAAATTCTTGTCCTCGGCCGACAGGAAGGCGTGGATCACCCGCTGCGGCATGGCGCCGATCGGAATGAAGGAACGCTTTTGCACCGCATATTCGGCGACCAGGCTGCCGTCGCCGGCATAGACGCGGGTGGTGACCGGCGGCTCGTAATGGGCCAGCTGGTGATAGTCCGGCAGGTCCTTGCCATAGTGCCAGAACACCGCCAGCACGCCGCCGGCCGCCACGATGGCCAGGAAGAACAGGGTGCTGAACAGCACCACCAAAAATTTTACCGCAGGAGGCATTTAAGAACGCCGCACTTTCTGTTGCCGGGTCAGGAACCCTTCGATGGCCCGGGCCAGGGCCTGCGCCAATTTGGCGCGGTATTCCGGACGGCGCAACATCTGCTCGTCGCGCGCGTTCGACAGATAGCCGGACTCGACCAGCACCGAAGGAACATCGGGCGCCTTCAGCACGGCGAAGCCGGCGAAGCGGTGAGTATTCTGCAGCAATTCATGGGTGTCATGCGACACTTCAGTGATGACCGAACCGGCGAACTTCGCCGACAGGTTCATCGATTCGCGCTGCACCAGATCGATCAGGATGTTGGTGACTTCGGGCGATTCGTTGGAAAAATCGATGCCGGCGACGATGTCCGACTTGTTTTCCTTGTCCGCCAGGGCCTGGGCTTCGGCGTCCGAGGCGTTCTGCGACAGGGTATAGACTGACAGGCCGCGTATGTCGGGATCGGCCACCGTATCGGCATGCAGCGACATGAACAGGTCGGCATTGGCGGCGCGGGCGATGGCCACACGCTCGCGCAACGGAATGAAGATGTCGCGGTCGCGGGTCAGCACGGCGGTGACTTTGCCGCCCTTGTCGAGCTGCGCCTTCACGTCCTGGGCCAGGGCCAGCACGATGTTCTTCTCATAGGCGCCGGAAACGCTGGTGGCGCCGGGATCGACGCCGCCATGTCCGGCATCGATCACGACGATCGGCTTGCCGGGATGGCGTTCCTTGTGGGCCGGCGCCGCATCGGGCGCGGCCGGCTTGATCTCGGGCAGCGAGGCCGGCGTGACGGCGGGACGAGGCGCTGCCGGCACCGCGGCGGCGGTCGGCGGCAAGGCGCCGGCGGCGACCGGCACGCGGGCGGTGGCGCTGGTCGCCTCCAGATCGAGCACCAGGCGGTAATTGCCGGCGCCGGAGGGCGGGATCAGGAACAGCTTGCGCACCACGGCCGGGCGCGCCGTGTCGAGGTCGAGGCGGCCGGCAGACCCGCTGTCGGGCAGCACGAACGACAATTTCTGCAGCAGCCCGACGCCATGGCCCAGCGCGGCCGGATCGGCCCGCCAGTCGAGGGACGGCACGGCGATCTCGATATGGCGCGGGTCGGACTGGTCGGATTGCTGGAACGAGATCGGGGCGGTCAGTTCGAGAACGACACGGGTCACCCCGTCATGATCGGCGGCGCGCACCGCCAGCACCGCCGGCTTGCCGTCAGCCGCGGCGGCCAGGCCGCCAAACCAGGCGGCTACCGCAAATATGAGAAACCCGACCCTAGACACCTGTGTTCCCGCTGATTGTCCCGATTAGTCTCTTTTACCGGGTGCGTCTTAACAACATATTCACGACCGCTGTTCAAACGGATTAATTACGCCAATGCAAGGGAGTTCGATCGTTGGATAGAATTTGTCGGTTGCGTGTCTTTGCCGCCGCACTGCTCTGCTCCCTCCCTCTTGCGGTTTCGGCGGCGGCGCCAACCGCCTGCGCCCATCTCTCCGCCCTGGTCGACGCCGCACCGGCGGGACCGGTCTTCCTGGCCAGCTATCCGACCGCCGAACCCGGCCCGCTGCAAAGCACCGCCTTCCTCTACGACAATTCCCTGGCCATCCTCGCCTTGGTCGGTTGCGGCGAACGCGACCGCGCCGAACGCATCGGCCGCGCCCTCCTGGCGGCCCAGGAAAACGACCGCTTCTGGAAGGATGGCCGCCTGCGCAACGCCTATGCGGCGGGCGCCGCCGCGCAGCCCGTCAAGCTGCCCGGCTGGTGGGACGCCACCCAGAACCGCTGGCTGGAGGACCGCTATCAGGTCGGCAGCGATGTCGGCAACCAGGCCTGGGCGATGCTGGCGCTGCTGGCGCTCGACAAGCCCGGCCCGGCCACGCCGTTCCGCACCGGCGCGGTGAAGATCGCCGGGTGGATCGCGCAATGGCAGGACAAACGGGGCACAGGCGGCTTCACCGGCGGGGTCATCGGCCACGAGCCCTCGCCCGAGCCGCGCCGCTGGAAGTCGACCGAGCACAATACCGACCTCTCCGCCGCCTTCGCCCTGCTGGCCGAGCGCACCGGCGAGGCGAAATGGCGCGATTTCTCCACCCAGGCCACGCGCTTCGTCGAAACCATGTGGGATAGTCAGCGCAATTGTTTCGCCGCCGGCACCGGCGATGACGGGGTGACGCTCAACCCGACCTTGTCGCTGGATGCCCAGGTCTGGCCGCTGACCGCCCTGCCCGGCGCGGCGCAAAGGTTCGGCGCCGTGCTGGGCACCATCGATACGCGTCTGGCCGCGGCCGGCGGTTATGCCTATGGCGAAACCCGCGACGGCATGTGGACCGAAGGCACGGCGCAGGCCGCCTTGCTGGAGAAGAAACTCGGCAATTGGGATAAAAGCCGCGCCCTGATCGCCGCCATCGAAAGCCAGCGCAGCCCCGATGGCGGCTATTTCGCCACCAGCACGCAATCGGTGGCGACCGGCTATGGGCAGGAAAGCGACCCGTCCAAGCCCCGCCTCTATTTCCGGTTGCCGCATCTGGGCGCGGCGGCGTGGGCGGCGCTCGCGGAAAACGGTTTCGATCCGTTCTCGCAAACAACCCTGCGTTAAAGCCTGTAAGAACGTGTTGCTAGCGGCGGTTCCGTAAGGTTAGATTGCATTTGGTGCGTTTTGATGCGGCGAGTTCCGCGTCCTTGCACGCACCGCTTTGTAGATTTCGTAGCCGGGCGAGCAGCCCGCCAGGGTTTTTCTCACGATGCAATTCGTCCAGACATCTTCCGAGACGGCGCAAAAGGACAAGGCGAATTCGTTCGCCCTGTCCTTCGAGCCCGTGCGGCGCTTGAACAAGCGCCCGAGCGGAGATCGGACGACGCGTGAGTCTAGATCCGGCGGCACCTCCGGCTACGTTGATTCATGCCGATTCGCGATGGCGCCCACGGCGCCCGCGTCATGGAGATTTTGGTTTAATGGCAAAACGTATGTTGATCGACGCGACCCATGCGGAGGAAACCCGCGTGGTCGTCGTCAGCGGGACGCGACTCGAA
>JAJPHO010000161.1 GCA_021325215.1 Alphaproteobacteria bacterium
CCTTCCTTGATCCGCAGCAGGATCAGGAAACAGGCGCCGCCGACCAGATAGCGCAGCGAGGTGAAGGTGAACGGGTCGATATGGGTCAGCGTATCGGTCATCACCGGGAACATCGTCCCGAACAGAACCGCCGCCGCGACGCACAGCAGCACGCCCTTGGAATAGCTGGCCGCCGGGGAAATTCCCTCGCTCACGGTAGCAGGCACGATTTTTTCCTGGCTGATTTTCATGGCGGGGGCCTTTATAATCACAACGATCGCTCCTTAAATACAGAGGAGCGCCCGATAATTCAAGAGTGGTCATTGTGACAAATAGCCCTACCCCCCGTCCGCGCGGCAGACCGCGCGCCTTCGACCGCGATGATGCGCTTGGCATGGCACGCCGCACCTTCTGGCGGCTCGGCTATGAGGGAGCGTCGATCTGCGACCTGACCGAGGCGATGGGCATCACGCCGCAGAGCCTTTACGCCGCCTTCAAATCGAAGGCTGGCCTCTATCGCGAATCGCTGGAGCAATATCGCCGCACCGACGGCGCCTATGTCTGGAACATCTTGGCCGAGGAGCCGGTCACCGCGATCGCCTTCCGCCGGGTTCTTACCCAGGCGGCGCGGCAATATGCCCGCTCGGACCTGCCGCCGGGCTGCATGATGTCGATTTCCATCACTAGCTGCGCAGAAGAAAATCAGGCGGTTGCCGCACATGCCTCGAAGATGCGGCTGGAAGCGCTGGCGCGTTTCCGAGCGCGGATCGAGAAAGGAATCGAAGCGGGAGACGTTCCGGCCGGCATCGACGCCCTGACCACCGCCCGCTTCCTGCAGATGACGATCCAGGGCATGTCGGTCCAGGCCCGCGACGGGGCGACCGAGGAAGATTTGCTCGCCGTCGCCGAGATGGCCGCGGACCAGCTGGACACGCGGCTCACCTCGACCTGACGCGAAATCAGTGCCGGAAGTGGCGCATTCCGGTGAACACCATCGCCAGGCCCTTTTCATCGGCGGCGGCGATGACGTCCGGGTCCTTGATCGAGCCGCCCGGCTGGATGACGGCGGTGGCGCCGGCTTCGGCGGCGGCCAGCAGGCCATCGGGGAACGGGAAGAAGGCATCGGAGGCGACCACCGAGCCGACCACGCCCGGGACAGCCAAACCGGCAGCTTCAGCGGCTTCCTTCGACTTCCAGGCGGCGATGCGCGAGCTGTCGATGCGACTCATCTGGCCGGCGCCGACACCCACGGTCTGGCCGTTCTTGGCATAGACGATGGCATTCGACTTCACATGCTTGGCGACGCGGAAGGCGAAGATCATGTCGGCCAGTTCCTGCGCGGTCGGAGCGCGCTTGGTGACGATTTTCAGATCGGCTTCGAGGATGCGGCCCGAATCGCGGCTCTGCAGCAGATAGCCGCCGGCGATCGAGCGCAGGGTCATGCCGGGCGCGGCCGGGTCGGGCAGGCCATCGGTGACCAGCAGACGCAGGTTCTTCTTGGCGGCGAACACGGCCTTGGCGGCTTCGTCGGCGCCGGGCGCGATCACCACTTCGGTGAAGATCTTGGCGATCTCTTCGGCGGTCGGACCGTCGAGCGGACGGTTCAGGGCGATGATGCCGCCGAAGGCCGACGTGCCGTCGCAGGCCAGCGCCTTGAGATAGGCGTGCTTCATGTCGCTGCCGATGGCGACGCCGCACGGATTGGCGTGCTTGATGATGGCGACGGCCGGCTTGTCGAATTCGGCGACCAGCTCGTAAGCCGCGTCGGTGTCGTTGATGTTGTTGAAGGACAATTCCTTGCCCTGCAGCTGCTTCGCCGTGGCGACGCCCGGACGCGACGGGCCGGACAGATACAAAGCGGCGTCCTGGTGCGGGTTCTCGCCGTAACGAAGCGTCTGCTTCAGCTCGGCACCGACCGCGACGCGGCGCGGGAAGCTTTCGCCATTCGCTTTGGCGAACCAGCCGGAAATGGCGGCGTCATAGGCGCCGGTGCGGGCATAGGCGGTGGCGGCCAGGCGGCGGCGCAGCGCCAGGGTGGTGGCGCCCTTGTTGGCCTTCATCTCTTCGGTGACGGCGGCGTAGTCCTCGGTGTCGACCACCACGACCACGTCATTGTGATTCTTGGAGGCGGCGCGGATCAGGGCCGGCCCGCCGATGTCGATATTCTCGATGCACTCCTCGAAGGGAGCGCCCTTGGCGACCGTCGCTTCGAACGGATAGAGGTTCACCACCAGCAGGTCGATGGGAGCGATCTTGTGCTCCGCCATCGCGGCCTGATGCTCCTTGTTGCCGCGGATACCCAGCAGGCCGCCATGGATCTTCGGGTGCAGGGTCTTGACCCGCCCGTCCAGCATCTCGGGGAAACCGGTATGATCCGACACCTCGGTGACCGGCAGGCCGGCATCGCGGATCGCCTTGGCCGAGCCGCCGGTCGACAGCAATTCGACGCCCTGCTCCACCAGGAAGCGGGCGAAATCGATCAGGCCGGTCTTGTCGGAAACGGAGATGAGAGCACGACGAATGACGGGTTCGGTCATGGGAAAGCAGTCCTGCTAGCGAAAGAGGCCCGTCTTATACCAATTATTTTTCCGCCTGCACCAGATTTCGGCGCGACTTGATCGCGCCAAAACCTGGGCTTCACACGACGCCTACGCTCCGCTTCGGCAAGGCTCAAGCGCCGCTCGGGCTTAAATTCCCATATTCGGGCACAAGGCGCCGAATGAGGGCCAGACCCGCTTTTTCGTCATGGCCGAGGCCGGCATCCTGGATGTGATCCAGCATGTCGGCCAGCGAGGCGAGGTCGCCCGCCCGCACGGTGGCTTCGAGAATTCCGTCCAATTCGGTCGGCACCGGCGCCTCGGCGCCGTGAAAGATTTCCTCGAACAGCTTCTCGCCCGGGCGGATGCCGGTGAACTCGATCTTGATGTCGACATCGGGCCGCAGCCCGGCCAGGCGAATCATCTGACGCGCCAGATGGACGATCTTGACCGGCTCGCCCATATCGAGCACAAAAATCCGCCCGCGATGATATTCGGGATGGTGGAAACGGAACGCCGAAGCCTGCAGCACCAGCTCGACCGCCTCGCGGATGGTCATGAAATAGCGGGTCATCTCGGGATCGGTGACGGTCAAAGGTCCACCCGCCGCCAGCTGGCGCTGGAACAGCGGCACCACCGAACCGGTCGAGCCCAGCACATTGCCGAAACGCACGGTGACGAAGCAGGTCGAGCCTTCCGACGCGACGTCCAGCGCCTGGCAATAGGCTTCGGCGACGCGCTTGGTGGCGCCCATCACATTGGTCGGATTGACCGCCTTGTCGGTCGAGATCAGCACCATCAGCCCAACCCCGGCCGCCTTGCAGGCGTCGGCGACCAGACGGGTGCCGACCGCGTTGGTCATCAGCCCTTCCACCGGATTGGCCTCGACCATCGGCACATGCTTCAGCGCGGCGGCGTGGAACACCAGTTCCGGCCGCGCCTCGGCGAAAACCTGCTGGATGCGGGCGGCGTCGCGCACGTCGGCCAGCACGGCGCGGCGCGTCAAACCGGGGAAGCGCTCATTCATCTCCAGATCGATGGTGTAGAGCGCGAACTCGCTGTTCTCGACCAGGGTCAAGGCGGCCGGATCGGCGGCGGCGATCTGACGCACCAGCTCGCCGCCGATGCTGCCGCCGGCACCGGTCACCAGCACGCGGCGCCCGGCGATCAGGCTGGCCATGGCGTCGCGGTCGAGTACCGCCTGGGGACGGCCCAGCAGATCCTCGACGGCGATGGGCTTCACCTGCAGGCGGTCGGTCAGGCCGTCCTTGAGATCGGTGATGCGGGGAATGCGGGCCAGCGACAGGCCCAGCGCGTCGGCCTGATCGAGCAGGCGGCGCAGCACCCCGCCGGACAGATTGTCGTCGGCCACGATCACCCGTTCGGGCGGCGTGCCCTTGGCCTTCAGCGCGGCGACCACCTCGTCGATCTGGTCGATGCGGCCTAGCACCGGAACGCCATGGATGTCGCGCCCGACCCGCGTATCCTTGCGGGCCAGGATGGCCAGCACCTGATATTGGGCGTCGCCGCGCGCACAGACGCGCAGGAACATGTCGGCGCCGTCGCCGTCGCCGGCCAGCAGCACCGGGATAGCCCGCGCTCCCTCGGGCAGAGGCTGCTGCGCGCGGCGGTCGCGCAGGATGCGGTAAAGAAAGCGCGGCCCCCCCAGCAACCCGAGCAGCACGAACCAGTTGATGATCGGAAGCGAGCGCGGCAGGTCGGCGGCGCGGGTCAGCACGAACAGGACGACCTGAAAAATCAGCATGATCAGGGTGACGGCGCGCACCAGCGCCAGCAATTCCTGAGTCGAGACATAGCGCCAGATGCCGCGGTAAAGCCGCTGCGACAGCAGTACCGGAGCGGCGACCACGACGAAAAGGCCAGCCAGCTTGACCAGGCGCCCGGCGCTCCAGGTATCCCACAGGCTGTCCCCCATGCGCAGCCAAAGCGACAGCAGGATCGACAGCGCCGCCATCACGATGTCGTGGATGAAAGCGATGTGGCCGCGATGCAGACGGAACACGGAAGGAAGGCCGGAGGAGCTCATTGCCGCGCAAATTAGCGTAAAGCCTCGCAGCCGGCAAACCTTGACGCGGGGCGACCGCTGTTCTTATACAAATTTGCACAACGGGAGCCCGGTCATTTCCTCATTCCTCTCAACCCTCAAAGAAAGCTGGCACGATCCGGTGCTGCGTCAGTGGCGCTGGGAGCGGCTGCGCGGCCGCGTGAAGGCCAATGGCCAGGGCTGGAACGCCCGGCCGGGCGATCAGGCCGCCCAAGGCGCGCCGCTCTACCGCGACGGCCTCGCCGCCGGTGATGAGGAAAAAGCCGCGCGCGGCCTGCGCCTGCTGCTGGCCGCCGCCGAACAGGGGCTGGGCGTCTCGGGCATCACGCGGGAGGGGTCGAGCCTGCGCCAGCGCCAGCTGGCCCGTCTGTTCATCGAATCCTGGCTGGCGGCGCGCCACCGCGCCCGCCCGGAGCAATGGCGCCTGGCCGCCGCCGCCCGCTCGATGGTCGGCGCGCTCGACGCCATCACCCTGACCGGCGGCCTGCCGGAAATCGGCGGACGCCCGGAAGGCCTCGATTTCGAAGACCCCTTCGCCGTCCTGGACGACTCCGAGCTGCGCGCGCTGGAAGAGCTGCGCCGCCAGGCCCGCCTGTGCGACCTCGAGATCCTGCGCCAGGATGGCTGGCTGCGCCTGGATATCGGCGCCTGGTCCGGCCTGTGGCACTGCCCGCCCGGCGGCTGGCCGGTCCATGAGGGACTGGCCCATCACGATCTCGGCGCGCCGGAATTGCATTGGAACGGCATTCCGCTGTTCGTCGATCCCGGCCCGGGCCAAGCCGCGGGCGCCCGGCATGGCGGATTGTCGCTCGACGGCAACGATCCTTATCCGGAAGTCCGCGACGCCTATTCCGAAGCCTTCCGCCGCAACATCGCCGGACCGGCGCCCGAGCTGCGCACCATCCATGACGGCGTGCGGCTGGCCATGGACGGCTTCGGGCGCTTCGGCGGCCATCGCCAGATCGAGCGCTATTGGCATTTCGACGGCGACTCGATGACCCTCGACGACATCGTGCTGGGCACCGGACGGCCGCGCATCGAGCGCCGCCTGATCACGCCCTGGACCGCCGAACAGACCGAAGGCGGCGTGGTGCTGACCTCCGGCGGCCATCGCCTGCTGCTGTCGGGCGGCACCCCGGTCACGGTGCAGCCGGTCAAACGCCGCACCCTGCGCGGCGAAGAGCTGCCGCTGACCGCGATCCTGTTCGCCATCCGCGCCAATCTGCCCTGGAGCGGATCGATCACTGTGCGTCCGGTGACGGCATGAGCGACTGGCTGATCCCGTTCCTGGTCAGCCTGGCCGCCACCGCCCTCTCGGTGCGGCGCCTGGTCGGCTGGCTGCGCAAGCGCCAGATCCTCGATCTTCCCAATGAGCGGTCGAGCCACACCCGCCCGACCCCGCGCGGCGGCGGGTTGGCGGTGACGCCGGTCATCCTGCTGGGCTGGCTGGTGCTGGCCGCCCTCGGCATGGCGCTGTCGGGCCAGCTGATCGTCATGGCCGGCGCGTTCGCGCTGCTGATCCTGTCTTGGCGCGACGACCGCGCCAGCCTGCCGGCGCGGCTGCGCCTGCTGGTGCATGTCGCCGCCGTGGCGGCGGGATTGTGGGCCCTGCCCGACCATCAATTCGTCTTCCAGGGGCTGCTGCCCTTCTGGGCCGACCGGCTGCTGGCCGCCATCCTGTGGGTGTGGTTCCTCAATCTCTATAATTTCATGGACGGCATCGACGGCATCACCGGGGTCGAGACCCTGTGCCTGTCGGCCGGCCTGATGCTGTTGAGCCCGGCCACGGAACAATCCGCCGTGCTGGCGGGCGCCGCGATCGGCTTCCTGATCTGGAACTGGCACCCGGCCAAGATCTTCCTGGGCGATTCCGGCAGCGTGCCGCTGGGTTATCTTCTGGCCTGGCTGCTGCTGCGCCTGGCCGCCCAGGGCATGTGGGCGGCGGCGCTGATCCTGCCGGCCTATTACCTGGCCGACGCGACCATTACGATTACGAAACGGGCCTTGCGGGGTGAGAAGATCTGGCAGGCGCACCGGCAGCATTTCTATCAGCGCGCGGTACAGGGCGGGGCCAGCCACGCCCGGGTGGCGCTGCTGGTGCTGCTGTCCGATGTCGCTTTGATCGAAGCCGCCCGCTGGTCGCAGGTCTCGGCCTGGCAGGGATTGGGGGCAGGCATCGCGATGACCGCCGTCCTGCTGTTCGTCTTGCACCGTCTGGGCCGGCGCAGCTCGGCCGCCTGATCTCACCGCGAAGGTCTCAGCGACCTTCGCGGGAAATCGGGCCTTACACCGTCTGGGACTGCGCCAGCGAGCGCAGGTGGTTGCCGGCGACCACCAGGGTCGCCAGATCCACCGAGCCGATGCTGCGCATCTCGCCCAGCAGACGCTCGACACGGGTGACCGCCACCTTGCGCTGATCGGCCCACACCGCCAGGGCCTCCTCCGGCTGCATCGCCCCCGAACTCTGGACGATGGCGCCGGTCAGTTGGCCCTGATGGACGTAGAGATCGTCGATCACCGCGTCGATGGCCATGCGCTGCCACACGCCCGCTTCCGGCAGTGCGTCCGCGGTGGCGCGCAGCCAGCCGAGGCCGAAGCGCGTCGAGACGCGGAAATAGAACTGCGCCACCCGCTCAACCGTGCTGCCGATGCGCAGCGCGATGGTGGCGATGTCGCCCGCCGCCGCCAGCAGGATCATGCCGGCAACCTTGTTGGCGAGCTCTTCGGGAATGCCGGCATTGATGTACTGGTCGGCACGGAAATCGAAGATGGCCAGCGCATCCGGGGCCATGAAGGATTCCCGGTGATTGCGCAGCAGATCGATCGCCGGGGCCAGCATGGTCTTGAGCTTGCCCATGTCGATCGGGCGCGGCGCATGGTTCAGAATCCAGGCGACCCCGCGGTCGATCAGGCGGTTGATCTCGTTCAGCATCGAGATCTGCACCTCGGCCGGCACCTGGCCGTCCAGCGCCTCGACCGCTTCCCACACTTCGCGGATGGCAAAAGCGTCACGGGTCACCAGATAGGCGCGCACGACTTCCTCCGGGCCGCAGCCGAAGCGGTCCATCATGCGGTAGACGAAGCTGCCGCCGATGCGGTTCACCATCGAGTTCACCGCCGAGGTGGCGATGATCTCGCGCTTCAGGCGATGGCGGTCCATGCGGGCACGCCATTCCTTCTTGCGCAGCTCGGCGGGGAAATAGCGCACCAGATCGTCGACCAGCACCGGATCGTCCGGCAGGTCGGACGCCAGCACCGCGTCATACAGCCACATCTTGCTGTAGGCCAGCAGCACCGCCAGCTCCGGCCGGGTCAGGCCGGTGCCGCCGCTGTGCAGGCGCTTTTTCAGCTCCTCGTCGCCGGGCAGGAACTCGACCGCGCGGTTGAGGCGGCCGGAAACCACCAGCATGCGCATGTAGCGCATCTGCGTCTCGGCCATCGCGGTCGACAGGCTTTCGAAGATCGACAGGGCCTGGGTCTGCAGATAATTGTCGCGCAGAACCAGCAGCCCGACATCGTCGGTCATCTTGGCCAGCAGCTCGTTGCGCTGCTTGAGGGTCATGTCGCCGTCGGCTACCGCGTCATTGACCAGGATCTTGATGTTGACCTCGTGATCCGAGCAATCGACGCCGGCCGAATTGTCGATGGCGTCGGTGTTCAGACGCACGCCGCGCAGCGCCGCTTCGACGCGGCCCAGCTGGGTCAGGCCGAGATTGGCGCCTTCGCCGATCACCTTGCAGCGCAGATTGGCGCCGTCGACGCGCAGCGCCTCGTTGGCGCGGTCGCCGACATCGGCATGGCTTTCGCTCTCGGATTTGACATAGGTGCCGATGCCGCCGAACCACAGCAGATCGACCTCGGCCGACAGCAGATGGCGGATCAGTTCCGGCGGCGTCAGCGGATCGGCCGGCACGCCGAGGGCCGCGCAGGCTTCGGGCGACAGGGCGATGGTCTTGGCGTCGCGCGGATAGATGCCGCCGCCCGGCGAGATCAGCGACTTGTCGTAATCGGCCCAGGACGACCGCGGCAGCGCGAACATGCGCTGGCGTTCCTCGAACGACTTGGCCGGGTTCGGATTGGGGTCGATGAAGATGTGACGATGGTCGAAGGCGGCCAGCAGCTTGGCATGCTTGGAGCGCAGCAGGCCGTTGCCGAACACGTCGCCCGACATGTCGCCGATGCCGACCACCGTGAAGTCTTCCTTCTGGCAGTCGCGGCCCATTTCACGGAAATGACGCTCGACCGACACCCAGGCGCCGTGCGCCGTGATGCCCATCACCTTGTGGTCATAGCCGACCGAACCGCCCGAGGCAAAGGCGTCGCCCAGCCAGAAGCCGTACTCGGCCGACACGCCGTTGGCGATGTCCGAGAACGTCGCGGTGCCCTTGTCGGCGGCGACCACCAGATAGGGATCGTCCTCGTCGCGGCGCACCACATCCTTGGGCGGCGACACCGCGCCTGCGACCAGATTGTCGGTGATGTCCAGCAGGCCGCGCATCAGGGTCTGATAGCAGGCGATACCCTCCTGCAGGAACGCCTCGCGGCCGCCGGTGGCCGGCGGACGCTTCACCACGAAGCCGCCCTTCGAGCCGACCGGCACGATCACCGCGTTCTTGACCATCTGCGCCTTGATCAGGCCGAGGATCTCGGTGCGGAAATCTTCCGGGCGGTCGGACCAGCGGATGCCGCCGCGCGCGACCTTGCCGCCGCGCAGATGGATGCCTTCCATGCGCGGCGAATAGACGAACACCTCGACATTCGGACGGGGCAGCGGCAAGCCCTGAACCTTCTGGCTGTCCAGCTTGAACGACACATAGTTCTTGGCGCCGCCGTCGGCCGCCTTCTGGAAGTAGTTGGTCCGCAAAGTGCTGTCGATCAAATTGAGGAAGCGCCGCAGAATGCGGTCTTCGTCGGCGCTGGTGACCGCATCCAGGGCCTTTTCGATGGCGGCCAGGATATCCTCGTCCTTGCCGGTGCCGGCCGGGTCGAAGCGGCGCTCGAACAGCTGCACCAGCAGCTTGGCGATGCCGACATTCGACACCAGCGAACGTTCGACATAGGAACCCGAGAAGGTCGAGCCGGCCTGGCGCAGATATTTGGCATAAGCGCGCAGGATCGAGATCTGGCGCCAGTTCAGATCGGCGCCGACCAGCAGCTTGTTGAGGCCGTCATCCTCGGCGTCGCCGGTCCACAGGGCCAGGAAGGCATCCTCGAACCGGTGGCGCAGCGCCTCGACATTGAGCTTGGTGCCGTCCAGGGTGGCCATCGAGAAATCGTGAATCCACACCACGTCCGATGCGTCGCGGCGCAGCTCGTGCGGGTTCTCGGAGATGACGCGGAAGCCCATATGCTCGAACAAAGGCAGCACGTCGGACAGAGCGACCGGCTGGCTCTGGTGATAGAGCTTGAAGCGTACCTCGGTCTCGGCCGCCATCAGCGGACGATGCAGGCGCACCGCCACCTTGCCGCCGAGAGTGACCAGCTGGTCGATGTCGCCCAGCGCGGCGCGCGGGCTTTCCAGCTCGCGGTAGGACAGCGGGAACAGGTCGCCCCAGCGGCGATAGAGCGCCAGGCCCTTTTCCTCGCCATGGGTTTCCAGCAGAGCCTCGCGCAGACGGTCCGCCCAGGAGCGCGCGGCGTCGGCCAGACGCTTTTCGAGATCCTCGATGTCCGGAATCTTGAGCGCCTTGTCCTTCTTGCGGACGACGAAATGCAGGCGGGCCAGCGGATTGTCGGCGACCTGGGCGAACCAGGTGACGACCGTGCCGCCGAACGCGTCCTCCAGCACTTCGGACCAGCGCTGGCGCAGCTTGGTGTCGTAGCGGTCGCGCGGCACGAAGACCAGCGCCGAGACGAAGCGCCCGAGATCGTCGGGGCGCAGGAAGGCGGCCACATGCTGGCGGCCCTGCAGGCGCAGGATGCCCAAGCTGATGTTGAACAGCAGCTCGTCGGAAGCCTGGACCAGCTCGTCGCGCGGATAATTTTCCAGGATGGCCAGCAGCTGCTTGCCGTCATGGCTGGCCGGCGCGAAGCCGGCGCGTTCGATGATCTTGCTGACCTTCTGGCGCAGATAGGGAATCGCCAGGGTCGACAGCGAATAGGCGGCATGGCCGTACAGGCCGGCGATGGCGAACATGCCGATCACCTTGCCCGACTTGTCGAAGCGCTTGATGCCGATCACGTCGAGCTGCACGGCGCGGTGCACGGTCGAGATGCGGTCGCCCTTGGTCAACACCAGCAAAGTCGGGCGCAGGAAGGCCTCGACTTCGGGGCCGGCCTTCTGGCCGTGCGAATCGCTGTCGAACAGGCCCAGCGAAACGTCGCGCAGCAGGCCGAGCGAGGTTTCGGGGGCGACGCCCACCTTGTCGCTGCCGGCGGAGAACTCGATGGCGCGCACGCCGAGGAAGGTGAAATTGTCGTCGCACAGCCATTTGAGGAATTCGCGGGTCTCGGCGACGTCGCCGGCGCCCTCGGGCACCTGCGCGGTCTTCAGTTCGTCGATGACGGCGACCGCGGCCTGGCGCATCGGCTGCCAATCCTCGACGGCGGCGCGCACATCGGCGAACACCGCCAGCAGCTCGGCGGCCAGCCCGGCCGAATCGGTGGCGGCGGCCAGGCGGTCGATCTCGATATGCATCACGCTTTCGAGATGATGATCCTTCTCGCCGCGCTTCTCGGCGATGCCGGTCAGGCGCCCTTGCGCGTCGCGGGTGACCGACAGGACCGGATGGACCAGCAGATGGATGTCGATGTCGCGCTTCTGCAGCGCCGCCGACAGGCTGTCGACCAGGAAGGGCATGTCGTCATTGACGATCTCGATGATGCCGTGCTCGCCCTCCCAGCCGGAATCCTCGTACCGCGGCAGATAGACGCGCAGCTTGGGCGCGCCGGGCTTGCGCTCGCCCATGAAGTCGAGCAGCGAAGCGGCGCCGCCGAACAGGCTCTCCGGGTCGCGCTTGAGCACGTCCTCGGGGGCGACATTGGCATAGGAAGCGCGAATAAGGCGTTCGGCCAGGACCTGCTGTCCGGCGGATAATTTTTGACGCCCTATGTCGACCGCTTGCTGGATAATGCGTTCCTTAAGCTCATCGATATGCTGCGTCATCGTACCCTTCCCAAATTTTTCAGTTTTTGTCTGATTTCATCGCAGCAGCAACGTCTTGATCAGCACGTCCTGCAGCTTGGCGCCGGAGATCCGCTCCACGGTGGAAGCGACGATTTTCTTGGCGATGTCCGGTCCCTTTTTCGAGTCTTTGAAAGCTTCCCAGTCGTAGTTGGAGAAGTCCTCCTGAAGGCCCGCCATGATGGCCTTTTTCTGGGAACGAGCAAGAGCGAGATTTTCCTCGTCGACCGGCGCCAGCCAGACTTCCAACTCCAGCGAGCGGAACTGCCGGTTGCTGTCGACCAGCACGGGCATGTGCAGCCGGGACAGGGCCAGATAGTTGCTCGGCGCCTTTCCTTTGATCTCGTTTTGGGCCAGCGGAGCGTCGTCGGTCGCCTTCTGCTTGGCGTCGGCGCTGTGGGCCGAAACCATCATCACAAAAGCGGCGAACAGGGAGAGAAGGAAATGGGGGCGCGCAATCATAGGCTGTCCTCTGGGCAAGCGATGCCGCCTTAAAATATGCCTTTACCCTCGTCTCGCCAACAGCGAGGTTGCGAATATTATCCGGTATTTTGTCGATATATTGTGTATCATGTAAAAAATTTCTATGGGCCAAAGATTCGGGTAAGCGTGAGAGCATGAACGGAAGGCGTCTGTTTCCCATCATCCTTGCCGCGACCTTGCTTGCCCTGCCGGGCCAGGCCCCGCTCCATGCCAAGGACATCAAGCTGGGCGGCGAGCAGAAACTGACGCCCACCATGATCGTGCTGCCCCGCATCTCGGTCGCGATCCGCACCGAGGATGGCGGCTGGAAGCATATCGCCGTCGATTGCTGGCTGGCCGGGGTCGATGTCGAGGAAGCCAAGCGGCTCGAAGCGCTGAAGACCACCATCATCGCCAAGGCCGACCGCGAAATGCCCAACCGCAATTTCGAGATCCTGCAATCGGCCGGCGAAGGCAGCAACGAGGCCAAGAAGGTGATCCATGCCGCCGTCGAGGCCGGCCTCGGCCGCGAATGGAAGGGCCAGGTGCTGATCCGGAACATGCTGGTTTACTAAACAGCCCCGGAAGCTATACTCCCGCCGCATTCACCCTCCCGGAGGATCACACCTTGGATTCCGCCTACGACGTCGCCGCCATCGGCAACGCCATCGTCGATATTTTGGCCCGCGTCGAAGAACCCTTGCTGGCGGAACTGGGTGTCGAGAAAGGCATCATGACCCTGGTCGATGCCGAGCGCTCCGACGCCATCTACAGCCGCCTGCCCCCCGCCGTCGAAGTGTCGGGCGGCTCGGCGGCCAACACCGCCGCCGGCATCGCGTCCCTGGGCGGCAAGGTCGGCTTCATCGGCAAGGTCAAGAACGACCAGCTGGGCGCCGTGTTCCGCCATGACCTGACCAGCCTCGGCGTCCATTTCCCGACCGCCGCCGCGGTCGAGGCCGCGCCCACCGCGCGCTGCATGATCATGGTGACCCCGGATGCCCAGCGCACCATGCAGACCTATCTCGGCGCCTGCGTCGAGCTGACCCCGGCCGATGTCGACGAGGCGCTGATCAGCGGCGCCCAGGTCACCTATCTCGAAGGCTATCTGTGGGACCGCCCCGAAGCGAAGGAGGCTTTCCTCAAGGCCGCGGCCCTGGCCCACAAGGCCGGCCGCAAGGTGGCGCTGTCGCTGTCCGACCCGTTCTGCGTCGAACGGCATCGTGATTCTTTCATGACATTGCTGGCCGACCATGTCGACCTGGTGTTCGCCAACGAAGCCGAGCTGACAGCGCTGTACCGCACCGATCTGGATCAGGCTTTGAGCGCCGTCCGCGCCCATGTCGAGCTGGCCGCCGTAACCCGCGGCGAGCATGGTTCGACGGTGGTCACCAAGGGCGGAACGGTCACCGTGCCGGCCGAGCCGGTGCAACGACTGGTTGACACGACCGGTGCTGGTGACTTATATGCCGCCGGCTTTCTCTATGCATATACCCATGGACGCGACGCGGCGCTATGCGCCCGCACCGGCGGCATTTGCGCCGCAGAGGTGATCAGCCACATGGGGCCGCGTCCGGAAACCAATCTTGCTCGTTTAGTCGAGTCAACTCTTTCTGCCGTGTGAGTGTCATGAACCTCCGTAACATCGCCATCATCGCCCACGTCGACCATGGCAAGACCACCCTTGTCGACGCCATGCTCCGCCAGTCCGGC
>JAJPHO010000172.1 GCA_021325215.1 Alphaproteobacteria bacterium
TGATGCCGTCGGAGTCGCTCAAATGGCGCAACTCCTCGATCTTGCTTTCCAGCTCGGCGATGGGTTTTTCGAAATCGAGAAAATGCATGGCGGCGCTTCTAACACAGGATGGAATAGAGGGGAAGGATGGAACGATTTCCCCGAAATCGTTCCACGGCCGCAAGCGGCTGGAAGCCGCGCCCGGCGCCTGAGGGCTTCATGAACGACTGAAGCTCGACGCTGCGGTGCAAGATGCTTATAATGAGTCGCATCATGTTCGCCGATCAAACCCTCACGCCCAAGGAGGCGGTTCGTTTCTGTGCCCTCGGCTTGATTGCCGATGCGCCGATGCGCTATTCCGACCTCGCGCGCGGGGTGCGGGAGTTCTGCGCCCGTGTCATGGGGCCGTCACTCGACCTGATGGGCACCTCGATCGAGCTGCTGAAATATGAAGGCCTGGTCTCGCCGGTCGATGGCGAGGGCATGGCGGATGACGCGCTGGTGGCGATCACCGGCAATGGCCGCACCGCCTTGCGTACCCTGCTGACCGCCCGTCTGCGGTCGGGATCGGACATTACCAAGCTGGTGGTGGCGTTGAAGATGCGCTTCCTTCATCTGCTGTCGGACAGCGAGAAACGTGCCCAGCTCGACATGCTGATCGATGCCGCTGAAACCGACCTCGTCCGGCTGGAAGATTTGGCCGCGGCCAGCAGTGACGAGAACGGCGAGTTCCAGCGCTGGCTCGGTTTCGAGATCGAGCAGACCCGCCAGCGCCTGTCCTGGCTCGAGTCTCTTTAATTTTCCGGGCCGCAAGGCGGCCCCGCGCTGCCGATAGCCGAAGGCTTGATTCTGTATAGCTTGGCGCGGTAGCCCAGCGGCTGGAAGCCGCGCCCGGCGCCTGAGGGGCTATTCAATGCTTCTGCACAGCTCAGCGGTCGCTTCGTCGGCCGGGAACATGCATTCGATGCGCAGTTCATCGACCGTCACGTCCCATGGCGTGCCGAAGGTGGTGAAGGTCGAGAACAGCCTTAGTTCCAGATCGCCTTTCTTGAAGTTGCAGGTCAGCAGCGGCCGGGTTTCCTGGCCGGGCTGACGGCGGCGCCAGCCTTCGGGCACGCCGGGATAGGCCAGAATCTCCTCCAGCAGGGCGCGCGATCTGGTGTCCGAAGGCGTTGCCGCCACCTGATTGTGCAGATGGCGGATCAGATCCTCGGCCATCTCCTCCCAATTGACGATGGCGGGCCGGATGTCTTCCGGATCGAACACTTGGCGCATCACATTGCGGTGTCTGCTCGGGCCGTCGAGGAATTTGCTGAAGATGCGGATGAAGGAGCTGTTGACCATCAACAGGTCCCAATGGCGGTTCATCACCAGCGCCGGATAGGGGTTCTGGTGCCGCAGGATATAATCGACGGCCTGTTGGACCGGCGCCATCTCCGGGGTAGAGAGCGTGGTCTCGCGGTATTTGGCGGCGAAGCCTGCCGCGGTCAGCAGCGCGTTGCGCTCGCGCAGCGGCATTTCCAGCACTTCGGCCAGCAGGCTGATCATGTCGCGGCTGGGCCGCGCCTTGCCGGTTTCGACATATGACAGATGGCGCGCCGAAATCCCGGCTTCGAGCGCCAGGTCCAGCTGGCTCAGGCGCCGCGTCACGCGCCATTCGCGCAGCAGGGTGCCGACATGGGGAAGCATCTCGTTCATCAGGCGATGATACGCGGGGGCGGGTGAAACTCCATGACCTGTGAGGTTATTGAGACGCTTCCCTCACCAGGATCAGGGTGAAGGCCTCTCGACATGGAGGATGCGATGACCCGCAGGCAGTTTCTTCAAGGTTCAGTATCTTTGGCTCTGGCTTCCCGCGTGGATGCCGCTTCCGATCCCCGGCGCTTCATCGAAACCGGCTTCGGCCGCATCGCTTACGTCGATCAGGGGCAGGGCGATGCCGCTTTGTTCCTGCATGGCTTCCCGCTCAACAGCTGGCAATGGCGCGGCGCGATCGAGCGTCTATCGGGCGTCCGGCGCTGCATCGCCGCCGACATGATGGCGCATGGCCTGACCGAGATGCGGGATGGCCAGGATGTCTCGGTGACCGCCCAGGCCTCGATGCTGATCGATCTGCTGGACCGGCTGGGCGTGCAGCGCTTCGACATCGTCGCCAATGACAGCGGGGGTGCCGTGGCGCAGATCCTGATGACGCGCCATCCGCAGCGGGTGTGCAGCGTCCTGCTGACCAATTGCGACACCGAACCGGACAGCCCTCCACCTTCGGTCGCGCCGGTGATCGATCTGGCGCGCAAGGGTCTCTATGCCGAGAAGCTGCTGGTGCCGTGGGTGACCGACAAGACGCTGGCGCGTTCGGACAGGGGATTGGGCGGGCTGACCTATACGCGTCCGCAGGAGCTGTCGGACCAGATCCTCGACCTCTATCTCGGTCCGCTGGTCAGCTCGGCGAAACGCAAGGAGCAGATCGACGCCTATGCGGTGGCGCTGGCGCCCAATCCGCTGCTGGGTCTGGAAAGCGAGCTGAAGCGCTCGCCCATTCCGGTGCGGGTCGTCTGGGGCATGGCGGATCGCATTTTCAATCCGGCCGAGGCGGATTATCTCGCCGGATTGTTTCCCAAGTCCCAGGGCATCCGGAAAATCCCCGAAGCCAAATTATTCTGGCCTGAGGAATATCCGGTTGTCATTGCCGAGGAGGCTAAACGCCTCTGGCAAATCTGACGGAACGATTCCCTGGGGAATCGTTCCGCGGCCAAGGGCCGCCGCGCTGCCGACAGCCGCCGTTCCAGAACAGGAATAGCTTGGCGCGAACAGGCGCGTGGAACGCGCCACATTTAACGCGTCGCGGCGCGGCGCAGGCGGTCGTTGATCGCAGCACCCAGCCCGTGATCCGGGATCGGCATCACGGCGATGCCGCGGAAGGTCGGGCGGTCGAGCGCGCGCAGCATGGCGAACAGATTGGCCGCCGCTTCGCCCAGATCGCCGGTCGGGCTGAGATTCAGCATGGCGTCGCGCGCGTCGGGGCCGAAGCCCAGCAGAGCTTCGCCGGCGACCGCGCTTTCCGCCTCGATGCGCACCGGCAGGGTCGGGGCGTAGTGGCTTTCCAGCATGCCGGGCGATTTCGGTCCGCCGCCTTCGATGGCCCGGGCGACCGCGATCGGGCCGAGATATTGCTCCAGCGTTTCGCGCGGAATGCCGCCCGGACGCAGCAGGGTCGGGCGGGCGCCGGTCAGATCGAGCACGGTCGATTCGACGCCGACCTCGCAAGGGCCGCCATCGAGGATCATCGCCACATCCTGGGCCAGCTGGCCGCTTTCCACATGCTCGGCGACATGGCGGGCGGTGGTCGGGCTGACGCGGCCGGACGGGTTGGCGCTGGGGGCGGCGACCGGGCAGCCGGTGGCGCGCAGCAGCTCCAGCGCGATCGGATGATCGGGAATGCGCACCGCCAGGCTGTCGAGGCCGGCCGAGGCGAGCAGCGATACCGGGCTGTGCTGGCGGCGCGGCAGCACCAGGGTCAGCGGACCCGGCCATACGGCGGCGGCGAGGCGCCGGGCACGCTCGTCGAAATCGACCAGGCGGGCGGCTTCTTCGACGGTCGGCACATGGATGATCAGCGGGTTGAAGCTGGGCCGTCCCTTGGTGGCGAAGATCGAGGCGACCGCGCGGTCGTTGGTGGCGTCGCCGCCCAGCCCGTAGACGGTCTCGGTGGGGAAGGCGACCAGACGGCCGGCGCGCAGCAATTGGGCTCCGGCGGTGATGTTTTCGGGGGTGGCGGAAACAATAGACATCGGAAGGGCTTCGATCTCGTTTTTGAATTGTCTAGTAATCAGAAGAATAAAAGCGTGTCGAAATCATAACTCAATGAAAAAGGGCCGTCCCTTTGAACGGCCCTTATATCGCTACACTGTAGGAACGGACCACCGATCGTCGTGAGTCCGGAGCCAAGTCACCGTAAAGGCAAGTACGGCGGCTGATATACGGACAGTATTACATGTCCGTTGCAAAAATAGTGTCGCATTTCTTTCGCAATGTCAAGGATTCTTGCGGGGTGCAGGGTATCGCGTGATCCATAAAAAACGCTCCCAGGTTGCCCTGGGAGCGTTCTTTATCACTCGTCCGAAAATCGAACGGCGCGGCCTTCTTAGAAGGTGTAGCGCACGCCGACCGACGGGGAGACGTTGTTGTTGTGCAGGAAGCCGTTGCCCAGACCGTTCAGGGCATCGGAGTACATCACGCCGGCATAGGTGTCGAACTTCTTGGTGAAGTGATAATCCAGCAGCAGCGAGATGACATGCTGTTCGCCCGAGCAGTTGGAGGCGCGGGTGTCCGAGCAACCGGTGTTGGCGCCGGTGGCATAGGAGTTCTGGTGCAGATAGTACCAGGCGGCGTCGATCTCGAACTTCGAAGTGGCCTGGTAGCGGGCGCCGACCCAAGCGATTTCCTGCTCACGGTTGTTGGTGAACGCGGTGTTGTTCGGCGCGTAGATCTGGTAGCCGCCGATGTCGTAGTTGCCGGCGAAGATCGGCGAGGACGGGTTCATCGACTTGATGTACTCGAAGCCGCCGAAGAACTTGAACTGTTCCCAGGTGTAGCGGCCGGCGATGGTGTAGGAGTCGGCATCGAAGGCGGTCGCGGCGATCGTCTTGGTGATGTCGAAGCCGGCGGCCGAAGCGGTCAGCACCTGAGCGGCGGACAGCGGCGAAGCCGAGATCTCGTCCTTCTTGTGGACATAGACGCCGTCGACCGACAGGCCGGCATAGTCGAAGCCGACATCGGCGGCGACGCCGTTGTCGTTACGGCTGATGGTGCCGGCGAACTGGTACTGGGCGCCGACGCGGAACGGACCGTAGGAGTACAGGTACTTCACCGAGTTGTCCCAGCGGGCGTCTTCGGTCGAGCCCGAACCGGCGGCGGTGCCGGAGAAGCCGATCAGCGAGAAGCCGTAGCCGTTGTACAGCGGATCGTAGGTGCCGATCAGGTCGGCCTGCATGGTGGTCTGGCGGCCGGCGGTCAGGGTGCCGAACTTGTCGTTGCTGACGCCGACATAGGCGGCGCGGTTGAACGCCTCACCGGCATGGCTCGAATCGGCGAAGGTGGTCTGGCTCTGCTGAGCGACACCATTGTTCATGCTGATGGTCTTCAGGCCGTCGACGATGTTGCCGCCCGACAGGTTGACGGCGGTTTCCAGCTTGAACAGGCCGGTCCAGCCGTCGCCGAGGTCTTCGGCGCCCTTCAGGCCGATACGGGACTGGTTCAGGTTGCTGTTCGACAGATTCCAGCTCGACTTGTTGCCGTACTTCTGAATCAGGTGCGGGTCGTTGACCGAGCCGTAGGTGTTTTCCGGAGCGCCATGGGTGTCATAGGTGACGCCGACGTCCAGGATACCATAGAAGGTGATGCCGTTGATGGTGGCGGTGTCGTCGGCGCGAGCGGCGGCGGCACCGCAGAGCAGGGCGACGGCGGCGGCCGAGGTGAGGAATTTATTCAAATTGGTTCTCCCGCGAAGCGTGCGGCATTGATTGCCAATGCCAGAGCGATAGATGCAATCCTGCCGCCCAGGCCGGCGCGAATGCGCAAATGGCCCAGGGTTTGAAGAGTCAGCGGACTGTTCGGCGGTAAGATACGAATCGGCCTCGGCGACCGAAATTAAAATTTATTTTAGTATGGCACACTGTGACATTTTTATTGCGCATTTTGTCGCGGTGCAAATTGCCACAAAAATCCCAGAAAACCTTGATTTTCCGCCATGCTGCATCGCAGTATGTGGCTTTTATGTATCATATTCAGCGATTCTTGAATGCTCGTCCCTGTGGCATTCCTGCACAGAGTCGGGGCAGTTCTGGCCCGGCGTTTGCGAAGGAAAGTCAGCGATTACAAGACTCTGGCCGGGTCATTTAACGGAACTGTCATGAATCGGCGTAATAAGACGCTCGACCATGGCAATAATCGCCGGATGCGGCAGCCGGATGTCCGGCGTGTCCTGGAATCCTTCCCATCCGCCGCCCAGGCTACGGAACAGGGTGACGAAATCCTCGCCGGCGCCCTGCTGCGCCGTGATCAGCTGGGCCTCCAATTCATAGAGCCGCCGCTCGGCATCCACGACATTGAGATAGTCGGTCAGGCCGCGATCATAGCGTTCCGTCGCCAGCATGACGGCGCGCTGCGCCTGGGCCAGCGCATCGCCGAGATTGGCGACGCTGTCCTGCTGGGCCGAGAAGGCCTCGACCGCGCCGTCGACGTCGCGTACCGCGGTCAGGATGCTGCGGCGATAGACCTCCAGCTGCTCCTTGGTGCGGTAATCGGCGATATCGACCTGGGCGTCGAGCGCGCCGAAATCGAGGATCGACCAATAGGCGGAGGGGCCCAGCGACCAGATATGGGTGCCGCCGGCGGGATTGAAGCCGACCTGGTCGAACTGGGTGCCGACGCTGGCATCCAGGCCGATATGCGGGAACAGGTTGCCGGTCGCGACGCCGATGCGGGCATTGGCGGCGGCCAGCTGCGCTTCGCTCTGGCGGATGTCGGGGCGGCGTTCGATCAGTTGCAGCGGCAGGCCCGGCTCGATGCGCGCCGGCAAGGCGGGGATAGGCTTGATGTCGGACAGTTCGCCCGCCAGGTCTTCCGGATAGCGACCCAGCAAGGCGGCGATGGTGTACCGCGCCGCGTTGGCCTGCGCCGCCAGCGGAGCCTGCTGAGATTTGAGGCTGGAGAGCTCGCGCTCGGCCAGGGTCAGGTCCAGCTCGTTGGTGAGGCCGTGTTCGAAGCGCATCTTCACATAATTGCGCGAGCGGGTGGCGGCATCGATGTCCTGGCCCAGCACGGCCAGGCGCATCTGCAGCCCGCGCAAATCGACATAGGCGCGCACCAGATCGGAGATGACGCCGACCAGCGCCTGATTGCGCGCTTCCGCGGCGGCCGCGGCGTCATAGATGCCGGCCTCGATGGCGCGCCGGTACTGGCCGAACAGATCGAGCTCCCAGTCGGCGTCGAAGCCCCCGATCTGTTCGATCTGCCGGGTCGGGCTGAGGCCGGTATTGTCGCCCGACCGCAGGAGGGTCGAGGCGCGGCCCTTGGTCACGTCGTTGCCGGTGCCGCGCGCGGCGGCGCCGGCGGCCTCGCCTTTGGGCAGGGCGTTGCCCAGCAGCACGGCCTCCTGGGTACGCGCCTCCTGCAGGCGGTAGAGGGCAATGGCAAGATCCGGATTGGCGGCGACGGCGCGCTCGACCAGCGAATTCAGCTCGGCATCGCCCAAACTCTTCCACCACTGCGCCGGGTCGACAGAAGGCTGCTTGGCGGCTTGGTCGGCGGCGGCAAAGTTCGGCGGGGCGGGTAGGTCGGGCTTCTCATAGTCGGGGCCGACGGCACAGCCGGACAGCAGAGTGCCGAGCAGCAGAAGAGAGGCGCGCGTCATGATTGCGGCTTGCCGTCGATGGCGGTGATGCGGACGGCGTCGCCTTCGGCCACCTGGTTGCTGATGTTCAGGACGACCTTGTCGCCCGGCTTCAGGCCGCTGCCGATCTCGATCACGCTGCCCTCGTCGCGGGCGATGGCGACGGCGGCGAAATGCACCTTCTGCTGGGCATCGATCAGCGCGACATGCGGGCCGTCCGGGCGGAACAGCATGGCCGAGGCAGGAACCTGAACGGCGCCCTGGCCGGCCAGCTGGAAGGCGGCTTCGACATACATGCCGGGCAGCAGCGAGAGATCGGGGTTGGGCAGGTCGATCTCGGCGCGGAAGGTGCGGGCGCGGGTGTCGATGGCTTCCGAGGTACGCGTCGTCTTGCCGGTGATGTGCTTGCCGGAGACGCTGACATCGACGTCGGTGCCGGCCTTCATCAGGTCCGACGAGGCGCTTTGCGGCACTTCGACGAAGACGCGGATCGGATCGGCCTTGGCCATGCGGAAGAAGGGCGTGGTCGAGGTCGACAGGTCGCCGATGTCGATGCGCCGCTCGGTGATGGTGCCGCTATAGGGCGCCGTTACCTGCTTGAATTGCTGGAAGGTGTTGAGGCGGTCGACGGCGGCCTGGTCGACCGCGACCTGCGCCTTGGCCGCTTCGAGATTGGCCTTGGCCGACGCGTCCTGCGCCTTTTTGTCCTCGCGTTCCTGATCCGACACCACGCCCTTGGGGCTGTCGCGCCAGCGGGTATAGGTAGTGTCGGCGAATTCGGCTTCGGCCTGGCGGCGCTGCTGCTCGGCCACGGAGGCGCGCAATTTGGCCTTGGCCGCCAGCAGGTCGGCGTCGAGCTCGGGAGTCTCGATGGTGGCCAGCACCTGGCCCTTCTTCACATGGTCGCCGATATCGGCCGACCAGCTGCCGACATAGCCCTGCACCCGGGCATAGATGGTGCTTTCATACCAGGCGGCGGTCTGGCCCGGCAGGGTCAGCGGCAGGCCGGCCTTGCCTGCCTGGGCGGTCACCACTTCGACCGGGATGGCGGCCGAGGCGTCCTGGCGGGCCTGGGCGGTCAGCCCGCTGTCATGGTGGTAGCGGGCGACCCGCATGGTCAGGAAGCCGGCGGCCAGGACCAGGGCCAGTCCACCCACCATCAGCTTGAGGCGGCGTCCGGTTCCGGGGCGGAAGCTAGTCGGGGCGTTATCAGACATGAGAAGCGACTTCCCTCTGGGTGGACTCCGCCGGCCGGCGCAGGAGGCGGAACATGGTGGGCACGAAGATCAGGGTGGCGAAGGTGGCGAACAGCAGGCCGCCGATCACCGCTCTCGCCAAGGGGGCGTTCTGTTCGCCGCCCTCGCCGACGCCGAGCGCCATCGGGATCATGCCGAGGATCATGGCGCCCGCCGTCATCAGCACGGGCCGGAGCCGGGTATAGCCGGCGGCGGCGGCGGCGGTCAGCGGATCGTCGCCTTCCGCCACGCGCTGATTGGCGAAGCTGACCACCAGGATCGAATTGGCGGTGGTCAGGCCGATGCACATCAGCGTTCCCATCAAGGCGGGAACCGACAGATGCGTTCCCGACAGGAACAGCATCCACATCACGCCGCCCAGGGCAAACGGCACGGCCATCAGCACGATGGCGGGGTCGAGCCAGCTCTGGAAATTGATGACCAGGCACAGATAGACCAGGATCACCGCCAGGGCCATGCCGCCGAACAGGCCGTTATAGCTCTCGATCATGGTGTCGACCTGGCCGGACAGGGTGACCTTGATGGCCTTGGCGGGGTCGGGCCGGTCTTTGGCGATGACCTTCTGGATATCCCGGGCGACGCCGTCGAGGTCGCGGCCCTGCACGTCGGCATGCACGTCGAACACCGGGCGGATATTGAGCTGCGACATGACTACCGGCACCGTGCCGCGGCTGAATTTGGCGACGTTCATCAAAAGCTGCGGCGGGCCGCCGCCCGGGGCCGAGACCGGCAGGGTGCGCAGGTCGCCGGTATCCTTCAGGCGATAGGTCGGCATCTGCACCACCAGCGGATAGGATACGCCGTTGCGCGGATCGACCCAGAAATTGGGCGCGGTCTGGGCGCTGCCGTTCGAGGTCACCAGCACGTTGGAGGCGGTGGTGCGTTGGTCGAGCCCGAGTTCGGCGGCCATGGTGCGGTCGATGTCGAGATTGACGGTCGGGCCGTCCGGCACCTGGAAGACGTGCGAGTCGGCGACGCCGCCGATGATTTTGATGTCGCGCGCCAACTGGGTGGCCACCTTATAGGCTTCGGCATTGTCGGGGCCGGAGACGCGGATGTCGATCGGGGCCGGCTGGCCGAAATTCAGCACCTGGTCGACGATGTCGGCGGGCTGGAAAAAGAATTGCAGCTGGGCGAAGCGCTGGGGCAGTTCCTTGCGCAGACGGGCGACGATCTCGGCGGTCGGGGTGTGCTTTTCCTTCAGCGACACCAGCACCTCGCCATCCATCGGGCCGATGGTGGCGGAATCCGACAGGGCGATGTTGAGGCCGGAATAGGGCAGGCCGATATTGTCGAGGATGGTGTCGATCTGCCCTGTTCCGGCGATCTCGCGGATCGCCTGCTCGACCTGGGCGAAATCGGCCTGGGTCTGCTCCAGGCGGGTGCCGGGCGGGGCGCGCACATGCAGACGCATCTGG
Organism: Alphaproteobacteria bacterium; assembly: GCA_021325215.1. Taxonomy (GTDB): domain Bacteria; phylum Pseudomonadota; class Alphaproteobacteria; order Rhodospirillales; family Magnetospirillaceae; genus JAJPHO01. The sequence goes on from JAJPHO010000172.1 coordinate 10,044, forward strand.
CCGGCGTCGGATTGCGGGAAGAAATCGCGGCCCAATTGCGGGAACAGCACCATCGACACCAGCATCAGCCCGATGAAGAAGGTGATGGTGGGCAGCGGCTTAGACAGCGTCCAGGCCAGGATATTGCGGTATTCCTCGCGGAAGCGCTCGAAGCGGTCGTTGAAGCCGTAATGGATCTTCATCAGCGGGTTGGCCGAGCGCACCAGCCCTTCGCCGTGATGGATCGCGGTCACCCGCCGCATCAGGAACTTGAACAGCACCGGCACCAGGGTGAAGGACAGCGCCAGGCTGGCGATCAGCGACAGGATCACCGACAGCGACAGGGGCGAGAACAGATATTTGGCGGTGCCCTGCAGCAGGAACACCGGAATGAACACGATACAGATGCAGAGCGTCGCCAGGGTGGTCGGAATGCCGACTTCGCCGGCGCCGTCGATGATCGCCTGGGACAGCGGCTTGTCGAGCGAGACATGGCGCTCGATGTTCTCGATCACCACCGTGCCGTTGTCGACCAGGATGCCGACAGCCAGGGCGAAGCCGCCCAGGGTCATGGTGTTGAGCGTCTGGCCGCCCGCATACATGATCAGGATGGCGGTGATGATCGCCAGCGGGATCGAGGCCAGGATGATCAGCGTCAAGCGCCAATTGCCGAGGAACAGCAGGATCATCAGCGCAGTCAAACCCGCCGCCATCATGCCGCCCATCTTGACGCTGTCGAGCGAGGCCTTGACGAACACCGACTGATCGAACAGCGCCTTCACCGAGATGGATTTGGGAATGACCTTCTCGATGTCGGGCAGGGCCTCGCGGATGCCGTCGATCACCGCCAGGGTCGAGACGCCGCAGCTTTTGCGGATGGTGATCAAGGCACCCGGCTTGCCGTCGACCGAGACCGAGTTGGTCTGCACCTGATAGCCGTCATGGACATGGGCGATGTCGTGCATGAAGACGGTGCGGCCGTTGACCTGCTTGATCGGGAAATCGTTCAGCGCGGCGATGGCGTCCGGGCTGTTGTTGATGGTCAGCGTATAATCCTTGCTGCCGATCTTGGCGTCGCCCGCCGGCAGGATGACGTTCTGGTTGTTCAGCGAGGCGGCGACGTCGGCGGGAGTGAGGCCGCGCGCGTTGAGCGCCTGCTGGTCGAGATCGGCCATGATCACGCGCGGCTTGCCGCCGTAAGGCTGCGGCACGTCGGCGCCATGCACCACGGCAAGGTTGGGGCGGATGATGTTCTGGCCGAAATCGTTGAGCTTGGTGTCGGGCAGGGTGTCCGACGATAGCGACAGCTGGATGATCGGCACGTCGGTGGCCGAATAGCGCAAAACCAGCGGCGGGGTGATGCCGGGCGGCAGATATTTGATCACCACCTGGGCCGAGGCGATCACCTGCGACACGGCGGCGGAGGCGTCCGCGCCTTCGTGCAGATAGATCTTCTCGACGCCGACGCCCTGATAGGCGGTCGCCTCGATGCGCGAGATATCGTCGACCAGCGAGGCCATCTGCCGCTGGTGCAGCGACAGGATGCGGTTCTGGATGTCCTGCGGCGACATGCCGTTATAGGTCCAGACCACGGAAAGAACCGGGATGTTGATCTCGGGGAAGATGTCGACCGGCATGCGCAGGGCGGCGCCGATCCCGAGCAGGCAGATCAGGATCAGACCGGCCACCACCGTGTAGGGGCGTCGTAGGACGAAGCTTACCAGCGACATGAAACACAGGTCTCCAATAGGCGGACTGAAAGACCTCTAGCGCTGCAAAACAATGATATGAATTAAAATGAATTTTACTGTGGGTATGGGCGTCCTAAAAGATTATTTAGTAGTGACACACTTGGCGTAAATTATATTTCGAGGATCATGACGACTAGCGACCTGCATGCGCCCGTGCGCCTTCTGGTGATCGAGGACGACCAGGAAACCGCCGACGAAATCGTCAGCGAGTTCTCCGAGGCCGGCTACGAGGTCAGGCACGCGGCCGACGGCCCCCAGGGGTTGGCTTTGGCCGGCGGGGGCAATTTCGACATCATCGTGATGGACCGCATGCTGCCCGGGCTCGACGGGCTGGCCATCCTCGGAGCCCTGCGCCAGGCCCAGATCTCGACCCCGGTGATCCTGATGAGCGCGCTCGGCGACGTCGACGAGAGAGTACGCGGCTTGAAAGCCGGCGGCGACGATTATCTGACCAAGCCCTTCGTGATGGCCGAACTGGGCGCCCGTATCGAGGCGCTGCTGCGCCGTCCCGCTTTGTCGCGCGAGACGGTGCTGCGGGTCGGGGCGCTGGAAATGGATCTGATCGAGCGGACGGTTCGCCGGGGGGCGCGCGAGATCGAGCTGCTGCCGCGCGAATTCAAGCTGCTCGACTATCTGATGCGCCGGCCGGGGCAGGTCTTGACCCGTGCCATGCTGCTTGAGAATGTATGGAACTATCGTTTCATCGCCGAGACCAATCTCGTGGACGTTCATGTCGGTAAGCTCAGGAAGAAGATCGATGCGCCCGGTGAGGCGCCGATGATCCAGAGCGTCCGCGGCTCGGGCTTCATGCTGATCGCCAACGGCTGAGATGCCGCCCGGGGCCGTCCTTTCCCTGACCCGTCTGCCGATGTTCCGCCTGGCGCTGCTTTATTCGGCGCTGTTCGCCTTTTCCACCCTGGTGCTGTTCGCCTTCATCTACTGGCAGACGGCGGTGGTCGAGATCCAGCGCGTCGACGGGCAATTGCTTCATGACGCGCAATTCCTCGGCAATCTGAAGCCCTCCGATCTCAAGGACACCATCGACAACCGGGTAATGCCCGATTTCCGCCGCGTCGCCCATGCCGGACTGTTCGGGCCCGACGGCGCGCGTATCGCCGGCAATCTGCCGAGCCTGCCCGACAACCTGAAATTCAATGGCACCGTCCATCGCGTCAACGTGCCGGCCGCCCACCTGACCATCCGCGCCGTCGGGCTGCCTTTGCCGGATGGCACGCGGCTGGTGATCGGCCGCAATGTCGAAAGCCTCGACAATCTGCAGACGGTGGTGATCCACGCCCTGGAACTGGGGCTGGTTCCGGCGGTCCTGCTGGCATTGGGCGCCGGCGGACTGGCCAGCCAGCGCACGCGCAAACAGCTGCAGAAAGTGCACGAGACCGCCGAACGCATCATGAAGGGCGATCTGCGCGAGCGCCTGCCGACCCATGGCGGCGGCGACGATCTGGACCGGCTGGCCTCCAGCGTCAATCACATGCTGGACGAGATCGCCCGGCTGATGGACGACATGAAATCGGTCGGCGACAACATCGCCCACGATCTGCGCACCCCGCTGACCCGGGTGCGCGCCCGCCTCGAACGGGCCCGGGAAAGCGCCTCGACCCAGGAGGAATGGCAGGTGACGGTCGACCGCGCCATCGCCGGCCTCGACCAGGCGCTGCGCCTGATCACCGCACTGCTGCGCATCAGCGAGATCGAGGGCGGGCGCCGCCGCGCCGCGTTCGAGATGGTGGCGCTGCACCAGATCGCCAGCGAGATCGCCGAACTGTACGAACCGATCGCCGAAGAGAAGGAGGTGGAGTTCAGCCTGTCCCTCGCCGAGGCGCCGTTGATCGCCGGCGACCGCGACCTGCTGTCCGAGCTGATCTCCAATCTGGTCGACAATGCCCTGAAATTCACCCCGGCGGGCGGCCGCGTCCGCCTGTCGCTGGAGACCGGACCCGGCGGGCTGATCCTGGCCGTCACCGACACCGGCCCGGGCATTCCGCCCGAATTGCACGAGGCGGTGTTCCAGCGCTTCTTCCGCTCGGACGCCAGCCGCAGCATCGAAGGCTACGGATTGGGGCTGAGCCTGGTCGACGCCATCGCCAAGCTGCATGGATTCACGCTCGAGATCGGTGACAACAATCCGGGCTGCGTGTTCATTCTGAGGTGCTGCGAGTGATGGACATGATCGGGCGGGCCCGTCAGCTGCAGCAAAGCGGCCGTCCCGCCGATGCCTCGCTGCTGCTGCGTCAGGCGGTCGCTGCGGCGCCGGATCTGGCCGAGGCGCATCATCATCTCGCGCTGGTCCTGCAGCCGGTGGCGGTGCCGGCCCTGGTGGAACGGCTGATCGCCCGCGCCGTGCGGTGCGCGCCCGGCCAGCCCGAGGCTCGCGCCAATCTGTCGCTGGCTCAATGCGACCTGCGCCGGCACGACGCGGCGGAGGTTTCGGCGCGCTGGGCCGTGGTGCTGAACCCGGCCTATGCCAATGGCCACGCCAATCTCGGGCGCATCCTCAAGGAGCAGGTCCGCGTCAGGGAGGCGGTGGCCTGTCTGCGGCGCGTGGTCCAACTGCATCCCGCCGCCGTGCTGGGCTGGATCAATCTGGGCGACGGGCTGGATGAGGCGGGGCGGATCGAGGCGGCGCTGGCCGCCAACCGGACCGCGCTGAGTATCGATCCGGCGGCGCCGCCCGCCTGGAACAATCTCGGCCATGTGCTGCAGGGACGGGGCGATCCCGCCGCCGCGCGGGCTCTGCGCCGCGCCATCCAGCTCAGTCCCAATTACGCGGCGGCGCATCTCAATCTCGGCATGGATCTGCTGCTGCATGGCGAGATGGAGGAGGGCTGGCGTGAATTCGAATGGTGGCGCGCGTCCATACCTGCTTTGGGCTGGAAGGGGGCGCCGCACCTGCGCTGGACCGGCCAGGATCTGCGGGGCAGGACGCTGCTGATCCGGGGCGAGCAGGGGCTGGGCGACATGCTGCAATTCGCGCGGTATGCCAGCCTGTTCGCGCGGGCGGGGGCGCGGGTCGTGCTGGAAGTGCATCCGCCGCTGACCCGGCTGCTGGCCTCAGTGCCCGGCGTGGCGCAGACGGTGCCGATGGGGATGCCCCTGCCGCCGCACGACTACCATCTGCAGATGATGAGCGTGCCGGGCCTGCTGGGAACGCGCCTCGACACCATTCCCGCGGATATTCCGTACCTCGCCGCCGATCCGGCCGAAATCGAGACATGGCGCGGGCGTCTGTCTGCGCTGCCCGGCTTGAAGGTCGGCCTGGTCTGGGCCGGCAATCCGCGCGCCAACGATCCGCGCACCCGGCTGGTGGATAGCCGCCGCAGCATGGCGCTGACACGGCTGGCGCCGGTACTGGACATCCCGGGAATTTCGGTCGTTTCGCTGCAGAAAGGGGAAACGGCTGCGCAGATCGATGATCTGCCGCCGGCGCTGCGTCCGTTCGATGCGATGGGCGAGGTCAAGGATTTCGCCGATACCGCCGCTTTGTGCGCCAATCTCGATCTGGTGATTTCGGTCGACACCTCGGTGGTGCATCTGGCCGGCGCGCTGGGCAAGCCGGTGTGGATTCTGTCCCGCCATGACGGCTGCTGGCGCTGGCTGCTCGACCGCGACGATTCGCCCTGGTATCCGACCGCCCGCCTGTTCCGCCAGAAGACGCCCGGCGATTGGGACGAGGTGGTGGCGCGGATCGCCGAGGCTCTGCTCAGTCTTCGTGATACTCCTCGGCCGTAAAGCGCGAAGCACGGAAGGTTGCCGACCAGTGATCCAGCGGCAGTCCGGCCTTGAGCTTCAGATGGCCGAGGAAAGCGGCCGGATCGGACACCTGTTCCCACACGGCGGGCAGGAACAGAGCGTGGTGGCCGCCATCCTCGATCACCAGCCCGTCGGTGCCGGGGCGCAGCTGGGACAGCAGATCCTCCTGGCTGGTAAAGCTCATCGGCGCGGGCGGGGTCAGCAATGACAGGGACAATTTGACGCGGAACATCTCATCGGCGCTGACCGGCGGAAAGCGCGGGTCGGAGAAGGCCGCGTTGACCGCATTCTCGGTCACGTCCTCGGCCAACGAGCGCCACGCTATGGGGCTGCCGATGCATCCGCGCAGTTGCCCGTCGCGATGCAGGGTGACGAAGCAGGCGCCTTTCTCCTGCAGTTCCGGCATATCGGGAATCGGCAAGGGATCTGAACGGTCGGTCAGACGGCGTTCGATGGCGCGGCGGGCCAGACCGAGCAGGACGCGCGGCAGGTAATGGTCCGGATGAGGCTCGTACAGCGCCCAGCTGCCATAGCCGACGACATGGTCGCGCGGGCCGGCCGTATCGCCCGAATTGCGGATGTCGAGCGGTTCGATGCGCATGCCGCGCCGCCTGGCCAGGGTCAGCAGGCCGCCCAGCGGCGTGCGTCCGCAGGCGCCGTTATGGTCGAAGGCGCCGGGGTCGAAGCGGGTGATGGCGTCCGCGGTGATGCGGTCCAGCCCGGCAGCGGTGTCGTAATCATGGTAATGGCTGAGGTCGCTGCTGATCACGATCAGGGTCTCGGGCCCGCCCCAGACGGCTTCGAGGACATCGGCGACCAGGGCGTCGGACGCCATGCCGGCCACCAGCGGCAGCAGGGTGAAGCGGTCGAGCAGGGTCTGCAGGAAGGGCAGATGGACTTCGAGGCTGTGCTCTTCGCGATGCGCCTCATCGAGCGCCACCACGCCGGGGATGGACAGCAATTCGGCGGCTTTGGAGTCGAGGGGAATGTCGCCGAGCGGCGTGCGGAAAGCCTGCGCCGTGCTGATGCCGATCCCGTGAAAGGCGACCCGGTGCGCCGGTCCCATCAGCACCACCCGCGAAATGTCCCGGCTGGCCGGGCGGAGCCGGGCATAGGCGGAGGCGGCGATCGGCCCGGAATAGATATAGCCGGCATGCGGGGCGATCAGCGCCTTGGGGGCGGTGGCCAGCGCCGGTTCGCCGGCCAGCGGCACGGCGTCGAGCATGCGCCGAACCTCGGCGGCCAGGATCTGCGGGTCGGCGGGATAGAAGCTGCCCGCCACGGCGGGAGGACGAACGGCGTTCATGACACACCCCTGCGAGGAAGGGCGCCATTATAGGACGCCAAGCCGCCTAGGCTCGTTATTTTGTTGTGATGTGCCGGGCCGTTGCGCGGTGGCGCAGCAGATGATCGGCCAGCACGATGGCCAGCATGGCTTCGGCCACCGGCACGCCGCGGATGGCGACGCAGGGGTCATGGCGGCCTTTGGTCGAAACCTCGACGTCGTTGCCGTGCCGGTCGATCGAGCGGCGCGGCGTCAGGATCGAGCTGGTCGGCTTGACCGCCATGCGGGCGATGATGGTCTGGCCGGTCGAGATGCCGCCCAGGATTCCGCCGGCATGGTTGGACAGGAAGGCCGGCTTGCCGTCGACCATGCGCATTTCGTCGGCATTGTCTTCGCCATGCAGGGCGGCGGAAGCAAAGCCATCGCCGATCTCGACGCCCTTGACCGCATTGATGCTCATCAGCGCGCGGGCGATGTCGGAATCGAGCTTGTCATAGATCGGCTCGCCCAATCCGACCGGCACGTTCTCGGCGCGCACTTCGACGATGCCGCCCAGCGACGAGCCGGATTTGCGGGCGCCATCCAGCAGGTCCTCCCAGCGTGAGGCGGCCTGCCCGTCCGGGCACCAGAAGGGATTGCGCTCGGTGGCGTCCCAATCCCAGGCGCCGTCATCGATGCGGTCAGCCCCCATCTGCACCATGGCGCCGCGAATCTGCACGCCGCCGGGGACCAGGTGATTCAGCACCTTGCGCGCTACGGCGCCGGCCGCCACCCGCATCGCGGTTTCGCGCGCCGAAGAGCGCCCGCCGCCGCGGTAATCGCGGATGCCGTATTTAGCCTGATAGACGTAATCGGCGTGACCAGGGCGAAACTGGTCGGCGATCTCGCCATAATCGTGCGAGCGCTGGTCGATGTTCTCGATCAGCACGCCGATCGGCGTACCGGTGGTGACGCCCTCGAACACGCCGGAGAGGATCTTCGCCTCGTCGGGCTCGCGCCGCTGGGTGGTGAAGCGATTCTGGCCCGGCTTGCGGCGGTCCAGCCAGACTTGCAGGTCCGGCTCGGCAAGCGGAATCAGCGGCGGCACCCCATCGATCACGCAGCCGATGGCCGGACCGTGGCTTTCCCCGAAGGTGGTGAAGCGGAAGAGAGTGCCGAAGCTGTTACCCGCCATATCCGATGTCAGACCGTGCTGATGTCGGGAGCGTCGGGGCGCTTCATGCCGACGACGTGATAGCCGCTGTCGACGTGATGGGTTTCGCCGGTGACGCCCGACGACAGGGGCGACAGCAGATAGAGGCCGGCGCCGCCGACATCTTCCAGGGTCACGTTGCGGCGCAGCGGCGAATTATACTGATTCCACTTCAGGATATAGCGGAAATCGCCGATGCCCGAGGCGGCCAGGGTCTTGACCGGGCCGGCCGACAGCGCATTGACGCGGATGTTCTGGTCGCCCAGATCCATCGCCAGATAGCGCACGGAAGCTTCCAGGGCGGCCTTGGCGACGCCCATCACATTGTAATGCGGCATCACGCGCTCGGCGCCGTAATAGGTCAGGGTCAGCAGCGATCCGCCATCCTTCATCAAGGGGGCGGCGCGCTTGGACACCGCGGTGAAGGAGAAGCAGGAGATGTTCATGGTGCGCTGGAAATTGTCGAAGCTGGTATCGACATATTTGCCCTTCAGCTCCTCCTTGTCGGAGAAGGCGATGGCGTGCAGGACGAAATCGAGCTTGCCCCACTTTTCTTCCAGCGTCTTGAAGACGGCGTCGATGCTGGCATCGTCGGTGACGTCGCAAGGCAGCACCAAGGAGCTGCCGATGCCCTCGGCCAGCGGCTTGACGCGCTTTTCCAGCGCTTCGCCCTGATAGGTGAAGGCCAGCTCGGCGCCCTGCAGATGCGCCGCCTGGGCGATGCCCCAGGCCAGGGACCGGTCGTTGGCGACCCCCATGATAAGACCCTTCTTACCGGCCATGAGACCCGTCGGCACCGTCATGCAATCCTCACTGAAAACCAAACCTGGGGAAAAACCGGCGCATCCTACACCAAAGAGCAATAGGGTCAAAGGTGCAGCGCGGAATCGCCCGGACAAGCGCGGGTTCCCTGGCCTGGCGCGAAAAAATGCGGTAGAAGTTTGGCTTATGACGGAAACACCGCCGAGCCGGCAGCGCCGGGCCTGGAAATTCCTCCTGCGGCTCGAACGCCGCTTCACCGGCGACGATGCGCTGAACAGGGCCGCGGCGCTGTCTTACACCACGCTTTTGTCGCTGGTGCCGCTGCTGGCCATCGGCCTGGCGATCCTGGCCGCCTTTCCCGCCTTCGAGACGGCGCGCATCCAGCTCAGGCGCTTTACGATCGGCAATCTGGTGCCCGAGGTCGGCGAGCAGGTGCGCCAGTCGATCGACGGATTCATCTCGAACGCCGGCAATCTGACGGCGATCGGCATCACCGGGCTGGTGGTGACGTCGGTGCTGTTGCTCTACACCATCGAGGATGCGATGAACCGCATCTTCCGGGTCACCAAGACGCGCACTCCGATGTCGCGGCTGGTGGTCTATTGGACGGTGCTGACGCTGGGGCCGATCCTGCTGGGCGCCAGCCTGACCATCTCGGACTGGCTGTTCACCGCGCCCAAGGACAGTCCGATGCTCGCCTATCTGGTGGGGCTGGGCGCCGCCCTGTTCCATTTCGCCATGCTGGTGGCGCTGTTCATCCTGCTGTATGCCGCCATGCCGGCGCGCTATGTACCCCTGCGCCAGGCGGCGATCGGGGCGGCCACCGCCGCCGTCGGGATCGCCGTTCTGCGCTTGGGCTTTCACATCTATGTCGTCGATCTGCACGCCTACCAGTCGATCTATGGCGCGCTGGCGGCGATACCCATCATGCTGTTCTGGATGTATCTGATCTGGGCGGTGGTGCTGGCCGGGGCGGAACTGACCGCGTGCCTTCTCGAGGATCTCGAGAAGGCACGCGAGTCTGATGAGTGCCCTCAGGCGCCGGGCGCGTCCTCCGGACGCTAGGCTTTCGCGCCAAGCTATGTTGCCTGTGTTGCTGCGGCTGTCGGCAGCGCGCGGCCGCATTTGCGGCCGGGAAAGGGGGCTGCCTAGTCCATCCCTTCCTTCTTCCGAACATCGTATGGATGCTTCGACTCCCACTTCTTGAGGAAGTCGGCCAGTTCGTCATCGGCCCGGTCGGGCAGCATCACCTTCAGGGTCACCAATTGATCGCCGCGCGCGCCCGCCGTGCCGGCGCCCTTGCCCTTGAGGCGCAGGGTGGTGCCGCTGTTGGCGCCCGGCGGAATGGTCACCGCCACCTTGCCGTCCACCGTCGGCACGGTGATCTTGGCGCCGCCGATCGCCTCGGCCAGGGTTACCGGCACGTCGATGGTGACGTCGTCGCCCTGGCGCTTGAAATGGGGATGCGGCTCGATCTTGATCTCGATCAGCGCGTCGCCGGCCGGTCCGCCGCCGCGGCCGGGCTGGCCCTGGCCCTTGAGGCGCAGGGTCGAGGCGTCGTTGGCGCCCGGCGGCACCTTGACGTCGAGATTCTTGCCGGTGGTCAGGGTGATGCGCTTGGTGGCGCCCAGCGCGGCCTCGGCAAAGGTGATCTTCAGGCTGAAATGGGCGTCTCCGCCAGGAGCGGGCGCCATGCCGGGCTGATCGTCGAACGGCGACCAGCCCTTGGCGCGGCCCTTGTCGCGCCGGCGCAGCAGCTCGTCGAAGATGTCCTGCGCGCTTTCGCCGCCGAAGCCGAATCCGCCGAAGCCTCCGAACCCGCCGGCCCCCGCACCCGCGCCGGCCCCGGCGCCGCTGCGGGCCCGGCCACGCGCGCGCTCGGCACCGCTGGCGTCGATCTCGCCGGCGTCGAAACGCGCCTTCTTCTTGGCGTCGCTCAGCAAGTCATAGGCGGCGCCGACCTTCTTGAATTTGTCCTCGGCCTGCTTGTCGTTGGGATGCAGGTCGGGGTGCAGGCCGCGCGCCAGCTTGCGGTAAGCGGATTTGATCTGATCGGCCGTCGCGTCCCGGGAGACGCCCAGCACCTTGTAGGGATCGTCCAAGCGGAAAAGCCTCGATACAAAGGGTTGTTGTGGAGAAACCGCTAACAAGATAGTGACAGGACGAGGCCTTGTCGAACCCTCCAACGGAATTAATGCGATATGAGCGAGCAGGACCCCTTCGAATTGTTCGGCCAATGGCTGGCCGAAGCGGAAAAGAGCGAGCCCAACGACCCCAATGCGATGTCCCTGGCGACCGTCGACGCCGAGGGGCGGCCGTCGCTGCGCATGGTGCTGCTGAAGGGGTTCGACGCCGCCGGCTTCGTTTTCTACACCAATCTGGAAAGCAGGAAAGGCCAGGATCTGGCGGTCAACCGGCACGCCGCGATCTGCCTGCATTGGAAGAGTCTGCGCCGGCAGATCCGCGTCGAGGGTGCGACCGAAGCCGTCAGCGCCGAAGAGGCCGACGCTTATTTCGCCAGCCGGGCGCGCGGCAGCCAGATCGGCGCCTGGGCCTCGGCGCAGTCGCGCCCGCTGACCGGCCGGTTCGAACTGGAGCGCAAAGTCGGCGAGTTCACCGCGAAATTCGGCCTGTCGTCGATTCCCCGTCCGCCGCACTGGTCGGGTTTTCGTCTGGTGCCGGAGCGGATCGAGTTCTGGCAAGATCGGCCCTTCCGGCTGCATGACCGTCTGGTTTATAACCGCGGCACCGCAGGATGGACGACCGAGAGGCTGTTCCCGTAATGACTAACGACGCCAAGGCCCGTCTGATGCGCCAGGCCACCCTGCTCTCGGTGGCGGTGGCGGTGGTTATGGTGGGGTTGAAGCTGGCCGCCTGGATTCTGACCGGGTCCGTCGCCCTGCTTTCCACCTTGATCGATTCGACGCTCGACGGGCTGTCGTCCCTGGTGAATTTCCTCGCCATCCGCCATGCGCTGGAACCGGCCGACCATGATCACCGCTTCGGCCATGCCAAGGCCGAGCCGCTGGCCGGCCTGGCCCAGTCCGCCTTCATCGGCGGCTCGGCGCTGTTCCTGATCGGCGAGGCGGCGCAGCGTCTGTTCGAGCCCGACCAGATCGGCAACGCCGAGTTCGGCATGGTGGTGATGGTGATCGCCATAATCGTCACCCTGGCGCTGGTGATGTTCCAGAAATTCGTCATCGCCCGCACCGGCTCGCTGGCCATCAGCGCCGACCATCTGCATTACATGGGCGATCTGATGATGAACGGGGCGGTGATCGTCTCGCTGCTGCTGTCGTCGCAGCTTGGCTTCAAGCTGGCCGATCCGCTGTTCGCCATCGGCATCGCCCTCTATCTGATCTGGGGCGCCTGGAAGATCGGCCTGCGGTCCTACGACCTGCTGATGGACAAGGAAATGCCCGACGACCAGCGCCGCCGCATCGAGGCGATCTGCCTGGCCCAGCCCGGCATCCGCGGCGTCCACGATCTGCGCACCCGCTCCGCCGGTCTGGCCGAGTTCATCCAGGTGCATGTCACCATGGACCCGGCCATCACGCTGCTGCAGGCGCATCACATCAGCGACCGGGTCGAGGTGGCGCTGCGCGAGGCCTTTCCCGCCGCCGACGTCATCATCCACCAGGACCCGGACGGTGTGCCGGAAGCGACCGAGGCTGTGGGATAATGCGCAACCAGCGGGAAGTGATCGATTTTCTCGCCGGTCAGACGTCCGAGCGGATTCAGACGCATATCTCGCTGGTCTTTCTCGGCGACGGCATCGTCTACAAGCTGAAGCGCGCCGTTTCCCTGCCCTATGTCGATTTCTCCACCCTCGACTCGCGCCGCGCCGCCTGCGAGGCCGAGCTGGCGCTGAACCGCCGCACCGCGCCGATGCTCTATCGCCGCGTCGCCGCTATCACCCGTGCCGCCGATGGCGGCCTGGAATGGAACGGGCCGGGCGAGGTTCAGGATTGGGTGGTCGAGATGAACCGGTTCGACCAGGACCAGCAGCTCGACCGCGCGGCGCTCGACAAGAATGTGATCCAGGATCTGGCCGACGCGGTGGTGGCGATGCATGCCGGCGCCGAAATCACCCGCGACCGCGGCGGCCATGCCGGGCTGGCCGATGTGGTGAAGGGAAACCGCGAGAGCTTCCTGCGCGCCGAACGGGGCATCTTCGACATGACCGCGGTCGATTTGCTGACACGCAGGTCTCTGGAGGCGCTCGACCGGCATCACGATCTGCTGGAGCGGCGGCGCCTGTCGGGCAAGGTGCGGCGCTGCCATGGCGATCTGCATCCCGGGAACATCTGCCTGATCGACGGCAAGCCGGTGCTGTTCGACGCCATCGAATTCAACGATTCCATCGCCTGCATCGACGTGGCCTACGACCTGGCCTTCCTGGTGATGGATCTGCATCGCCGCAATATGGGCGAGTTCGCCGCCCTGCTGCTGACGCGCTGGCTGGCGGCCACCGGCGATTTCGCGTCGCTGCCGCTGATGCCGGTCATGCTGTCGATGCGCGCCGCCATCCGCTCGCACATCGCCGGCGTGCTGGGCAAGGCGGAGGAGGCGAGAGCCTATTTCGTCCGCGCCGAGGCCTATCTTGATCCAGCGCCGCCGCGGCTGGTGGCGGTGGGCGGGCTGTCAGGCACCGGCAAGTCGCATCTGTCGCGCAAGCTGGCGCCGCTGATCGGTGCGGCGCCGGGGGCGGTGGTGTTACGAACGGACGTGATCCGCAAGCATCTGATGGGTGTGCCGCCCGAGACCCGTCTGCCGCCGGAAGCCTATGCCGATGCGGTGACCGAGCAGGTTTATGGCATGCTTTACGATCAGGCGGAACAGGTGCTGCGCTCGGGTTTCGCCGCGATCATCGATGCGGTGTCGGCGCTGCCGGCGCAGCGCCTCGCCTTGGCCGCACTGGCGGAGCGGGTTGGCGTTCCCTTCGATGGCCTGTGGCTGCAAGCCGGAGCCGACGATCTGCGGCGGCGCATCGCCGAACGGCGAAACAACGCGTCCGACGCCACTGTCGCCGTGCTGGACCGCCAGCTCGATTACGACCTCGGGCCGATGGACTGGACGGTGATCGACAGTTCCGGCGACAAGGAGCGCACGCTCGAATTGGCACGGGGAATTCTGCATGTCTGATCAAAAAATCGTCCTGCTGACCGGCGCCAGCCAGGGAATCGGCCATGCGGTGGCGTCGCGTTTCATGCAGGAAGGCTGGCAGGTGCTGTCCTGCGCCCGCCAGGAAATGCCGGAGGAATGCCGCCGCAACCCCAATTGGGCCAAGCATATTCCGACCGATCTGGCCGATTCCGACAGTCTCGACCGCTTCGTCGCCGCCGGCCAGGAATGGCTGGCCGGGCGCCCGTTGCATGCGCTGATCAACAATGCCGGCGTCAGTCCCAAGACCCCCTTCAAGGAACGGCTCGGCGTGCTGAACGGCGCCATCGAGGATTGGCGCGACGTATTCGAGCTGAATTTTTTCGCGCCGCTGAAATTGGCGCGCGGGTTCGCCGCCGCCCTGCATCAGGGACGCGGCGCCATCGTCAACGTCACCTCGATCGCCGGGCATCGTGTGCATCCCTTCGCCGGGTCGGCCTATTCGACTTCGAAGGCGGCCCTGTCCGGCCTGACCCGCGAGATGGCCTCGGAATTCGCGCAATTGGGGGTGCGGGTCAATGCGGTGGCGCCGGGCGAGATCGCCACGCCGATGATCTCGGCCGATTACGAGACGCTGATCCCGCGCATTCCGCTCGGCCATATGGGCACGGTCGACGACGTCGCCGGCGTGGTCTACCAGCTCTGTTCGGACGATTTCGCCTATGTCACCGGTGTTGAGCTGTTCGTCACCGGCGGTCAGCATTTGTAGCCGAGCAGTCGTGGCGGCTTTTGATCTGGGTGAGCTGGCGGTAATTGGGGTCGTCGGCCAGATGACGGTCCAGGCTGCCGCTTTCCTTCATGTCGCGCAGGGCCGCGGTCAGCCCCGGCACCAGATCGGCATGGCGCCGATTGACGTAATGAAACAGGGGAAAGGCGTCGAGAGGCGCTGAACTGGTGCAGAACGTGCCGAGATTTTCGCGCTCGATGGTCAGCCAGACGAACTGATTGGCCACCACGGCGTCGCAGCGGCCCGCTTTCAGCATCTTGAGCGCGGCATCGGTGCCACGGGCCATTTCCCGCGGGAATCCGCGGGTGCGTTCCTCGATCAGCTTCTCGCCCAGATTGACGCAGATCCGCTTGCCGCGCAGCGCGGCCCAGCCCTCGCCCTCGAGCGGCTTGCCGACCGTATAGGCGTGGTATTCCAGCATGATGACGGGTTCGGGAACGGGGATCAGATTGGGAAAGTCGCGTTCCAGTCCGGGGCCGCGCAAGGCTTCCGCATCGGTGACTCCGCTGTTCGCCATTTCGATCGAGCGCGCCGCGGGGAAGGTCTTCACCACCGCTGTGGCGCCGACCCGGCTGTAAGCGTCAGCCATCACCTGGGCAATGAAATTGGGGAGGCTGCCGCCCTCCGAGTTCGAGACGATGATCTCGGTCTCGGGCGGAGAGGCCGGCGCCGCGGCACCAAGCAATCCTGCCAGCACCGCCAGCGCAAGCCATTTCGCCATCGAAAACCACTCCGCGAGATCGTGAAACTATGTCACAGCGCGGAGAGGCTTCCTAGACGGCCAGGGCGACCTTGTGGGGTCGCACAGCCCTTTACCAGTGGTGATGGTAATCGTCGTCATGCCAATGATGGTAATGCGGGCCTTCGTCATAGACGACGCAGGCCGACAAAGTCTGCGCGACACCGATCAGAAGCAGGACAGCCAGAAACTTCGAGATATGGTTACGCATCTTATTCCTCCGTCCCCTATGGACGATGGTTAATAAAACCATCCGGATGGGGCGAGGTTTCGGCGGCTTTGGGGCAAAATTGGGGTTTTCTGTAACAGACTATTTGCTAGGGCGCGATTGCGTTGCGGGCCTGGGACTCGCGGACCTGCGTCAGATAAGGCGCCAGCAAGGCGTCTGAAAACCCTTCCGACTTCAGCGCACGGAACGCCTCGGCCAGGGGCTGGACGAGGTCTGAGTGGCGGCGGTTGACATAATGGTAGATCGGGAAGGATTGCAGCGGCTTTTCCATCATGCGGAAGTGACCGAGATGCTGTCTGTCGATCATCAGCCAGGCGGCGCCGTCGCTGATCGCCGCCTCGCAGCGGCCCTTGGCCAGCATGCGGAATTGCGAGGCGCCGTCATGGCTGATCTCGCGTGTCATGGTCTCGGTACGCTTCATGGTGATCAAGTCGCCGACCATCACGCATAAGCGCAAGCCGCGGAGGGACTCCCAGCCATCGACCGGCAGCTGCGCGCCGGTGGTGTAGACGTAAGCGTCGCCGCGTCCCAGCGGTTCCGGCACGGCGATCAGCTGGCCCATGCCGCCCATGGCGTCGGGCACGCGGGCGGCTTCGGCATCGACTTCGCCGCGATTGGCCAGCTCGACTGAGCGGCCGGGAGGATAGGGATGCGCTTCGATGGCGACGCCGATCCGGCGGTAAGCCTCGGTCAGAAAGGTGACGACGCCGGCGGAATAGGGATGGGTTTCGCTATAGGCGACGACATAAGGCGGCGTCTCGGCGGCCTGGGCGCCGGCGAGCGACGCCACTCCCACGATCAATCCGAAGATGCGGCGCATCGGTCTTTCCCTGGTCACGCCAGGCACTATCGCATAGGCCCGGGCGCTTGTCTTTGCCGCCCTTTGCGGGTACATCCGGAGTCATGAGCGACCCGTTCCTTCAGCGCATCGCCGAGCTGCTCGGCCCATCCGGCCTGATCGCCGACCCCGCCGGCATGGCGCCCTATCTCGAGGAGGAGCGGGGCCTGTTCCATGGCAAGGCCCGCCTGGTGGCGCGTCCCGCCTCGACCGGCGAGCTGGCCGAACTGGTGCGGATCTGCGCCCAGGAAGGTGTCGGCATCGTGCCCCAGGGCGGCAATACCGGCCTGTGCGGCGGCGGCAGCCCGAACGGCGAGGATCAGATCGTCGTCAGCCTGTCGCGCCTCAACAAGATCCGCGCGGTCGATCCGGTCAATTTCACCATGACCGTCGAGGCCGGCGTCGTGCTGCAGACCGTGCAGAACGTCGCGGAATCCGTCGATTGCCTGTTCCCGGTATCGCTGGGCGCCGAGGGCTCCTGCCAGATCGGCGGCAATATCTCGACCAATGCCGGCGGCACCGGCGTGCTGCGCTACGGCAATACGCGCGAACAGGTGCTGGGCCTCGAAGTGGTGCTGCCCGACGGCCGTATCTGGGACGGGCTCAAGGCGCTGCGCAAGGACAATACCGGCTACGACCTCAAGCAGCTGTTCATCGGCGGCGAGGGCACGCTGGGCATCGTCACCGCCGCCGTGCTGAAGATCTATCCGCGCGCCCGCGACCAGCAGACGGCGTTCTGCGCCCTGAAGAACCTGCATTCCTCGCTGGCGCTGCTCGGCCGCGCCCGCAACGCCAGCGGCGACCAGGTCACCGGCTTCGAGCTGGTGCCGCGCATCGGCCTGACCATGGGCGCCGAGCTGGTGCCCGGCGTCGCCGATCCCTTCGACGACGCGCATGACTGGTACGCCCTGATCGAGCTGTCCTCGTCACGCCCCGATGCGGGGCTGCGCGGTGTGCTCGAGGGTCTGCTGGGCGACGCTTTCGAGGCAGGCGAGGTGCTCGATGCGGTGATCGCCGAATCGCTGGACCAGCGCAAGGCGCTGTGGAAGATCCGCGAAGGCATCCCCGAAGCCCAGAAGAAGGCCGGCGGCAGCATCAAGCACGACGTCTCGGTGCCGGTCGCCCAGGTTCCCTTCTTCATCGAGCGCGCCAGCCGCGCCGTCGAAAAGGCGATGAACGGGGTGCGCGTCGTGCCTTTCGGGCATCTGGGCGACGGCAATATCCACTTCAACCTCACCCAGCCGGAAGGTGCCGACAAGCAGGCTTTCCTCGGCCGCTGGGCGGAGATGAACCGCATCGTCCACGACATCGTCGTCGAGATGCAGGGGTCGATCAGCGCCGAGCACGGCATCGGCCGCCTCAAGAAGGACGAGCTGGCGCATTACAAATCGCCGGTCGAACTGGATCTCATGCGCCGCATCAAGCAGGCCCTGGACCCGCAGGGAATCATGAACCCGGGGAATATTTTGTAGGGGACTGTTGGCGGGACTGTTCAACCCCTGACCCACCCGGCATAATCCGGCCCGATGCTCGGAATTGATCGTTATATCCTGGGCCAGTTGGCGGTCGGCATGGTGCTCGTCACCATTGGCCTCACTGCGATTCTTTGGCTTACCCAGTCGCTGCGTTTCATCGAGCTGACGGTCAACAAGGGCGCGTCGATCGCGACCTTCATCAAGCTCACCGTGCTGGTGATGCCGAACTTCCTCACCATCATCCTGCCGGTGGCTTTGTTCACGGTGACCCTGTTCACCTACAACAAGCTGATCACCGACCGCGAGCTGGTGGTGCTGCGCGCCGCCGGCTGGAGCCATTGGGCCCTGGCCAAGCCGGCCATGATCCTGGCCGGGATCAATGTGGTGCTGGGGCTGATCCTCAATCTGTGGATCATTCCCTGGTCGAACGAGGCTTTCCACAAGCTGCAATATCAGCTGCGCTCGACCGCCACCGGCGTGATGCTGCAGGAAGGCCAGTTCAGCCAGATCGGCAAGGGGCTGACCGTCTATGTCCGCGCCCGCGACCCGAAAGGCGAACTGCTCGGCCTGATCATCCATGATCGCCGCAATCCCGACCGCGTCATCACCATCCTGGCCGAGCGCGGCGCTCTGGTGCAGAACGAGGACGGCACGCCGTCGGTGCTGATGTTCAACGGCACGCGCGAACAGGTGACGCCGGGCTCGAATCGCTTGTCGCTGCTTTCCTTCGACACCGATTCGGTGCAATTTGCCGATGGGCCCGACAATGACGACGACCGCGTCAGGGATGCGCGCGAACGCTCGACGCACGAGTTGTTCAGCCTCTCGGAATCGGTGATCGGGCCGGTGCAGTTCCGTCAATTCCGGGTCGAAGGACATCAAAGGTTTGCCTCGCCGCTCTATCACCTCTCCTTCGCCTTCCTCGCCACGGCCTGTCTGCTGTGCGGCTGGTTCAACCGGCGCGGCCAGACCGACCGCCTGGTCATCGCGGTGGCGCTGATGGTGCTGATTCAGGCTTTGGCGCTGGGCGTTTCGAACATCGCCACCAAGCATCTGATGTGGGTGCCGCTGATGTATCTGCTGCCGGTGCTCTGCGCGGTGGTGCCGGCCTGGCTGCTGCTGATGCCGACTTTGCCCTTCTCCGGCCGCCGCAAGCCGGCTCCGCCCGGCATGGTCGCCGAATGAAGCAATCCCTTCGCCGCACCGCCGCCTCGCTTCTGCTGCTGGGGTTCGCCGCCAACGCGCTGCCGCATGCCGCCCATGCCCAGGGCAAGAGCAAGGCCGATCATCCGGAAAACCAGCCGGCGCTGCTGACCGCCGACCAGATGGTCTATGACCGCGATCTCGACCTCGTCACCGCGCGCGGCCATGTCGAGGTCGACCAGGGCGGCCAGGTGCTGAAGGCCGATGCGGTGTCCTACAATCTGAAGCAGGACGTCATCATCGCCACCGGCCATGTCAGCTTCACCCAGACCACCGGCGACATCAATTTCGCCGATTATCTGGAAGTGACGGGCGACATGAAGCAGGCCATGGCGCGCGGCATGCGCGTCCTGATGTTCGACGATTCGCGGCTGGCCGGCAATTTCGCCCGCCGTACCGACGGCACGCTGACCGTGCTGGACCGTGCCGTCTACACCGCCTGCAAGCCCTGCGAGGACGATCCGACCGCGCCGCCGGTATGGTCGATCAAGGCCGACCGCATCATCCATGACGGCGAGAGCCATCTGGTCGAATATGAGAATGCCTGGCTGGAGATCGAGGGCGTTCCGGTCGCTTATACGCCCTATCTGTCGCACGCCGATCCGACGGTAAAGCGCGTGTCGGGCTGGCTGCCGCCCAGCATTCTCAACAACAACATTCTCGGAAGCGGCATCCGCACGCCCTATTTCGCCGTCCTCGACGCCAATCAGGACCTGACCCTGACGCCGATGTTCACCACCAATGACGACGCCATGCTGGGCGCGCAATGGCGGTACAAGGACAAGGACACCGAGATCAAGGCGATCGGCAGCATCACCGAGCTGCAGGCGCCCAATTACACGGGTCACGGCACGATCGGCTGGAACATCGACACCACCGCGCTGATCGATCTCGACCAGAACTGGCGCGCCGGCGCGCAGATTCAGCGCGCCTCGGACGTCAATTACCTGCCGACCATCGACACCTGGTACCCGGTTCCCTATCTGACCGTGCGGCCCTATGTCGAGAACTTCACCTATTCCAACTATTTCGCGGTCGAGGCCTACAGCTTCCAGACCCTGACCACGCAGCCGCTGGTGACCACCGCGACGCTGCAGAAGGACCCGGTGGTCCTGCCGATGGTCACCTATTCCTATGTCGGCGACACCGACGGCTTGGGGGGCTACACGACCTTCGACACCCATTCGGCGGTGATTACCCGCCTCAGCGGCGAAACCAACGACCGCCAGCTCAACA
Source organism: Alphaproteobacteria bacterium (assembly GCA_021325215.1). Taxonomy (GTDB): domain Bacteria; phylum Pseudomonadota; class Alphaproteobacteria; order Rhodospirillales; family Magnetospirillaceae; genus JAJPHO01. The sequence goes on from JAJPHO010000172.1 coordinate 30,391, forward strand.
CGCAGACCACCTGGCACCGGCCGTTCACCACCGACGATGGCGAGCAGTTTCGCCTGTCCACCAGCGTGCGGGCCGACGTCTATAACAGCGACCATGTCTTCACCGATTATTCGGGCGCCGAGAACGCCACCCGCTTCGTCCCCGACGTCGCGGTCGATTGGCGCTATCCCTTCACCAGCATCGGCGAGCATTCCTCGCAGACCATCACCCCGATCGTGATGGTGGCGGCCAGCCCGAACACCGGCAATTCCAGCAAGATCCCGAACAATGACAGCCTCAATTTCGAGCTGGACGACGTCAACATCTTCAGCCCGACGCCGTCTTCCGGTTATGACCGGCTGGTGACCGGGCCGCGCGTCGCCTATGGCGCCGAATACACTATCGTCAACCGGGGCGGCGAATCGGCTGATTTCGTGCTCGGCCAGAGCTATCAGCTGCATCCGCAGAGCCAGCTGCCGGTCGGCACCGGCCTCGACACCTACATGTCCGACATCGTCGGCCGCGCCGACGTTTCGCCGTCGAACAATCTGGTGCTGCAATACCGCTTCCGCCTCGACCACGACAATCTTGAGCTGCGCCGCTCGGAAGTTTCAGCCTCGATCGGTCCGAAGCCGCTCAATCTGAATATCGGCTATACTTTCTACGACAAGCTCTCGCCGGACAGCCCGTTCAGCGCCCGCGAGCAGGTCTCCTCGACCCTGACGGCGCAGATCTCGCATTATTGGTCGACGCAGATCTATACGATTCAAAATCTCGGCGAGCAGGCAGGACCCTTGCAAACAGGTGCCCGACTGACATACGACGATGACTGCTTCACCGTCACCGCCGATGGCGGCAGCCGGCATACCACGTCGGCGGTGTTCAATGTGGGGCACTATTTTAATTTGCGCATCGTCTTTAAGACCTTGGGCCAACTTCCGGTGGATCTGTTCTAAGCCATGAATTTCAAGCCGACTTCCATCCTGCTGGGATCTCTTGCCCTGGGCCTTGCCGCCGCGATGCCCGCCCCGTCCGCCCATGCCGCCGACGAGGCCGAACGCGTCGCCGCCGTGATCAATGACGACGTCATTTCGGTGCATGATCTCGATCAGCGCCTCAAGCTGGTCCTGATGTCCTCGAACCTGCCCGACACGGTCGAGACCCGCAGCCGCGTGATGCCCACCGTGGTGCGCAATCTGATCGACGAGCATCTCGAACTGCAGGAAGCCCGCAAGCAGAAGGTCGAAGTCGAATCCGGCGAAATCGCCAATGCGCTCGGCAACATCGAACGCCAGAACAACATGCCGCGCGGCGCTATGGAAAAGCTTCTGCGCCAGCATGGCGTCGACCCCGATACGCTGCGCCAGCAGATCCGCGCCAGCCTGGCCTGGAACGAAACGGTTCATCAGGAACTGACCCACGACATCCATGTCGGCGACGACGCGGTCAATACCCGCATGGCCAACCTCAAGGCCAATATCGGCAAGCCCGAATATCTGGCCGGCGAGATCTATCTGGCGGTCGACGGCCCGCGCAACGAAGAGCAGGTGCGCAGCCTGGCCGAGCGCCTGATCGAACAGCTGCGCAACGGCGCGCCGTTCCAGTCGCTGGCCCAGCAATTCAGCCAGAATGGCGGCGGCGGCCAGCTGGGCTGGGTGTCCGAGGGCATGCTCGACGACGAGCTGATGCGTGCTCTGGGCCGCCTGCAGATCAATTCGATCACCCCGCCGATCCGCGCCAATGACGGCTACCACATCCTGCTTTTGATGGATAAGCGCAAGATCGGCGACGGCATGTCGAGCGGTCCCACCGTCGATCTGCTGTCGATCGAGCTCAACAGCCTGCCTTCCGCCACTTTCCCCGAGCGCGACGCCCAGCTGAAGCGCTTCCAGGAAGCGATGATGCAGTACAGCGGCTGCGACAATCTCGAACAGGGCAGCAAGAACACGCCGTCGACCGGCTATAGCCGCAGCGACAAGGTGCCCGAGAATTCGCTGCCGCCCGAAGTGCTCAATTTGATCTCGAAGCTCGAGATCGGCCAGCTGTCCCAGCCTCTCGACATGCCGAATTCGCGCCGCTTCTTCGCGGTTTGCGGCCGTCATGCCGACGAGGCCAACGGCCTGCCGTCCTATGACGACATCAAGCGCCGCATGGAGAACGAGCAGCTGGAGAATCTGGCCCGCCGTTATCTGCGCGACCTGCGCCGCAACGCTTACGTGGATGTGAGAATCTAATTCATGTTGCCGCTTGCGCTGACCATGGGCGATCCCGCCGGTATCGGCGGAGAGATCGCCTTGGCGGCGTGGCTGCGGGGCGGTTTGCCGCCCTTTTTCCTGATCGATGATGCCGACCGGCTGGAAAGCCTGGCCAAAAGCCTGGGCTGGGACGTGCCGGTCCGCCGGATCACCGATCCTGCCGGGATCGTGCCCGAGGCGTTGTGCGTCCTGCACCGCCCGCTGCCGGTTCCCGCTCATCCTGGACAGCCGGATTCCGCCAATGCATCCGCCGTGATCGGCTCGATCGAGGAAGCCGTCCGTCTGACCATGGCCGGCCGGGCCGGCGCCGTGGTGACCAACCCGATCCACAAGCAGAGCCTTTATCAGGCCGGTTTCAAATTTCCCGGCCACACGGAATTCCTGGCCGATCTAGCCGGCGTCGAGCGGGTGGTGATGCTGCTGTCGAGCCCCGGTCTCTCGGTGGTGCCGGTCACCATCCATCAGTCGCTGAGGGACGCAATCGCCACCTTGAGTTCGGATCTGATCGTCGAGACCGCCCGCATCGTCGATGCCGGCCTGCGCCGCGATCTCGGCATCGCCAAGCCGCGCCTGGCGCTGGCCGGGCTGAACCCCCATGCGGGCGAGGGCGGCGCGCTGGGACGGGAGGATCAGGAGATCATCGCTCCCGCCGTGGCGCGGTTGCGCGAGGAGGGGATCGACGCAAGGGGGCCGCTGCCGGGGGACACCATGTTCCACGCTGAAGCGCGCGCCACCTACGACGTGGCTTTGGGCATGTATCACGACCAGGTGCTGATCCCGATCAAGACCCTCGATTTTCATGGCGGGGTCAATGTCACCCTGGGCCTGCCCTTCATTCGCACCTCGCCCGACCACGGCACGGCATTCGGGCTGGCCGGCACCGGCACGGCGCGTCCCGACAGTCTGGTCGCGGCGCTGAAGCTGGCTGCCCGGATGGTGGAGAACCGCCGTGGCTGATCCGTTGCCGCCCCTGCGCGAGGTGATCGCCGCCCACGGTCTGGACGCCAAGAAGTCGCTCGGCCAGCATTTCCTGTTCGACCTCAATCTGACCGGCCGCATCGCGCGCGGCGCCGGCGATCTGGCGACCGGCACCACCATCGAGATCGGCCCCGGCCCCGGCGGCCTGACTCGCGCCTTGCTGGAAGCGGGCGCCCGGCATGTGATCGGCGTCGAGCGCGACGACCGCGCCATCGCCATTCAGAACGAGATCGCGGCGGCCTATCCCGGCCGTCTGGAAATTATCGCCGACGATGCGCTCAAGGTCGACGTCGCCAAGCTGGGCGAGGCGCCGCGCCGCATCGTCGCCAATCTGCCCTACAATATTTCGACCGTGCTGCTGACCCGCTGGCTGGCCGAGGCCGAAGCGTTCGAAAGCTTTACCCTGATGTTTCAGAAGGAAGTGGTCGATCGCCTTGCCGCCGCGCCCGGCTCCAAGGATTACGGGCGCTTGTCGGTGCTGACCCAATGGCGCTGCGTGGTGAAGCCGCTGTTCTCGCTGTCGCGCGAAGCTTTCACCCCGCCGCCCAAGGTGGCCAGCACGGTGGTCAAGATCATCCCGCGCGCCGAACCGCTGGCGCCGGCCAGGATGGCGACGCTGGAAAAGGTCACCGCCGCCGCGTTCGGCCAGCGCCGCAAGATGCTGCGCTCCAGCCTCAAGGCGCTGGGCAATGCCGAGGCGCTGCTCGAAGCGGCCGGCCTGGAGCCGACCCGCCGCGCCGAGGAGATCCCCGTCGAAGGCTTCTGCGCCCTGGCGCGCGCGGTCGATGACGGGATCTGATCCCTTCGCCATTGCCGTCGCCCATCACCGCGCCGGGCGGCTGGGCGAGGCGATGGAGCTTTACAAACAGATCCTGCGCGCCAATCCAGGCCATGCCGGCGCCCTGCACATGCTGGGCGTGCTGGTGCACAAGATCGGCGATCCCGCCGCGGCGGTGAAGTTCATCCTCGAAGCGTTGCGCCTCGATCCCACACCGGCTTTTCTCTATGCCGACCTCGCGCTGGCGCTGCTCGATTGCGGCCGCCCCGCCGATGCCACCCGCGCTTTCCGCGCGGCGCTGCTGCTCGATCCCGGCCATGCCCGCGCCGCTTTCTCGCTGGCGGTGCTGATCGAGGATTCCGGGCAGCGCGCCGAGGCCATTCCGTTCTATTACTGGGCGGCCCAGCTGGAGCGCGATCCGTCGCGCAGCCTCAATAATCTCGGCACCGCCTTGACCAAGGAACAGCGCGCCGAAGAGGCCCTGGTGCCGCTGCGCGCGGCGCTGGCGGCCGATCCCGGCATGGTCGAGGGCTGGTACAATCTGGCCCAGGCGCTACGCTGCGCGCTGCGGCTCGACGAGGCGCTGGCGCTCTATCGCCGGGCCCTGACGGTGTCGCCGGCTCATCCGATGGTCAATGCCGATTATGCGACCTCTTTGCTGCTGGACGGGCAGTTCAGGGAAGGCTGGGCGCGGCATGAATGGCGCTGGCGGACGCCCGTCTTCGATTCCTATCAACGCGGCTTCCCGCAGCCGCTCTGGGATGGCGCGCCGCTGGCCGGGCGGCGCCTGCTGCTGCATGGCGAGCAGGGCCTGGGCGACGTGATCCAGTTCTGCCGCTATGCACCGCTGGTGGCGGGCGGCGAGGTCGTGCTGGAGGTCCATGCGCCGCTGGTGCGCCTGTTGCGCAATCTGCCGGGGATCAGCCGCGTCATCGCGCGCGGCGAGCCTTTGCCGCCGTTCGATCTGCAGTGCCCGCTGATGAGCCTGCCGCGCCTGTTTCCGGAAATCCCGCCGGCGCCCTATCTGCCGGCGCCGCCGGTTCGGGCAGGCGAGGGAAAGCCGCGCATCGGCTTGGTCTGGGCTGGCTCGGCAAACCATCCCGACGACCGGTACCGGTCGCTGCCCAAGGCGGCGCTGGCGCCGTTGCTGGCCGCCGTGGACGCGGAATGGTTCAGCCTTCAGCTCGGTGGCGTGCCGCCCGAGGGCGTGGCGGACTTGACCGCCGGCATCGGCGATTTCGCCGACACGGCCGAGCGGTTGGCCCAGCTTGACCTGCTGATCAGCGTGGATACCTCGATCGCCCATCTGGCCGGCGCCATCGGCCGCCCGGTCTGGGCGCTGCTGGCCTATACGCCGGATTGGCGCTGGCAGCTCGGGCGCCCGGATACGCCCTGGTATCCGAGCATGCGATTGTTCCGTCAGAAGCGCCCTGGCGACTGGGCCGGGGTGACCGCCGAGGTCGCCGAGGCTCTCAGGTCTTACTGCGCAGGGCGTTGACGAAGTCGGGCAGCCCGACCTGGCGCTCGCGCTTCAGGCGCTCGGCGGTCAGGATCGCCTTGACCGAAGCGACCGAGCTGTCGAGCTGGTGGTTGACGACGATGTAGTCATATTCCGGCCAGTGGCTCATCTCGTCGCCGGCCTTGGCCATGCGCTTCTTCACCACTTCCTCGCTGTCCTGGGCGCGCGACTTCAGGCGGCGCTCCAGTTCCTCGACGGCGGGCGGCAGGATGAAGATGCTGGCCAGGTCCGAGCGCGCGCCCTGGCGCATTTGCTGGGTGCCCTGCCAGTCGATGTCGAACAGCACGTCCTTGCCCGCGGCCAGCGCGTCGCGCACCGGTTTGGCCGGGGTGCCGTAGTAATTGTCGAACACCTTGGCGTGTTCCAGCATCTCGCCCTCGGACACCATGCGTTCGAAGGTGGCGATGTCGACGAAATGGTAATCCTTGCCGTCGACTTCCCCCGGGCGCGGCGCGCGCGTGGTGGCCGAGACCGACATTTCCAGCTGAGGATCGGTCGCCAGCAATTCGCGGGCGATGGTGGTCTTGCCGGCGCCCGACGGAGAGGACAGCACCAGCATCAGGCCGCGGCGGCGGACGGGGACGAAGGTCTGGGTCATTCGATGTTTTGTACCTGTTCGCGGAATTGTTCGATGGTGGCCTTGAGCCCGAGGCCGATCCGCGTCAGCGCGATGTCATTGGCCTTCGAGCACAGGGTATTGGCTTCGCGGTTGAATTCCTGGCAGAGGAAATCGAGCTTGCGGCCGACCGGTTCGACGGCGGCCAGCATCTTGCGCGCGGCGGCGATATGCGCGCCCAGGCGGTCGAGCTCTTCGCGCACATCGGCCTTGCCGAGCAGCAGTGCCACTTCCTGGGCCAGACGATCCTCGGAGACCGGCGCGCCGGCTTCCAACAGGGTAGCGACCTGCTGGCGCAGCTTCGCTCTCGCTTGAGCGGGATCGAGCGTGGCGGCGTTGACGGCGTCGGTGACCAGGAAGGCGATCTCGTCGAGATGGCCGGTCAATATCGCGCCCATGCGCTTGCCTTCATCGGCGCGCATCGCTTCCATCTGGGCCAGCGCCTTGTCGCATTCGGCCAGCAGGGTCTTGGCGGCTTCGCTGTCCTCGCCGGCCGGATCGGCGCTCTCGCCGCTTTCCAGCACGCCGCGCAAGGCCAGCAACCCGTCGAGGCGCGGCGGGGCGAGGTCCGGGGCCTTTTCCTGCCAGCGGCGGGACAAAGCGATCAGTTGGTCGAGCAGCGCCTCATTGACGGCGACGGCGCCCTGCTGGGATTTATGGGTGACGGTCAGATTGACGGTGATGTTGCCGCGCTTGAAGCGCTTCTGCACCGCGTCGCGCACCGGCAGATCGAGGAAGTCGTAGCCGGGCGGCAGGCGGGTCCGCACGTCGAGGCCGCGGCCATTGACGCTTTTGACCTCCCAGGCCCAGCCGAGTCCATTTTCCTCGCCGCTAACCCGGGCATAGCCGGTCATGCTGCTGATGCTCACCGAGCCCCTCCTCCAGTTGGCCGCACTCTCCCCCAATCGGTCCGGCGCGTCAACGGGCCGACAGATCGTACAGCCGGTCCAAGTCCAGATGTGCTTCGAGATGCCGCGCCAGATCGTCGAGCACCGTCTCGACCCGCGCTTCATAGGATAGCTCGCTTGCCACGCCGTCGGCGAAGCGGGTGAGGAAGCGGCGGCGGAAGGCGTCGGCGGCGAACAGGCCATGCAGATAGAGGCCCATCACGCTGCCATCCGCCGACACCGCGCCATCGGGTTTGCCGGCCAGGGTGCAGAAGGGGCGGGCGCAATCGGCGCCGGCGGTGACGCCCATATGCATCTCGAAGCCGCGCACGGTCTCGTCGAGGCACTGGCCTTCCACGGCGACCAGGGTCTTCTCGCTGCCCATCACCGTCTGCACCGCCAGCAGGCCGAGGCCGGGCGCGCTGCCGGGCGGGCCTTCGACGCCGTCCGGATCGGCCACCAAGGTGCCCAGCATCTGGTATCCGCCGCAGATGCCCAGCACCTGTCCGCCGCGCCGGTGGTGCGCCAGCAGATCGATATCCCAGCCCTGGGCGCGCAGGAAGGCGAGGTCGGCCAAAGTGGCCTTGGAGCCGGGCAGGATGATCAGGTCTGCATCGGCGGGCAGCGGCGTGCCGGGCGGGATGAAGGCGAGGTCGACCGACGGTTCGGCGGCCAGCGGATCGAAATCGTCGAAATTGGCGATGCGCGACAGCATCGGCACGGCGATTTTGACCTTGGCGTCTTTCTTCCGTCCGTCGCCCAGGCTGACGCTGTCCTCGGCCGGCATCGCGGCGGCCCCCGTGAACCACGGCACCAGGCCGATCGGCGTCCAGCCGGTACGGGCGGCGATCATCCCCATACCCTCGTCGAACAGCGAGGGATCGCCGCGGAATTTATTGACGATGAAGCCTTTGACCCGGGCGCGCTCCGCCTCGGGCAGCAGGACATGGGTGCCGACCAGCTGGGCGATGACGCCGCCGCGCTCGATGTCGCCGGCCAGGATCACCGGCAGATCGGCCGCTTCGGCAAAGCCCATATTGGCGATATCGCCGGCCCGCAGATTGACCTCGGCGGCGCTGCCGGCTCCTTCGACGATCACCAGGTCGCGGCCTTCGCCGACGATGCCGAAGCTTTCCAGTACGGCGGGCAGCAGGGTGGATTTCAGGCGCTGATAGTCCGCCGCGCCGCTGCTGGTCAGCACCTTGCCCTGCACCACCACCTGGGCGCCCCGGTCGGATTGCGGCTTCAGCAGGACGGGGTTCATATGCCTGCTGAGCGGCAGCCCGGCGGCGCGCGCCTGCAGCGCCTGGGCGCGGCCGATCTCGCCGCCATCTTCGGTGACGGCGGCGTTGTTCGACATGTTCTGCGGCTTGAAGGGCGCGACCGACAGGCCGCGTTTGACGAAGGCCCGGCAGAGACCGGCGACGAGCAGGGATTTCCCGACGTCGGACCCGGTCCCCTGGATCATCAAAGACCTAGTGCGCAATGATGTCGCGCAGCGGATCGGCCTTGGGGTTGCTGACCGCATTGTCGAGCACGATCGCGCGTGAGGTGACTTCCTGGTTGTAATAGACGGCGTTCCAGGATTCGCGGGTCGACAGCACGGTGCCTTCCAGCGACAGGCCGCCATAGAGCCCGATGCCGCTCATCGAGAAGGCATACATGTCGGCGCCCAGGTTCGATGTGGTCGAGGCGCCGATGCCGGCGCCGACCACCAGCACGGTCAGGCCGGTATCGGCGCCGAACTTGAACTGGTTGTTGAGCACCGCATGCAGGCCTTTGTCGCTCATGATGGTGAAGATCACGGCGGTGCTTTCCAGGCCGATCTGCAGGCCGAAGCTGCCGCCTTCCATGGTGTAGAAGGAGGGATAGCTCCAATTGCCGTCCGGCAGCTTGGCCAGCAGCACGCCATTGCCGTACTGGCCGCCGAAGATGAAGCCGCCCTTATAGAGGGCCGGCACGATCAGCAAGGCGCGGGCCTGGTCGATCTTGGGCTGGATGCTGTCGCGATAGCTGGGCTCGTTCTTCATCCGCTCCAACGTGGTCAGCGCGGAATTGACGGTCTGCTGCTGGTCCTGCTGGGCGAAAGCAGGAACCGACGACAGCGCCAGCAGGGCGATCAGGGCGAAACGTTTCAACATCATCTCATGACTCTCAGTGACGATAGGCCGGCGGCTGGGCCGGATCGAGGGCGCCATAGCGGCGCGCCAATTCCTGGGCGCGGGAGATCATCGGCTGTTCCTCGCCCTTGATCAGCACATGCAGGGGCACGGTCAGCATCTCCAGCGGATCGCCCGACCACACCACCAGATCGGCGTCGAGGCCCGGTTCGATGCGGCCGGTCTTTTCGGCGAAACCGAACACCTGCGCCGGGTTGCGGGTGATGGCGGCGATGCCCGCCTCCCACGGCAGGCCATGGGCGACGGCATAGCCGGCATTGTAGCGCACCTGGCGGGCGTAATCGCCGCTATAGGGCGGCTTGACGACTACGACGACGCCCGCGGCGGACAGCAGTCCGGCATTCTCCATGCGCGAATTCAGCGATTCGAACTCGTTGGGCAGATCGGTCTGCGGATCGACCAGTACCGGATAGCCCGAGGCGGCGATGTCGCCCGCCACCTGCCAGCCTTCCTCGACGCTGTCGAGGATGATCTTCAGCTTGAGCCGCTTGCCCAGCTCGATGACGCGGCGGATGTCGGCGGCGCGGTGCACTTCGATCAGCAGCGGTTCCTTGCCCTGCAGGATCGGCTGCAGGGCTTCGAGGTCTTCCTTGCTCTGGCGATAGGGGCGGTGCGTGCCATGCTCGTAGCCGCCCTTGTTGGCGCCATAGGAGGCCGCTTCGTCGAGATCGGCCTCCAGCCGCTGCAGCACGCTGGCGTGGCTGCCGCCGATCCGGCCGGCGGCGCCGCTGCTGGCGTCGGCCGACAAAGCGGCGTAGCGGCGGGTGATCGAATTGGCCGACCCCGACAGATCGATGACGGCGGCCTGGCCGGCGAACAGCTTGTCGCCCTTCTTGTCGCCGCGGCCCGGCAGTTCGGGAACGATCACCGCGCGGGTGACGCCGCCCATGCGGGCGACCGGGATCAGCATCGAGGCCGGATTGACGCCCAGCGACACGTCGAAAGCGGCCGACAGATGGTCGGTGGCGCCGGCGAAATCGTCGCTCGTCGCTTCGCCTTCCACTTCGCCGGCACCCAGGGCGGTGTTGCTGGCCACCACGCCCGGCGTGACCAGATGGCCCTGGGCGTCGATGATCCGCGCACCGGCGGGAACGGAGACATTGGCGCCGACGGCGGCGATGCGTCCATCCTTGACGATGACGCTGCCATCGGCGATCAGGCCGGCGCTGCCCAGGGTCATGATTTTGGCGTGGGTGATGGCGATGGTTTCGGCCTGCGCCGTGCCCATCAGGCTGATGGCGGCGGCGAAGGCCAGCAGGGAATATTTAAGGGCGGGGTAGCCTACCCCGCACCCTCGGGGTCCTCGCTTCGCTCGTCCGAGCGCGCCAGGATTTTGTGAGTCGCTTCTGAAGCGGCGCGCTCTGCTCATGGCCGGGCTCCCGGATGGGCCGGGCCCGCTTGGCCCAGCTCGAAATCGGACAGGGGTTGACGGGTCGGATCGTGGCGGTCGAACACCACCGCGCCGTCGACATAGACCTGCTCGGTCAAGGCGTAGACGCTGAACGGATCGGCGCTCCACAGCACCACGTCGGCCATCTTGCCGGGCTCCAGCGTGCCGGTCTGGTTGAGCACGCCGATCGCCTTGGCGGGATTGGCGGTAACCCATTTGATCGCCTCGGCCTCGTCGATCTCGATCCCGGCGCGGCGGCCGGCGGCCAGGGCAATGGCGGCTTCCTGCGGCAGATGCTGGGTCAGGATGGCGTCGTCGGAATGGATCACCGTGCAGACGCCGGCCTTGCTCAGCAGGGCGGCGTTCTCCTCGATGCCGTCGAAGCTTTCCATCTTGAAGCCCCACCACTCGCCCCAGGTGGCGACGCAGATGTCTTCCTTCCGCAGGATGTCGGCCACCTTGTAGGCCTCGGAGCCATGGTGGAACATCGAGATGTGGAAGCCGAATTCGTGGCTGATGGCGATCATCTGCGCCATTTCGTCGCCGCGGTAGCAATGGTTCTGCACCAGGATCGATCCATCCAGCACGCCGGCCAGGGTGTCCATCTGCAGGTCGCGCTTCGGCGCCTCGGGCGCCTTGTCGGCCTTGCCGGCCTTATAATCGGCCAGTTTCTTGTGATACTCGTCCCATTTGCGGCGGTAGTCCTGGGCTTCGATCCACGCTTTGCGATAGCCGAAAATATTGCCCATGCGGGTCGAGGGGGCGCGGTTCTTGCTGCCATAGACGCGCTTGGGGTTTTCGCCGCAAGCCATCTTGAGGCCATAGGGCGCGCCGGGGAACTTCATGTCCTGCACGGTCCGGCCCGGCACATTCTTCAGGATCACCGCGCGGCCGCCGAACAGATTGGCGGAACCGGGCAGAATCTCCAGCGTGGTGATGCCGCCTTCCAGCGCGCGGATGAAGCCGGGGTCCTGCGGCCACACCGAATGCTCGGCCCACACCTGCGCGGTGTTGGGATCGGTCGCTTCGTTGCCGTCGGAATTGGCCCACACTTCCGGGGTCGCATAGACGCCGAGATGGCTGTGCGCGTCGATGATGCCCGGGGTGACGAACTTGCCATGGGCGTCGACGACCTTGGCCCCGGCGGGAACCGGCAGGTTGGCGCCGATCGCGGTGATCTTGCCGCCGTCCAGGATCACCGTGCCGTTGTCGATGCGGCTGCCGGTCCCCGTGAAGACTGTGGCGCCGACCAAAGCGACAATGGAGGAGGGCAGACCCTGGTAGGTGCTGGGGAAGGGGTCGCTGTCGGACGCCGGGTCGAGGCCGGGATAGGATTTCTCCTTGGCCTGTTCGTTACCGCCGGACGAGGTCTGGCTGGCGCCCGATTGTGGTGGAACCGTCGCGCACGCCGACAGCACCATCACCGCAGCGAGAGAGGCTGCCGAAAGACGATTTTTCATGGGCGAGGATGCTACCGGTGTTTCAGCCTTTACGCAATTAGCCCCGCCTGTGCGAGAATGGCCGAAAATAACGTCCGGGGAGGTTCGGATGAGCGGCAAGATCGTCTCGGCCTGCGATGCGCTGGCTATCATTCCCGACGGCGCCACCCTCTGCACGTCCGGCTTCGTCGGCATCGGCACGCCGGATCAGCTGCTGGCTGCGCTGGAGCAGCGGTTTCTGGCCGGGAACGGGCCGCACGACCTGACTTTGGTGTTCGCGGCCGGGCAGGGTGACGGTAAGAACCGCGGTCTCAACCGGCTGGGCCATGAGGGGTTGCTGAAACGGGTGATCGGCGGCCATTGGGGCCTGATTCCGAAGATCGGCCAGCTCGCCCTCGATCAGCGCATCGAGGCCTATAACCTGCCGCAGGGGGTGATCTCGCATCTCTACCGCGAGATCGCCGCGCACCGGCCCGGACTGCACACCAAGGTCGGGCTGCATACCTTCGTCGATCCGCGCCTGGAAGGCGGGCGCATCAATGAGGCGACGCGCGAGGACCTGGTCCGCCTCGTCGAGATCGATGGCGAGGAATGGCTGTTCTACAAATCCTTCCCGATCCATTTCGCCCTGCTGCGCGGCACTACCGCCGATCCCAATGGCAACATCACCATGGAGCGTGAGGCTCTGCCGCTCGACAGCCTGGCCATGGCGATGGCGGCCAAGAACAGCGGCGGTTTCGTGATCGCCCAGGTCGAGCGCATCGCTCAGCCGAATTCACTCGATCCGCGCCGGGTGCAGGTGCCCGGCATCCTGGTCGATTGTGTCGTGGTGGCCGAGCCGGAACATCATCCGCAGACCTATGCCACCGTCTATAATCCCGCTTATGCGGGCGAGATCCGCGTGCCGGTGGCGTCGAGCGAGCCGATGCCGCTCGACGAGCGCAAGGTGATCGCGCGGCGAGCGGCGTGCGAGCTGCCGCCCTTCGGCGTGGTCAATCTCGGCATCGGCATGCCGGAAGGCGTCTCGGCGGTGGCGGGCGAGGAGCGCATCCTCTCCTACATCACTCTGACCGCCGAGCCGGGCGTGATCGGCGGAATGCCGGCCAGCGGCCTCGATTTCGGCGCGGCGGTCAATACCGACGCGATCATCGCCCAGAACCAGCAATTCGATTTCTACGATGGTGGCGGGCTCGACATGGCCTGCCTGGGCATGGCCGAATGCGACGCCGAGGGCAACGTCAATGTCAGCCGCTTCGGCAAGAAGCTGGCCGGCTGCGGCGGCTTCATCAATATCAGCCAGAACGCCCGGCGCCTGGTGTTCGTCGGCACCTTCACCGCCGGCGGGCTGGAGATCGCCATCGAGGATGGGCGCCTGCGCATCGTCAAGGAAGGCCACAGCCGCAAATTCATCGCCAAGGTGCATCAAGTCACCTTCAACGGCGCCTATGCCGCCGAATTGGGCCAGCCGGTTCTCTATGTCACCGAGCGCTGCGTGTTCCGTCGTACCCGGGACGGCGTCGAACTAATCGAGGTGGCGCCCGGCATCGACATCGAGCGCGACATCCTGGCCCATATGGCGTTCGAGCCGATCATCAGGAACCCGGCGCCGATGGACCCGGCCTTGTTCCAGCCCGGCGCGATGGGGCTGGTGCGCCGCATTCTGCGGCTCGATCTGGACAGCCGGATCAGCTTTGACGCCGGGCGCGGCATCCTGTTCCTCGATTTCGCCGGGCTGATGGTGCGGCGGCGCGAGGATGTCGACCGCATCCAGGCGGCGGTCGAGACGCGGGTCAAGGCGATCGGCCGCAAGGTGCCGATGGTGGTCAATTACGACCATTTCGACATCGCCGGCGATATCCTCGACGCCTATGCGGCGATGGTCCGGCATCTCGAGGAGACCTGCTACACGCGGGTGTCGCGCTATACCAGCGATGCCTTCGAGCTGATGAAGCTGGGCAGTTCGATGCTGAAATCGATGCCGACCCGCGTTTGTGCGAGCCAGGACGAGGCGGCCCAGCTGGCTATTTCAGAGTAAGCGGCAGTCCGGCGACGACCAGCACGACCGAATCGGCGATGGCGGCGATGCGCTGATGCAGTTCGCCGGCGTAATCGCGGAACTGCCGCGCCAAGGAATTGTCGGGCACGATGCCCCAGCCGACCTCGTTGCTGACCAGCACCACCGGAGCATTCAGGCCCGACAGCACTCGCAGCAGCGCGTCGCAAGACTGGGGCACGTTGCGCTCGCCGGCCATCAGATTGCCCAGCCACAGGGTCAGGCAATCGACCAGGATCGGCTGGCCGGGCTTGCTTTCCCGCAGCAGCGAGGCGGCCAGGCCGATGGGTTCCTCGACCGTGCGCCAATGATCGCCGCGCCGCTCGCGGTGTTTGGCGATACGCTCGGCCATTTCGCCGTCGCCGGCCGAACCGGTGGCGAGATAGACCGGTGTCGCCTCTCCGTCGAACAGGTTTTCGGCATAGGCGCTCTTGCCCGAGCGGGTGCCGCCCAGCACGAGGGTGAGCTTGTTCATTCATTGATCTCCAGATTGACTCCGCCCACGCGCCAGCCGTCGCCGATCGCGTCGAGCCGGGTCAGCGACAGCGGATCGATGACGAAGGACAAGGCGGCTTGCGGCGTAAGGTCGAGGGCCAGGGACAGGGCGGCGCGGATGGTGCCGGCATGGGCGACGGCGATGATGTCGCGCCCCTCGAACTGGCGGGTCAGGCCGATGATGGCGTCGCGCGCCCGCACCATCAAAGTCTCGAAGCTTTCGCCGCCAGGCGGCGCGGTGCAGGCCGGATCTTGCCAGAAGGCGGCCACCAGCGGGTCCTTGGATTGATCCAGCTCGGCCCAGCGGCGCCCCTGCCAATGGCCGAAATCCTGTTCCTGCAAGGCGGGTTCGACGATGGCGGGCGCGACGCTCAACCCGGCCGCCTCGATGGCGCCCAGGGTCTGATGGCAGCGCAGCAGGCCGCTCTCAACCACCACCGCCTGAGGCGGCAGGCGCCGGGCCAGGGCGGAGAGGCGTTCCTCGTCGGACAGGTCGCAGGGCGGGTCGAGCCGGCCGCAGATACGGTTTTCAGGGTCGGGAACAGGGGCGTGGCGCAGCCACCACCAGCGGGTAATCGACGTGCTCATGGGCGGGCAAGGATAGCGAGAAGAACGGCAAGTTCCACGCATTGTTGAATGGCGCCCAGCACATCGCCGGAATATCCGCCGATCTTGCGGCGGGCGAGCAGGGCCACGGCACCCCCGGCCAGCACGGCGGCGATGACGCAGACGGCGGCGCGATAGGGGATGAGCCAGCACGGGACCGCCAGAGCCAGGATGACGGCGATGATGGCCGTCCAGCGCGGCAGTGTCCCAAATCCGGCCGCCAGGCCGCCTGATGATGCCGGGGGCATCAGCGTCATGACGACGGGCAACGCGGCCCGGGACATCATATGGGCGATGATCAGCGGCGCCGCCGGATTGACGAACGAGACGATGATCGATGCCTTCAGCAGTACGGAGACGATCAGCGCCAGGGTGCCGTATGCACCGATACGGCTGTCGCGCATGATGGCGATGATGCGGTCCTTGTCGCGTCCGCCGCCGAAGCCGTCGGCGCAATCGGCTAGACCATCCTCATGGAGGGCGAAGGTCAGCATCATGCCGGCGGCGAGCGCGATGAAAGCGCACGGCCAGGCCGGCCACAGATGCCCCGCCAGCAGATAGAGCGCGGCGATGATCGCGCCGATCAGCCCGCCGACCAGCGGAAAGGCCCACATGCAGCGGGCCATCGCGCCGTCGGCCAGAGTCTCGGGAAGGGAGACGGGCCAGCGCGTCAGGAAGGACAGCGCCAGCCGGAAATCGGTGATCACGAGCGTCGCCGCGCCGCGGCCGGACCGCCGCGCAGGCGCTGGGTTTCGGTGGACAGCAGATTCTCGATATGGCGGCCCTGGAACAGGGTGATGCCGACCGACTGGCCGACCTGGATGGCGTTCACCGCGTCGCAGCGGCACAGGATGGTGCGCGACGGGCCGCATTTGCGCACATAATCGGCCAGCAGGCTGCCGTCGGGCAGCTTGCCTTCGACCAGCGAGGCATCCCAGGCCAGCTTCAGCAGATCGATGCCCAGCCGCCCGCGCTCGATGAAGGGCAGGCTGTCGACCGTCACCCCGTCGATGCAGATGCGGTAGCCGCGCTCGCGGGCGAAGTCGCGGGCGAACAGGAAAGCGTTAAGATCGGCGAAGATGTCGACCTTCTGCAGCTCGATGACGATGGTGCCGCGCTGGCTCGATTTCACGCCGTCGTCGAAGGTCAGGAAGTCCTGCGACAGCAGCGTCTGGACATTGAGATTGATCGACACGTCGCCCGACAGGGTGCGGTCGTCATGGCGGTTCAGCAGCGACAGGACGCGGTAATCCAGCGTCTCGGTCAGTTCCTGGAACAGCCAGGGGCTGGAATCGAGCCCGACATTGGGCAGCAGCGTTTCCTGCAATTCCCCGATCGAGAAGAACAGCTCGTAGAACAAGGGCTGGGGCGGCGCCTGGCCGACCACGGCGCAGATCGCCTGGCGCCGCATCATGTTGGCGAGATCGGCGCCCATCAGCGCGGTCTGCAGCTTGGCCAGCAAGGCCGGGGTCAGCGGATCGCGGCGCTTCTGCCGCTGCGGCGTCGTGGCTTCCAGATCGGAGCGCTGCTTGTCCTGGGTGCGCCGCTCGATATCCTCGTTGACCAGACTTTGCGCCATGCGCAGCAGGGTCTGGTAATCCTTGTCGACCACATACCATTCGACGAAGGAGGGGCGGCCTTCGTCGCCCTCGCGCATCAGCACCGGATCGTCGTCGAACAAAAAGCGCAGCTTGATCATCGCCGCCTGCACCTCGTCGAGGGCGACGTCCTTGAAGATCACCACGATGTCGAAATTGGACAGGGCGAAGACCTGGCCCTTGAGGCGGCGGATCAGCCCGTCGAAGGTCGACAAAGCGGCGCGCACATGGTGCTCGCGCCGGTTCATCGGCTGCAGCAGCGACAGGCGGATGCGGCAGGCGCTGCGGCCATGGCGGTGCCGTTCGAGCTTGTAGATATATTCGAGCAGCAGATTTTCGGTCGAGCTGACCGGCGCGCCGGCGGAAAGGGTCATGACACGGCCTTTCGCTTCGGGTTGCGCATCTTGGGCGGGGTGTCGAGCATCAGATTGTTGCCGCACTCGACCCGCAGCTGTCCGGTGATGACGGCATGGCGGGCGGTGCATTGGGCCAGGGTGCAGGCGCCGGCCTTGTCGCACACGCCCATGGTGGTGGCGGCCAGCATCGCCTCGACATAGCGGCCCTGGAACTTCTCCAGCCCGTGATCGACGCCCCA
>JAJPHO010000053.1 GCA_021325215.1 Alphaproteobacteria bacterium
AAAACCGCGCAAGCCCAGCAATGGAATGCCATGAAACTGACCATTGAACGCGCTGCACTCTTGAAGTCGTTGAACCATGTTCAAAGCGTCGTCGAAAGAAGAAATACAATCCCCATTCTTTCCAACGTGAAAATCGAGGGCTCCTCCGGCCGGGTCAGCTTCAATGCGACCGACATGGACCTCGACATCGTTGAAGCCGTTCCCGCAGACGTCGCCCGCCCCGGCGCCACCACCGCCTCCGCGCACACCCTGTTCGACATCGTCCGCAAATTGCCGGAAGGGTCGCAGGTCGAGCTGGAGCAGACGGGCGACGGCCAGCTGACCCTGCGCTCGGGCCGTTCGAAATTCGTGCTGGCATCGCTTCCCGTCGACGATTATCCGGTGATGTCGGGCGGCGATCTGCCGAACTCCTTCACCCTGGCGGCGGAAGAGCTGAACAATCTGATCGACCGCACCCGGTTCGCCATCTCGTCGGAAGAGACACGCTATTACCTGAACGGCATCTATCTGCACGCGGCCTCGTCGGCCAGCGTGCCGGTGCTGCGCGCGGTCGCCACCGACGGCCACCGCCTGGCCCGCGTCGAAGTGCCGCTGCCCGAAGGCGCCGCCGGCATTCCCGGCGTGATCGTGCCCAGGAAGACCGTGGTCGAGCTGCGCAAGCTGCTGGACGAAACCGATGCCGACGTCACCGTATCGCTGTCGGAAAGCAAGATCCGCTTCGCTTTCGGCGACGCCACCCTGACCTCGAAGCTGATCGACGGCACCTTCCCGGACTATGAGCGGGTGATCCCGGCCGACAACGACAAGGTGCTGGAAGTGGACTGCAAGTCCCTCAGCCACGCCGTCGACCGCGTCTCGGCGATCTCCACCGAAAAGTCGCGCGCCATCAAGCTGGCGGTGGACAAGGGCAACATCACCCTGTCCGCCTCGTCGCCGGAGAATGGCAGCGCGGTCGAAGAGCTGGAAGCGGCCTACGATTCCAGCCCGATCGAGATCGGCTTCAACTCCCGCTATCTGCTGGAAATCCTGGCGCAGATCGAGGGCGACGCCGCCCGCTTCGCCATGGCTGATTCCGGCAGCCCGACGGTGGTGCGCGAAGTGACCGACAGCAGCGCCGTCTATGTCCTGATGCCGATGCGGGTGTGACGGAGCACAGCCTTTCCGCGGTGGTCCGTCTGTCGGTGAGCGAATTCCGCTGCTACCCGTCGCTGCGCCTGGAGGTCGATCCCCGTCCCGTGGTGCTCACGGGGCCGAACGGCGCGGGCAAGACCAACATCCTGGAAGCCTTGTCGTTTCTCGCGCCGGGCCGGGGATTGCGGCGTTGCCGTCTGGGCGACGTGGCCAGGATCGGATCGGATCAGCCGGCCTGGGCGGTCGCCGCCAGCCTCAAGCGCGGGGCCGAGACGATCGAGCTGGGCACTGGACGCGACGGCTCCTCCGAGCGGCGCCTGGTGCGCGTCGAGGGACGGCCGGCGAAATCCCAGGCGGCGCTGGGCGAAGTATTGAGCGTGCTGTGGCTGGTGCCGGCGATGGATCGCCTGTTCACCGACAGCGCGGGCGGCCGGCGGCGCTTTCTCGACCGGCTGGTGCTGGGAATGGACCCGGGCCATGCCCGCCGGTCGAGCACATATGAGCATGCCCTGCGGGAACGCGGGCGTCTGCTGCGCGAGGGACGGCGCGATCCGCGCTGGTTCGCGGCCCTCGAGCAGACGCTGGCCGAGCAGGGCGAAGCGATCGCGCGCGCACGCGCAGGCGTGCTCGCGAGGCTGAACGAGGCCTGCGGCCAGGGCATCGGCCCCTTTCCCGCCGCCTTGCTGGGCTTGGCGGGTTCGGTGGACGAGGCGCTGGCCGAGCGCGGCGAGGCGAAGGATTGGCTGCGCGAGCGGCTGGCGGCGGGACGCGGATCGGACGAGGTTCCCGGGCCGCACCGCAGCGACTTCCTGGTCCGCCACCGCGGCAAGGATTTGCCGGCGGGACAATGTTCGACCGGCGAGCAGAAAGCGCTGCTGCTGTCGATCCTGCTGGCCCAGGCGCGCATTCAGACCGCGTTGCGCGGTCAGCCGCCGGTGCTGCTGCTGGACGAAGTCGCGGCGCATCTGGACGAGCAGCGCCGCGCCGCCTTGTGGGACGAGCTGGACGCGCTCGGCCTGCAAAGTTGGATGACGGGTACCGATTTATCCCTGTTCGCCGATCTCGGCGGGCGCGGTCAATTTTTCGGCGTGACAAACGCACAGGTAACGCCGCTTTTGCAGTAAGGAAGTTCGATACATGAGCGATCAAGCAGCCCCCAACGCCGCGGATGGCGCCGAGGAATATGGCGCGGACAGCATCAAGGTGCTGCGCGGCCTGGATGCCGTGCGCAAGCGCCCCGGCATGTATATCGGCGACACCGACGACGGTTCGGGCCTGCATCACATGGTCTATGAGGTGGTCGACAACGCCATCGACGAAAGCCTGGCCGGCTGGTGCGACAAGATCGAAGTGCAGCTGAATGGCGACGGTTCGGTCAGCGTGCGCGACAATGGCCGCGGCATTCCGACCGACATCCACAAGGAAGAAGGCGTCTCGGCGGCCGAGGTCATCATGACCCAGCTGCATGCCGGCGGTAAGTTCGACCAGAATTCCTACAAGGTGTCGGGCGGCCTGCACGGCGTCGGCGTCTCGGTGGTGAACGCGCTGTCGGAATGGCTGGATCTGCGCATCTGGCGCAATGGCGACGAGCATTACATGCGCTTCCGCCATGGCGAGGCCGAGGCCCCCCTGAAGGTGACCGGTAAAGCGCCGCCGACCGAGAAGGGTCCGCGCACCGGCACCGAAGTCACCTTCCTGGCGTCGCCCGCCACCTTTACCAAGACCGATTTCGACTTCGCGACGCTGGAACACCGCCTGCGCGAACTGGCCTTCCTCAATTCCGGCGTCTATCTGCAGCTGATCGACAGCCGCCACGCCGATGAGCACAAGGTCGATCTGCAATATCAGGGCGGCATCGAGGCGTTCGTCACCTATCTCGACCGCTCGAAGACCCCGCTGCACAATCCGCCGATCGTGGTAACCGGCGAAAAGGACGGCATCACCGTCGAAATGGCGATGGAATGGACCGACGCCTATCACGAGACGTGCCTGTGCTTCACCAACAACATCCCGCAGCGTGACGGCGGCACCCATCTGGCCGGCCTGCGCGCCGCGCTGACCCGCACCATCAACAACTACGCCAATGATTCCGGCATCGCCAAGAAAGAGAAGGTGGCGCTGTCGGGCGATGATATGCGCGAAGGCATGACCTGCGTGCTGTCGGTCAAGGTGCCGGACCCCAAATTCTCGTCGCAGACCAAGGACAAGCTGGTCTCCTCCGAGGTGCGCCCGGTGGTGGAAACCGTGGTCGCCGAGAAGCTGGCCCAGTGGCTGGAAGAGCATCCCAACGAGGCCCGCAAGATCATCATGAAGGTGGTCGAAGCCGCGGCCGCCCGCGAAGCCGCCCGCAAGGCGCGCGAACTGACCCGGCGCAAGGGTGCGCTCGACATCGCCACCCTGCCCGGCAAGCTGGCCGACTGCCAGGAACGCGATCCGGCCCTGTCCGAACTGTTCATCGTCGAGGGTGACTCGGCCGGCGGTTCCGCCAAGCAGGGCCGCAACCGCGCCAACCAGGCCATCCTGCCGCTGCGCGGCAAGATCCTGAACGTGGAACGCGCCCGCTTCGACAAGATGCTGTCCTCGGCGGAAATCGGCACGCTGAT
>JAJPHO010000168.1 GCA_021325215.1 Alphaproteobacteria bacterium
AAAACCAAATTGCAACAACTGACGCTCGCATTGAAAGGGGTCCGGTGATGGATATCCGCGCCGCGGAGATCTCCGCTATCCTGAAGGAACAGATCGCTAATTTCGGCACCGAAGCGGAGGTGGCCGAAGTCGGTCAGGTTCTGTCGGTCGGCGACGGCATCGCCCGCATCCATGGTCTGGACAAGGTCCAGGCCGGTGAGATGGTGGAATTCGCCGGCGGCGTCCGCGGCATGGCGCTGAACCTCGAGACCGACAATGTCGGTGTCGTGATCTTCGGCGACGACCGTTCGATCAAGGAAGGCGACACCGTCAAGCGTACCGGCGCCATCGTGGAAGTTCCGGTCGGCAAGGGTCTGCTGGGCCGCGTCGTCGACGCGCTGGGCAACCCGATCGACGGCAAGGGCCCGATCAAGTTCGACAAGATGTCGCGCGTCGACGTCAAGGCGCCCGGCATCATCCCGCGCAAGTCTGTGCACGAGCCGATGTCGACCGGCATCAAGGCCATCGACGCCCTGATCCCCGTCGGCCGCGGCCAGCGCGAGCTGGTGATCGGTGACCGTCAGACCGGCAAGACCGCCATCCTGATCGACACCATCATCAATCAGAAGAAGGCCAATCAGGGTTCGGACGAGAGCCAGAAGCTCTATTGCATCTATGTCGCGATCGGCCAGAAGCGCTCCACCGTGGCCCAGCTGGTCAAGACCCTGACCGACAACGGCGCGATGGAATACTCGATCGTCGTCGCCGCCACCGCGTCCGATCCGGCCCCGCTGCAGTTCCTGGCCCCCTATGCCGGCTGCGCCATGGGCGAATATTTCCGCGACAACGGCATGCATGCTTTGATCATGTATGACGATCTGTCCAAGCAGGCGGTCGCCTATCGCCAGATGTCGCTGCTGCTGCGCCGTCCGCCGGGCCGCGAAGCCTATCCGGGCGACGTGTTCTATCTGCACAGCCGCCTGCTCGAGCGCGCCTGCAAGCTGGGCGACGCCGCCGGCAACGGTTCGCTGACCGCCCTGCCGGTCATCGAGACCCAGGCCAACGACGTGTCCGCTTACATTCCGACCAACGTGATTTCGATCACCGACGGCCAGATCTTCCTCGAGACCGAGCTGTTCTATAAGGGCATCCGCCCCGCCGTGAACGTCGGCCTGTCGGTGTCGCGCGTCGGCTCGGCCGCCCAGGTCAAGGCGATGAAGCAGGTTGCCGGCTCGATCAAGCTGGAACTGGCCCAGTATCGTGAAATGGCCGCCTTCGCGCAGTTCGCGTCCGACCTCGACCCGGCCACCCAGCGCCTGCTGAACCGCGGCGCGCGTCTGACCGAGCTTCTGAAGCAGCCGCAATTCTCGCCGCTGTCGACCGAAGAGGAAGTCGTCTCGATCTATACCGGCGTGAAGGGCTATCTCGACAAGCTGGCGGTGGCCGACATCGGCCGCTTCGAAGCCGGCCTGCTGTCGAACCTCAAGACGGCCTATCCGGACATCCTGAAGACGATCGCCAGCGACAAGGCTTTGAAGCCGGAGACGGAAGAGAAGCTGAAGGCCGCCATCGAGTCGTTCCTCAAGACCTTCGCGTAAGGAAGAGGCGCACTCCCGATGCCCAGCCTCAAGGACCTACGGCTCAGGATCAACTCGGTCAAATCGACCCGGAAGATCACCTCGGCCATGAAGATGGTCGCGGCCTCCAAGCTGCGCCGCGCCCAGACTGCCGCCGAGCAGGGACGCCCCTACGCCGCCCGTATGGAGCGGATGCTGAGCGCCCTGGCGGCCGGCATGGCCGGCCAGTCGGGCGCGCCGCGCCTGATGGTGGGGACCGGGAAGGACCAGACGCATCTGCTGATCGCCGTCACCGGCGACCGCGGCCTGTGCGGCGGCTTCAATTCGTCGATCGCCCGCGCCACCCGCCAGACGGCCCAGGCGCTGATCGCCGAGGGCAAGACGGTCAAGATCCTGACCGTCGGCCGCAAGGGCCGCGACGCGCTGCGCCGCGACTTCGGCTCGCTGATCGCCGACGGCTGGGAAGGCATCGGCAAGAAGGGCGTGACCTTCGCCGAAACCGACCAGATCGCCGACAAGGTGCTGGCGATGTTCGAAGAAGGCGCCTTCGACGTCTGCACGGTGATCTATAACCGCTTCCAGTCGGTGATCTCGCAGGTCGTGACCCGCCAGACCCTGATCCCGCTGTCGGTTCCGGCGGCCGAGGAGCAGAAGGACGCTTCGGGCGCGATCTACGAGTTCGAACCCTCGGAAGAAGCCATCCTCGCCGATCTGCTGCCGCGCAATCTGTCGGTCCAGCTGTTCCGCGCGCTGCTGGAGAGCAACGCCTCCGAGCAGGGCGCGCGCATGACCGCGATGGACAATGCGACCCGCAATGCCGGCGACATGCTGAACAAGCTGACCGTCAAGTATAACCGGTCGCGTCAGGCGCAGATCACCAAGGAACTCATCGAAATTATCTCCGGCGCGGAAGCGCTGTGACGGTCAAGCAGGAGCTTGCTTAACATGACGACGAAGAATATCGGCACCATCACCCAGGTTCTGGGCGCGGTTGTGGACGTGCGGTTCGACAAGAACCTGCCTGCGATCCTGTCGGCGCTGACCACCGAGAATCAGGGCAAGACCCTGGTCCTCGAAGTGGCGCAGCATCTGGGCGAGAACAGCGTCCGCACCATCGCCATGGACGCCACCGAGGGTCTGACCCGCGGCCAGGACGTGGTCGACACCGGTGCTCCGATCTCCGTCCCCGTCGGTCCCGAGACCCTGGGCCGCATCCTCAACGTGATCGGCGAGCCGATCGACGAGCGCGGTCCGCTGGGCACCAAGAAGGTCCAGTCGATCCATCAGCCGGCTCCGGAATTCGTCGACCAGTCGACCGACACCGAAATTCTCGTGACCGGCATCAAGGTCATCGATCTGATCGCCCCCTACGCCAAGGGCGGCAAGATCGGCCTGTTCGGCGGCGCCGGCGTGGGCAAGACCGTGCTGATCATGGAACTGATCAACAACGTCGCGAAGGCCCATGGCGGTTACTCGGTGTTCGCCGGCGTCGGCGAGCGCACCCGCGAGGGTAACGATCTCTATCACGAGATGATCGAATCGGGCGTCATCAAGACCGACGGCCCGGGCTCCAAGGTTACCCTGGTTTATGGCCAGATGAACGAGCCGCCGGGCGCCCGCGCCCGCGTCGCCCTGTCCGGCCTGACCCAGGCGGAATATTTCCGCGATGAGGAAGGCCAGGACGTGCTGTTCTTCGTCGACAACATCTTCCGCTTCACCCAGGCCGGTTCCGAAGTGTCGGCGCTGCTGGGCCGCATCCCCTCCGCGGTGGGCTATCAGCCGACCCTGGCCGGCGAGATGGGCAACCTGCAGGAACGCATCACCTCGACCAAGAAGGGTTCGATCACCTCGGTGCAGGCCATTTACGTGCCCGCCGACGATCTGACCGATCCGGCCCCGGCCGCGTCGTTCGCCCATCTGGACGCCACCACCACCCTGAACCGTTCGATCGCCGAGCTGGGCATCTATCCGGCCGTCGATCCGCTGGACAGCACCTCGCGCGTTCTCGATCCCAAGGTGGTCGGCGAGACCCACTACAAGGTCGCCCGCGACGTGCAGCGCATCCTGCAGACCTACAAGTCGCTGCAGGACATCATCGCCATCCTCGGCATGGATGAGCTGTCGGAAGAAGACAAGCTGGTCGTGGCCCGCGCCCGCAAGATCCAGCGCTTCCTGTCGCAGCCGTTCCATGTGGCCGAAGTGTTCACCGGCAGCCCGGGCAAGCTGGTTGCCCTGGAAGACACCATCAAGGGCTTCGCCGGCATCGTCGCCGGTGACTATGACCACCTGCCGGAATCGGCTTTCTACATGGTCGGCGCCATCGAGGAAGCCATCGAGAAGGCCAAGAAGATGGCGGCGGAAGCCGCCTGATAACCGGGGTGAAAACCGCCCGGCGCCTGAGGGACATATAGGAAGACAAAAATGGCTGAGACGACCGAATTCGAACTGGTTTCCCCGGAAAAGCTGCTGATCTCGCAACCTGCCGAGATGGTCGTGGTTCCCGGCACCGAGGGCGACTTCGGCGCTCTGCCGCGTCATTCGCCGATGATCACCGGGGTCCGCCCCGGTGTTATCGACATCTATGAGAACGGCAAGGTCGAAAAGCGCATCTTCGTGGCCGGCGGCTTCGCCGAGGTCAACGAGACCCGCATCACCGTCCTGGCCGAGGAAGCGATTCCGCTGGCCGAGCTGACCGGCGAGTTCGTGATCGCCCGTATCCGCGCCGCCGAGGCCGATGTCGCCGCCGCCACCACCGATCACGCCAAGCGTGAAGCAGCCCGCCGCCTTGCCGTCGCGCAGGCGATGCATACCGCGATCGATTAGAGCTTTCCTAAAATCTCCTTGCACCCTCCGGGTTCGGTGACGATTATTATTTCGCCGGACCTTGTGGGAATAAGAAGATCAGAAAGGGCAGACCATGCCGCGTTGGACGGCCGAAGACATTGCTTGGGATGCTTTTGACCGCACGAAACTCGATCAGGACCTGTTGAAGCTGATCAAGGCAGCCAGCCTGACCGAGTACAACGCCGCTCAATACACCCGCTATCTGCACAATATCTTCCAGGACGATTCCGAATTCGCCGAGATCCTGGCCGAATGGCAGCTGGAAGAAGAACAGCATGGCCGGATGCTGGGGCAATATGCCCGCCTGGCCGACCCTACCTTCGATTTCCCCGCCGCCTTCCAGAAATTCACCGAGGGCTATCAGTTTCCGACCGAAGTGACCGAATCGGTGCGCGGTTCGCGCGTCGGCGAGCTGGTGGCGCGCTGCATCGTCGAGACCGGCACCAGTTCCTTCTACACGGCCCTGTCCGAGGCCACCGACGAGCC
>JAJPHO010000081.1 GCA_021325215.1 Alphaproteobacteria bacterium
CGCCCTGCTCGGCCAGCAGCTGGTCAATGCGCTGGTGCTGGGCTCGGTCTATGCCCTGTTCGCGCTGGGCTTCACGCTGGTGTTCGGCGTGGTGCGGGTGGTCAATCTGCTCTATGGCTTCTATTTCGCCTCGGGCGCCTTTATCGCCTTGTTAGCCGCCACTTTGCTGCATATCCCGCTGTGGATCGCGGCCCCGATCGGCGCGGCGGGAGCCGGCCTTGTCGCCGCCCTGCTCGACGGCGTGCTGCTGACCCCTCTGCGCGTCACCAAAGCGCCGGAATTGGCGGCATTGATCGTCACTCTGGGCGGCGTGCTGCTGTTCACGAATCTCATGAACCTGGCCTTCGGCACGGAAATCCGCCGCTTCCCGGCCGCCCTGCTCGACCAGCATTCCTTCAATCTGGCCGGTGTGACCATCACGCCGCTGCAGATCGTCATCGTGCTGGTGGCGCTGGTGATGGTCGGCGCGCTGTTCCTGTTCATCGAAAAGACCAAGCAGGGCGCCGCCCTGCGCGCCATCGCCGAAAACACAGACGTGGCCGCTTTGATGGGCGTCAATGTCGGCCGCGCCATGGCGCTGGTCTCGTTCGTCGCCGGCACGCTGGCGGGCGCCGCCGGCATCCTGATCGGCCTCAATTTCAACGCCGTGCATCCCTATATGGGCGAATCCATGATGCTGCGCGGCTTCGTGGTCATCATCGTCGGCGGTTTGGGCGACATCCGCGGCGCGCTGATCGCCGGCCTGGCGCTCGGTTTCGCCGAAGTGTTCACCGCCGGCTACCTGTCTTCCGACCTCAAGGAAGCGGTGACCTTCTCCATCCTGGTGCTGACCTTGTGGATACGGCCGTCCGGCCTGTTCGGCAAAGCGTCGGCGAAGAGGGCATAAGCCATGCTGGCGGCTCTGCACGATCTGCTATGGTCCTATCAGGACCTGTTCTACGGCCTGGGCGTCAACGCCATCCTGGGTCTGTCGATGTATGCCGTGGTGGCGCTGGGCCAATTGTCGCTCGGCCAGGCCGCCTTCATGGGCATCGGCGCCTATGTCGGCGCGGTCTTCACCGTCAAGCTGGGCCTGCCCTTCCCGATCACGCTGCTGGCTTCGATGATCGCCCCGGCCCTGGTCGCCGCCATCGTCGGCATTCCGACTCTGCGCCTGTCGGGCGTCTATCTCGCCATCGCCACCATCGGCCTGGGCGAGGTGCTGCGCGTCGTCTATCTCAACACCGATTATCTCGGCGGCGCGCTGGGCTTTTCCGGCATTCCGCAGAAGGTCGACGGCTGGACCATCTATGGCCTGCTGATCGTCATCCTGATCGCCTTCATCCTGATCATGCGCTCGCGCATCGGCCGCGCCTGCGAGGCGATCCGCGAGGATGAGGATGCCGCCCGGGTGATGGGCGTCAACGTGACCGCCTACAAGATGGTCGGGCTGATCCTGTCGGCGGCGCTGGCCGGTCTGGCCGGCGCGCTGAACGCCCACTTTTCCTCCTTCATCTCGCCGGCCGAATTCGGCTTCGAGAATGCGGTGGCGATCCTGTCCTATGCGGTTCTGGGCGGGGTCACCACGCCGTTCGGCCCTGTCGTCGGCGCCTTCCTGCTGACCGCCCTGCCCGAGCTGCTGCGCGAGCTGCACGGCCTGCGCGGCGTGTTCAACGGCCTGATCATCGTGCTGGTGATGATCTTCCTGCCCAAGGGGCTCTTAGGCTTCCGCGCCAAGAGGGTCGGATAATGGGCGTGCTTCTCCAGGCCGAGGGCATCGGCAAGAAATTCGGCGCCTTGGCTGCGGTCGATGGTGTCAGCTTCACCGTCGAAGAGGGTCACGTCCATTCGGTGATCGGGCCCAACGGCGCCGGCAAGACCACCCTGTTCAACATGATTTCCGGGCTGATCCACGCCAATTCCGGCGCGCTGACCTTCGGCGGCCAGACCATCACCACCATGCCGGCCTTCCGCCGCGCCGCCATCGGCATCAGCCGCACCTTCTAGAACATCCGGATCTTCCACGACATGTCGGTGGTTGAGAACGTGATGACCGGCATGACGCCGCATCTCAAGGCCAGCGTCTGGGAAGTTCTGTTCCGCCTTCCCGGCGCTCGCCGCGAAGAGCATGAGGCGCTGACCGAGGCGCAGCGCCTGCTCGACAAGGTCGGCATCGGCCATCTGGCGCAGTCGCGCGCCGCCGATCTGGCCTATGGCGACCAGCGCCGCCTGGAAATCGCCCGCGCCCTGGCGGCCAAGCCCAAGCTTCTCCTGCTCGACGAGCCGGCCGCCGGCATGAACCCGACCGAGACAGCCGGCCTGCTGACCCTGCTCAAGGAGCTGCGCGGCGGCGGTCTCACCATTCTGCTGGTGGAACATGACATGGGCTTCGTGATGGGGATTTCCGACCGGCTGACCGTGCTGAATTTCGGCCGCGTCATCGCCGATGGAAAGCCCGAGGATATCCGCCGTGACCCCAAGGTGATCGAGGCCTATCTCGGCGCCAAGATCGCGGCCAAGCTGGCGGCGGAGGGCGGGTTGTGAGCGAAGCTTTGCTCGATGTCTCGAACCTCTCGCTCGGCTATGGCAAGATCGCCGCGGTCAAGGAGATCTCGCTGTCGGTCAAGGAAGGCCAGGTGGTCTGCCTGATCGGCGCGAACGGCGCCGGCAAGACCACCACCTTGCGCGGTCTTTCCGGCCTGCTGGCGCCGCGTGGCGGGCATATCCGCTTCGCCGGCCAGGATATCGGCGGGCAGAAGCCGCACCGCATCGCCCGCGCCGGCCTGATCCATGTGCCGGAAGGCCGCCAGGTCTTCGCCGAGATGACCATCGCCGACAATCTCAAGATGGGCGGCTATATGGTGTCCGACCGCGCCGTAATGAAGCAGCGCCTCGAACATGTGCTCGACCTGTTCCCGCGCCTGCGCCAGCGCCTGCCGCAATTGGCCGGATCGCTGTCGGGCGGCGAACAGCAGATGCTCGCCATCGGCCGCGCGCTGATGGCCGAACCGCGCCTGCTGCTGCTCGACGAACCGAGCCTGGGCCTGGCGCCGCTGGTGGTCGAGGAGATCTTCGCCCTGATTGCCCGCCTCAAGGCCGACGGCAAGACCATCCTGGTGGTCGAGCAGAACGCGCAGATGGCGCTCGAAATCGCCGACCATGCCTATGTGCTGGAAAGCGGCAAGGTCAAGCTGTCGGGACCGGCCGCGACCGTCGCCGCCGATCCGATGGTGCTCGAAGCCTATCTCGGCGGACACTGACGTCCAGAAGGAAGGGCGATGCATCTCGATCTGAGAACGGTCTGCTTCGCCACCTTCACCATCCTGCTGGGCTTTGCCGCGACTCTGTTCGTGCTGTGGTCGGCGGACCGTAGACGCCGCGACGCCCTCGCCTTCGCCAAGGCGGTGACCAAGTGGTGCGCGCGCTAGATTCCAGTGATAAGCTGTAATCCTCGATCTTCGAGGACTACATGCTGCTTGATCTGAGAACCGTTTATTTTTCGTCGGCGACAGTTCTCATCGGTTTTACTGCCACGTTGCTGGTGCTCTGGTCGTCCGACCGCAGCCGGCGCGAGCTGCTTTCCTTTTCCGTGGCGCTCAGCCTGCTGGCCGCCGGATTTCTCTTCGGCCCGGCGCGCGACCTGCTGTCGGAGCCGGTCGCCCTGTTCGCGGGCAACACCAGCATCTCGCTCGGCCTGCTCGCCATCTGGCGCGGATGCCGCCACATCGCCGGCAAGAAGCCGCTGCCGGCCGTCGAGATAACCGCGCTTACCGTCCTGACCGCCCTGCTCTATCTGTTCACCTTCGTCCATCTCGACGCCAAGGCGCGCATCCTGACCGGCTCGCTGGTGGTCGTCGCCGTCTGCGGCATCGCTTTTCTGGACCTCTACAGCAACGCCGCTCTGCGCCGCTTCCGCTCCATCCGCCTGTTGCTGGGATGCCTGGGCGTCGCCTTCGCGCTGTTCCTGATCCGCTCCGCCGTGACGGTGAACCAGCCGCCGATCGCCGATTACATGCATCCGCCCGCTGCTGTGGTGGTCGGGCTGATCCTGACCCTGGCGATCTATATCTCGATGGCGCTGGGGGTCTGCTGGCTGACCTTCGAGCGCATGTCGCTGGAGCTGACCCTGCGCAATGCGGCGCTGGAGGAATCCCGTTTGGCCGAGCGCGAAGCCAACCGCGCCAAATCGGCCTTCCTGGCCAATATGAGTCATGAAATCCGCACCCCGATGAACGGCATCATCGGTTGCACCGAAGTGCTGCTCGACATGGCGCCGACGCCGGAGCAGCTGCCCTATCTGACCATGCTGCGCGACGCCGAGGGATTGCTGCTGGCCATCATCAACGACATTCTCGATTTCTCGAAGCTGGAGACGGCCAGCATCACGCTGGATTCGGCGCCGGTCGAGCTGGCCAAGGCGGTCGAAGGCACCGTCGCGCTGCTGCGCGGCCAGGCCGAGGAAAAGGGACTGCCCCTGACCACGACGCTCGACCCCGCCTTGCCGGCCTGGATGATGGGCGACCCGACCCGCCTGCGCCAGATCCTACTCAATCTGCTCGGCAACGCCGTCAAATTCACCCGCAAGGGCCGTGTCTCGGTCTCTGCCGAGCGGCTGGCCCGAACCGAGGGAGCGCTGATCCGCTTTGTCGTCAGCGATACCGGCATCGGTATCGCGGTCGATCGGCAGCACTTGCTGTTCCGCGACTTCTCGCAAGTCCACGAGACCACCTCGTTCGGCGGCACCGGCCTGGGCCTGGCGATCTGCAAGCGGCTGATCGAGGCGATGGGCGGCGAGATCGGCTTCGACAGCGAGGTCGGCCGCGGCAGCCGCTTCTGGTTCACCCTGCCCTTGACGGAACCGGAAGGTCCCGCCGCCGCGGCCACCGCCGAAACCGCGCCCGACGCCGCACCCGGCGCGCGCATCCTGGTGGCTGAGGATGTCCAGGTGAACCAGGTGATCATCGAACGGCTGCTCAGCCGCGCCGGCCACCATGTCACCCTGGTGGAAGACGGCGCCGCCGCCCTCGCCGCCGTGCAGGAACGTTCCTTCGATCTGGTGCTGATGGATATGCGGATGCCGGTGATGGACGGCGTTTCCGCCACCGAGGCGATCCGCCGCCTGTCCGGCCCCGAGCGCGACATTCCGATCGTCGGCCTGACCGCCAACGCCACGCCGGAAGACGCGGCGAGATGCCGTGAAGCGGGCATGAACGATTACCTGATCAAGCCGGTCGACCGCCCCACCTTGCTGCAGATGGTGGCGCGTTGGAGCGCCACCATCGAACAGCGGCTTAAAGAGCCTCGATGATCGCTTTGACCAGCGTCCAGCAATGGCCGACGGTCTCGATCTCGACATGCTCGCCCGGCGCGTGAGCGCCGCGGATGGTCGGGCCGAACGAGATGATGTCCATGCCGGGATATTTGGCGCCGATGATGCCGCATTCCAAACCGGCATGGATGATCTGGATCGCCGCTTTGCCGCCGAACTGCTTGGCATAGACCTCCTGGCACAGGGCCAGCAGCTTCGAGGACGGATTGGGCGTCCAGCCCGGATAGCCGCCGCTGCGCTCGACCTTGCAATGGGCCAGCAGGAACAGGCTTTCGATCTCGTCGGCCAGCATGGTGGTGCCGGAATCGCGCAGGCTGCGCACCATCAGATTGGCGGTAAACAGCCCGTCGGAGAGGCCCATCACGCCGACATTGTTCGAGGTTTCGACCACGCCCGGCGCGGCGCTGCTCATGCGCTTGGCGCCATGCGGCGCGGCGTTCAGCGCGAACAGCAGCAGAGTCTGGTCGGCATGGGAAATCACGCTGCCCGCCTCGGCCGGCGACAGGGTGACGGCGATCGGGCCCTTTTCCTGGTCCGACAGCTCGTCGGTGATCAGCGCCTGGAAATCGGCCAGGCGCTTGGCGATGCCGGCTTCTTGGGCCGGGTCGATGGCGATCTCGGCCCAGGCTTCGCGCGGCAGGGCGTTGCGCGCGGTGCCGCCGGCGAAGCTCTTCAGATGGATCAGGCCTTCTTGGGCCAGGGAGCGCAGCAGGCGGACCACCAGCTTGTTGGCGTTGCCGCGGCCGCGATGGATGTCGATGCCGGAATGGCCGCCGCGCAGGCCGTTGACGGTAATGCGGCGGAACACCCAGCCGGCCGGCGCGGCTTCCTGCTGGCATTCGCGCGAGACATTGACGTCGCAGCCGCCGGCGCAGCCGAGATAGAACTCGCCCCACTCCTCGGTGTCGATATTCAGCATGCGCGTCGCCTTGAGCACGCCCGAAGCGAGCCCGTTCGCGCCGCTCATGCCGGCTTCCTCATCGACGGTCAGCAGCACTTCGAGCGGCGGATGGCTGGGGTCTCATCCTCGAGCGCCGCCAAAGCCAGCGCGACGCCGATGCCGTTGTCGGCGCCCAGGGTGGTGTTCTCGGCGATCAGCCAGCCATCCTTGATGACCGCGGTGATCGGGTCCTTGGTGAAATCGTGCTGGGTACCGGCATTGGCCTGGCACACCATGTCGAGATGGGCCTGCATGGCCAGCGCCGGGTGATTTTCCTTGCCGGGCGAGCCGGGCTTCCTGATCAGCAGATTGCCGGCCTGGTCGACCAGCGTCTCAAGGCCGCGTTCGACCGCCCAGTCGGCCAGCGTCTGGCGCAGGGCGCCCTCCTGCTTCGAGGGACGGGGAATGCTGCACAGAGTGGCGAAATGACGCCACACCAGGGAGGGCTCAAGATGCTGCATAATCATATATCCGGTGTAGGTGTTGGTCCATTGGGGAGCATTTGCGCGACAAGCTGGCATCTGGCGCGCGGCTTGGCAACAGCAAGGCGGAAATTTTTCCGCCCATCCCCGCCCGATGAATTACATCGCATTTTATCTAAATAGATTTTGTTACCCGACCATTATTCACCCTTAAATATTGACGGCACGAAATATTGCCTCGAGTATTTTCGCCGCACGAACAGTGTTACATCGCGATAATGCGGCGATTGTGGCCATTTTGTGACCCCCGTCACAGTCGGGGCCGCCCCTTAGGGGTTATGTGGTATGAGCTTTTAGGGGGTGTCCTTTGTCGGCAGCATCGCAAGTACCGGCGTTCGATCCGTTGGCGCAGATTGAAGGCGCGCTGAAGACCGACGTCATCGATATTCTGCGCGGCTGGTTCGACCGTCTGGCGGGCATGGACCGCAACACCGCGTACGAAGCGGTGATGAACGAACCCGAGATTCTTCACGACGCCTTCACGCTGCTGCGCCGCCAGCCGCAATTGTTCGCCGCCGCCATCGTAGACGAACAGGGCCACGCGGTCGAAGCGCGCGACGAACAGCGCCTGCGTTGCGGCGAGACCCTGGGCCACATCAAGACCCTGGTGCTGCGTGCCGCCGCGCGCCGCCACTTCCGCCGCAAGCTGGGCGGTCCGCGCACCGTCCTGGTCAAGCCCACCCATCAGCCCAATCCGATCCTGCGCGTGCTGGAGTCGGTCGGCCTGGTCCATCCGGCGCCGCCGCGCCGCCGCCGGATCAGCGGCAAGGGCGACAGTCTCTATCAGGCCATGCGCGACTATCTGGTGTTCGACTGGCAGGCGCGGCTGATTCCGCATTATGTCCAGTTCTCGCCCGACACCATCGCCGATCTGGGCGCCACCTTGCTCGACATCCGCGAACCCGCCGAGCTGCGCGCCCTGGCCGGCGACGAGAACCGCATCGCCCTGTCGCAGCGCCGCCGCCCGCTCTTCCTGGGCACCGCGCAGCAGCTGATCCGCCCGAGCACCGACGCCATCGATCCCGAATTGCTGTGGAAGCTGTGGGAACAGATGAGCCTGAGCCGCCTGTTCGCCCAGGCCGACGCCACCGAAGCCCGCAAGATCATCGCCGAGATCTCGGCCACATCGAAGATGGCCATCAACCTGCTGATCCCGATCCTGGGCGAGGATGTGCGCCGGTTCGTCACCTTCCTGTTCGTCGCCTACAAGAATCTCGGCCGCATCGATTACCGCAACGTCTTCTCGGACACCGGCGCCACCCAGTGGATGGCCAAGGTCTTCGCCGACCGCCTGTCGAAACTGCCCGGCCTGCCGCCGCCCGGCTTCGAAGAGATGTGCGAGGTGTTCAACCAGGTGATCGCCACGCCCGGCAAAGACGGAAACGAATAGGGCAAATGCAAGAACGGCGCTGACGGCACCGTTCTTTTTGCTTTAATCTCAATAGCCAAGGCATCTTTTCGGACGGTACGGTCCTCTTGGCATCCCCTTCGCTCATACGTCTCGGTTTCGGTCAGCACATCCCCAACGGCATCGCCGTCGGCGCCGGGGTCGGACTGGTCGGGCTCGTCCTCGGCCATTTCTACGGCTTCGAGGAAGGCATGGTGGCCGGCTCCGGCGCCATCTGCGTGTCTCTGGGAGACCTTCCCAGCCCGCTGTCCAGCAAGCTGAAGATCCTCCCGTTCTGCCTGGTTCTGGCCTGTCTGTCCTCGCTGGCCATCTCGCTGGCGGTCGGGCATGTGGTGCTGCAGGGCGTGCTGGTGGTGCTGATCAGCGCCGCCGCCGGCCTGCTGGTCGGCTATGGCCGCTGGGCCCTGGCGGCCAGCGTACTGACCATGCTGTCGGTGGTGTTCACCCTGGGCACGCCGATGAACAATCTGTCCGAGGCATTGTACCATCAGACCCTGTTCGCCGCCGGCGGCCTCCTCTACATGCTGATCGCGCTGCTGATCACCCATGCCACCGAGAGCAGCAACCGCCGCATCGCCGTCGCCGAATGCCTGCGCGAATTCAGCCTCTATCTGCGCGCCATCGCCAAGTTCTATGACGAGCGCTCGGACCTGGCTCAGGTCTACCGCGACGTGGTCGAGCAGCAGGCGGCCCTGGCCGACAATCTGCAGGCGGCCCGCCAGCAGGTGTTCCTCGGCCGCCGCGACGCCTCGATGAAGCGGCTGGCGGCGGCGATCGTGCTGCAGGTCGACGCGCTGGACACGGTGGTGTCGGCCCATGCCGATCTCGCCCCGCTGCGCCGCGGCGAGACCGGCCCGCTGCTGCCGGTCCTGGTGGCCAATCTGGTCACCGAGCTGGCCAACGACATGGAGAAATTGTCGGACCGCCTGCTGCGGTATCGGCGGGAACTGCATCTGCGTGACCGTTCGGACTCGATCGACCTGATCAGCGCCGAAGTGGCGCGGCTGACCCAGGACCCCACCATTGATCCCCGCGCCTTGCGCGCGGCACGGGCGACGCGGACCAAATTCACCTGGGTCACCGACCATCTGTCGCGCCTGCCCAAGGTGATGCAAACCGACAAGGGTGCCGAGGCCCTGCTGGAAGGCATCGATCTGGCGGCCTTCGTGCAGCCTCTGTCGCTGTCGCCCCGGCAATTGACGCGGCACCTCACCATGCACTCGCCGGTGGCCCGGCATGCGGTGCGGCTGGGCGCGGCGATGGGCGCCGGCTATCTGCTGATCAATCTGGTGCCGGGCCTCAGCCACGGCCATTGGATCTTGCTGACCATCGCGGTGATCCTGCGCGCGCAATACGCCGTCACCCGCCAGCGCCGCAACGACCGTGTCATCGGCAATCTGATCGGCTGCGTCCTGGCGGCCGGATTGCTGCGCACCGGCGTGCCCGAGCTGCAGCTTCTGGTAATTCCGGTGGCGATCGCGGTGGGACAGGCCTATGTGCGCCTCAATTATCTGGTGACCTCGGTGGCCGGCTGCGTATACGCGCTGCTGGCGCTGCACTTCCTCGACCCCGGCACCGCGTCGCCGATCGGCAGCCGGCTGATCGACACGGCGGTCGGCGCCACCATCGCCTTCTTGTTCGCCCGCCTGCTGCCGCGCTGGGAATATCAGGAGGCGCCCAAGCTGGTCGGGACGCTGATGAAGAGCTTCACCGCCTATATGGGCGACGCGCTGCGCATCGAGATCAGCGAGCAATCCTACCGCCTGAAGCGCAAGGCCATGCTGGAGAGCCTGGCCGCCATCACCGAATCCGCCACCCGCGTGGCGGGCGAACCGGAACATGCGCGCACGGCGATGCCCGGCGACCTCGGTGTCCTGCTGGCAGCCGCCTACAGCCTGGCGGCGCAGATCGTCGGCATCCGGGTGCTGCTGAAGAACCGCAAGGACGACATCAACCGGCTGTTCGCCGAACATCTGCTCGACAAGACCCGCGTCGCGGTGCTGGACCAGCTCGATCTCAGCCATGATTCCGACGACCTGCCCGATCTCGACGACCATGACGAATCCCATGTCGATGCCGAGAAGGCGCTGCGCATCCGCTGCCGCGAATTGTGCATCGACGCGGTCAAGCTGCATGAGGTGGCGGCCCGCTTCGCCGCCGAAGGAACGCCGCAAGAAACGCTGGACGGAAGCAAGATTTGATCGGAGACTCACCGCGAGGGGGGAAGCGGTGACTCGATTATTCCTGATCTGCGCAGTGATCGCGTCGTTCGCCGTCTCATCCGGTGCGGCGGAGACCATTCCCCTGTCGCTGGTGACCGACGACAATCACTTTCCCTATGCCTATCTCGACCAGGGCAAACCGGCCGGGCTTTACGTCAAGATCATCGAGACCATCACCGCGCGGATGCCGGGCTATTCGGTGCGCATCACCGCCCTGCCCTGGAAGCGAGCGCTGCATCTGACCGAAACCGGCGAAGCCTCGGGCATCTTCCCGCCCCATTACTTTCCGGCCGAGCGCCCTTATCTCGATCTCTATTCCGATCCGATCCTGTCCGAAACGCCGATCCTGCAATGCAATGACGCCACCCTCGCCGCGCATGGCATCGACCGGCGCAAGGCGGTGTGGCCGCGCGATTATACCGGCATCTCCGTCGCCACGGCGATGGGCACCCATATGGGCGGAGACCAGCTGCGGAAGATATTCGACGCCAATGGGGTCAAGCTGTTTCCCACCGCCGGCATCATCGAGAATCTGCGGGAGCTGGCCCGTGGCCGGGTCGATTGCCTGCTCAATGACCGGCTGACCGTGCGCGCGGCGACCACCTGGCTGCTGAAGACCGAGCCGAACCTGCCGATGACCACCCTCGCCGAGGCGGTATCCTTCCCGGTCGAGCAGAGCTATCTCGCCCTGAGCGGCCCCGCCGCCGCGCGCGAACATTTCCACCAGACCTTCCTGGCGGAGTTCAATGCGATACTGCGGCGGCTGCGCGAAAACGGCACGCTGGACCAGATCGTCGAGGACTATCTGAAGCAGCTGTCGAGCTAGAGCGGTTTGCGATCCCTTGGAATCGCATACTGCTCACGGCGCCGACTGGCGCCGCGCCGGTCGTCCGGCGGGAAGCGAAGCTGAACGCGTCGCGGACAATCGCTGAGCCGGAGGCGATGCGTCATATAGGACTCTAGACACTCTTGCGACCCAGTAAGGTCGCAAGAGTGTCTAGCAGATCCTTTAAACCGCCTGCAGCGCCGCCTTGACCTTCTCCGGCGTGAAGGGCACCGAGCGCAGCCGGGCCCCGGTCGCGTGGAAGATCGCGTTGCCGATGGCCGAGGGCACCAAAGCGGCGGTCGGCTCGCCGGCGCCCCAGGGCTTTTCGGCCGGGCGGTCGATCAAATCCATCACCACCTCGGGCACATCCGGGAAGGTGAGGATCGGATAGCTCGACCAGTCGGTGCTGGTCACCTTCGAGCGGTCGAAGGTGACCTCCTCCTTCAGTACGCGGCTGACCGTCTGGATCACATTGCCCTCGATCTGCGCCTTGACCCCGTCCGGATTGATCATCTGGCCGCAATCATGGACGACATAGAATTTCGGCACCTTGACCAC
>JAJPHO010000043.1 GCA_021325215.1 Alphaproteobacteria bacterium
AGATCGACATCCTGGGCGGCGCCGCGCAGATCCCAGTCGGCGCTCCAGGCGTCGCAGGTCTTGTGGTAGCAATTGGCGGTGTAGTCATCGACCCATTTGTTGCCGGCCTCGCGTCCGCCCTTGACCAGATCGGCGCCGCCGGCCATCGACATCATCAGCAAGGTCGGCACGCCGCGCTTGGCAAAGGAGAAATGGTCGGCGCGGTAGAACAGGCCCTTCTCCGGATGGGGATCGGGGGTCAGGGTGCGCTTCTGCTTGGCCGCCAGCTGGCCGAGATCCTGTTCAAGCGAATCCTGGCCGGCGCCGACCAGCACCACGTCATGGGCCGGACCGGCGGTCAGCAGCACGTCGAAGGTCAGGTTGGCCACGGTCTTCGCGACCGAAACCAGCGGATGGGCGGCATAGGTCTCCGACCCGATCAGCCCGCGCTCCTCGGCGGTCCACAGGGCGAACACCACGCTGCGCTCGGGCTTGCGCTTGGCGGTGGCGAAGGCGCGCGCCACCTCGATCACCGCGGCGACGCCCATGCCATCGTCATTGGCGCCATGGCGGATGGTCGCGCCGGTCGCATCGGGCGCGCCGATGCCATAGGCATCCCAATGGGCGCCATACATGACGGTCTCGTCGGGATGTTTGGTTCCCACGATCTTGCCCAGCACGTTCTGGCTCTGCACGACGGAATGGGTCACCGCCAGTTTGGCCGAGAACGTGGCCTGGCCGATCGCCACCGGCTTGAAGTCGGCGCGACGGGCAGCGGCCTTCAAAGCCTCGAAATCGAGCCCGGCGCGGCGGAACAGCTCGACCGCCGCGTCGCGCTGAATCCAGCCCTGCACCGGCACCGGCTTGGCGTCATCGGGGCCGCGCACCGCATCATAGGTCTCGCCCTGCGGCGCGATCACCGTCGACCAGCCATAGCCGGCCCCGGCAGTCTCGTGCACGATCAGCGCGGCGGCGGCACCCTGGCGGGCGGCTTCCTCGAATTTGTAGGTCCAGCGGCCGTAATAGGTCATCGCCTTGCCGCCGAACTTGCCGAACGAATCGTCGCCCTCGGCCGCCTCGAAATCCGGATCGTTGATCAGGAACACCACGACCTTGCCCTTGAGATCGGCGCCCTTGAAATCGTCCCAGCCGCGCTCCGCCGCCTTGACGCCATAGCCGACGAAGACCATCGGCGCATTGGTGATCTCGACGGTATCGGAAGGCTGCAGGGTCGACAGCGAGACCTGCGAGAATTGCTGCAGGTCCAGCGTGTCGCCGGCGCCGGAAACCGAGATCGCCGGAGACGGCCCGACCTGGCCGCGCAGCAGCGGCACAGCCTGGGTCCAGCCGCCATTGTCGCCGGCCGGAGCCAAACCTAGCGCCTTGAAGCGGTTGATCAGATACTCGACGGTCTTACCCTCGCCCGGCGTCCCCGGAGAGCGCCCCTGATACTCGTCCGAAGCGATGGTCTTGACGGTGTCAGACATCTCCTTGGGGCTGATCGGGCCGGACGGAAAGTCGGAGGCGGCGAAGGCGGCCAGCGGCAGGACCAGAAGGGCGGAAGCGATCAGCTTGGAGCGGCGGGACATCGGGTTCCTCGGCAAGGTCGGTAAAGAAAGCGTCACACGATCCGCGAAAAAACCGGACGCCGCAACCGCTTCCAACATATAAGGGCGCGATGAGCAAAGCAGCCGTGACAGTGATCGGCGGCGGCCCGGCAGGGCTGTTCGCCGCGGAAATCCTCAGCCGGGCCGGCATCGCCGTCAGCCTGCATGACCGTATGGCGACCGTCGGGCGCAAATTCCTGATGGCCGGGCGCGGCGGGCTGAACATCACCCATTCGGAACCGCTCGACGTCTTTCTCGGCCGCTATGGCGAGGCGCGCGATTTCCTGGCTCCCGCCATCGAGGCCTTTCCGCCGCAAGCCCTGCGCGACTGGTCCCAAGGCCTGGGACAGACCACGTTCGTCGGCTCGTCGGGCCGCGTTTTTCCCGAGGCGCTGAAGGCCTCGCCGTTGCTGCGCGCCTGGCTGGCGCGGCTGCAGGAACAGGGCGTCGCGCTGCACACCGGCAGCGACTGGCTGGGCTGGGACGCAGACGGTTCCTTGCGCTTCCGCCGCCGCGACGGCTCGGAACAGACCGAAAGGCCGGATGCCGTATTCCTGGCGCTGGGCGGGGCGAGCTGGCCGCGCCTCGGCGCGGATGGCGGCTGGGTCGAGCGCCTGACCCGGCGCGGCATCGCTATTTCTCCGCTGCGCCCGGCCAATAGCGGGTTCCGCGTCGAGTGGAGCCCGGTCTTCCGCGACCGTTTCGCCGGACAGCCGCTGAAACCGCTGTCCCTGTCGTTCGGCGGCCGCACCTTGCGCGGCGAGGCGATGATCGCCGGATACGGCATCGAAGGCGGGGCGATCTATGCCTTGTCCGCGGCGCTACGCACCGCCATCGAGCGGGATGGCAAGGCCGAGCTGCGCCTCGACCTCTGCCCCGACCGGCCTTTGCCCGATCTGATCAGGCAGCTCTCCAGGCCGCGCAAGGCGCAGTCGCACAGCACCTTTCTCAAAAAGACGCTGAACCTGTCGCCGGTCGCCATCAATCTGCTGCGCGAGGCGGCTCCGGCCCTGCCCGACACAGCCGAAGAGCTTGTGGGCCTGATCCGCTCGCTGCCCCTGACGCTGACCGGCACCGCGTCCATCGACCGCGCCATTTCCACCGCCGGCGGCATCGCTTTGCCCGAGCTGGACGAGCGCTGGATGCTGAAGCGCCTGCCGGGCGTGTTCGCCGCCGGCGAGATGCTGGATTGGGAAGCGCCGACCGGCGGCTATCTGCTGCAGGCGACCTACGCGTCTGCCCGCGCGGCGGCCCTCGGCCTGCTGGACTGGCTGGATTAAACAGGGCAAAGTCGCGCCGTCGAATTTCAAGGAGCAGCACCATGGAACCCAAGATCACCGGAAGCATCCTGCCGGTCCTGGAAATGGTGCTCGATCCCGGCGACAAGATCGTCGCCGAGACCGGACAGCTGTCCTGGATGACCGATTCCATCGAGATGCACACCACCACCGCGACCGGCGGAGCCAAGGGCATCTGGGGCGCGGTCACCCGCGCCTTCGGCGGCGGCGGGCTGTTCATGACCGAATATACCGCCCCCCGCTTCCGCGGCATGGTCGCCTTCGCCGCCAAGCTGCCGGGCGCCATCATCCGCCTCGATCTCAATCAGGGGCGCGGCTATTACGTCCATCGCCATGGTTTTCTGTGCGGCACCCCGGGCATCGAGGTCTCGGTCGGGTTCCAGCGTACGCTGGGCGCCGGCATTTTCGGCGGCAACGGCTTCGTCCTGCAGAAACTGTCCGGGCCGGCTTCGGCCTGGGTCGAACTGGGTGGTGAGGTCGTCACCTATGAATTGCCGGCCGGCGCGATGATCAAGGTCCATCCCGGCCATGTCGGCATGTTCGAGGACACCGTGTCCTTCGACGTCACCCTGATGAAGGGCTTCCGCAATATGCTGTTCGGCGGCGACGGCCTCTTCCTGGCCCAGTTGACCGGGCCGGGCAAGGTCTGGCTGCAGACCCTGACCGTGCCGAACCTGGCCCATGCGCTGACGCCTTACATCAGCAGCGGCGGCGCATCCGAAAGCGTCGGCACCGCCGCCGGCGCCGCCATCACCGGAACCGTGGCGGGCGCCGTGCTGAACGGCTTTTTCGGCCGCGACGACGAGACCTGATCCCGAGGAGAACCGCCCATGCGTTTCAAGATTGCCGCCTCCCTCACACTGGCGGCATTGCTCGCCCTGCCCGACTTTTCTCAGGCGGCCTCGCCTGAAGACACCCAGTCGGCCGCGGACATCCATGCCCATATGGCGTTCCTGGCCAGCGACCTGCTGCGCGGGCGTGAAGCCGGCAGCGTCGATTTCGACATCGCCGCCGCTTACGTCGCCTCGCAGATGGAGCAGCTCGGCCTGAAACCGATGGGCGGCGACGGCAAATCCTATCTGCAGCCGGTGCCGCTGCTGTCCTACCGCGCCGCCGATCAGGGATCGCTGGTGCTGAAGGATGCCCAGGGCAAGGAAACCAGGCTGGTGTTCGGCGAGGATTACATGGTGCGCGGCTCGGCCTTCGGGGCCGAAGTGAAGCGCGCCGCCCCGCTGGTGTTCGCCGGCTTCGGCGTGGTCGCGCCCGAACATGGCCGCGACGACTATGCCGGCCTGGACGTGAAGGGCAAGATCGTCGTGCTGATCGCCGGTGCGCCGAAGAACTATCAGACCGAGGAACGCGCCTATTACGGCAATGGCCGCACCAAGGCCGCCGCCGCCCTGGCCCACGGCGCGGTCGGCATCATCTCGGTCGACACCCCGACGGGCGAGAAGCTCTACCCCTTCGCCAACCAGGTCCGCCAATACCAGAGCTGGGGCGTGTCATGGCGCGATGCCCAGGGCAAGCCGTTCATTCCCTCGCCGGTCCCCGGCCTGGGCTCGATCAGCGTGGCCGGCGCCGCCAAGCTGTTCGCCGGCGCGCCACAATCGGCCGAGGCGATCCTGGCCGCCGCCGAAAGCCAGGATGGCGCGATGAAGGGTTTCGACCTGCCTCTCTCGCTCGACGCCACCCTGCATTCCGAACTCAAGGAAGTGCAGAGCGAGAACGTGGTCGGCCTGCTGGAGGGCAGCGATCCCAAGCTGAAGGACGAGGTGGTGGTGCTATCCGCCCATCTCGACCATCTGGGCATCACTCCGCCGGTCGATGGCGATTCGATCAATAACGGCGCGCTCGACAACGCAGCCGGCGTCGCCACCACCCTGGAAGTGGCAAAGCTGTTCCGCGCCCATGGCAAGGCGCCGAAAAGGTCATTGCTGTTCCTGATCGACACCGCCGAGGAGAAAGGGCTGGTCGGAGCGGAATTCTATGCCCGCAACCCGACGGTGCCGGCCAAGTCGATCGTCGCCGACATCGATCTCGACATGCCGATCCTGACCTATGAATTCACCGACGTGGTGGCGTTCGGCGCCGACCGCTCCAGCATCGGCGCGGCGGCGAAGAAGGCGGCCGGCAAGATGAACGTCAAGCTGTCGCCCGATCCGATGCCCGACGAAGGCATCTTCACCCGCTCGGACCATTACCGCTTCGTCGAGTCCGGCGTGCCGGCGGTTTTCCTGATCACCGGCTTCGCCAATGGCGGCGAAGCGGCGTTTACCGACTTCATGGCCAAGCATTATCACAAGCCCAGCGACGACATGAATTTGCCGCTGCGCTTCGATGTCGGCGCCAAATTCGCCAAACTGAATTACGAGATCACCCGCGAACTGGCCGACAACCCGGTCAGGCCGGCCTGGAACAAGGGTGATTTCTTCGGCGAGAAATTCGCCAAACAGTAAAGAGTGCGGCTTGCGCCCCGCCGCCCCCTGGCCCATCATTCCGGTTCCGCCGGGGGGCGCATGCGAGGACGACCATGAAGCTCGATGATTTCCGCTGGAGTGCGGCGGTCTGCGCCGTTTTGTGCCTGATGCTCTCTTCCCCGGCCCCCGCCGCCGACTATCCCGCGCCCCAGCAGCACGACTGGACCGCCAGGAACTTCAAGTTCAATGACGGGCAGGTCCTGCCCGAGCTGAAGCTGCACTACACCACCATCGGCTCGCCCTCGAACATCCCGGTGGTGATCCTGCACGGCACCGGCGGTTCGGGCACCAGATTGCTGACGCCCGCCTTCGCCGGCGAATTGTTCGGACCCGGCCAGCCGCTCGACGCCACCAAATATTTCATCATCCTGCCCGACGCCATCGGCCATGGCGGCTCGTCCAAGCCGTCCGACGGGCTGCGCGCCAAATTCCCCAAATTCAATTATGTCGATCTGGTCGAAGCGCAGCAGAAGCTGGTCGAGGAAGGCCTCGGCATCCGCCATGTCCGGCTGGTGATGGGCTATTCGATGGGCGGCATGGAGACCTGGCTTTGGGGCGAACGCCATCCCGGCTTCATGGACGCGCTGGTGCCGATGGCGTCCCAGCCCAGCCCGATGTCGAGCCGCAACTGGATGCTGCGCCGAGTCCTGATCGAAACCATCAAGAACGATCCCGGCTATCAGGACGGCAATTACACCGAGCAGCCGCGCGAGGCCCGCATCGCCTATGCCGCTCATCTGCTGGCCAGCGCCGGCGGCAGCCTGGCCATGCAGGCACAGGCGCCGACCCGCGAACTGGCCGACAAATATGTCGACAATCTGCTGTCCGGCCTGAACATCGACGCCAACGACCTGCTGTTCGCCTATTCGGCCTCGTCGGACTACGACCCCTCGCCCGACCTCGGCAAGATCGCCG
The DNA here is from genome assembly GCA_021325215.1 of Alphaproteobacteria bacterium. Lineage (GTDB taxonomy): Bacteria > Pseudomonadota > Alphaproteobacteria > Rhodospirillales > Magnetospirillaceae > JAJPHO01. Next base: position 6,277 of record JAJPHO010000043.1, read on the forward strand.
CCCCGGTGCTGGCGATCAATTCCGCCGATGACGAGCGCAATCCGCCCGAAACCGGGATCATGGACCTTTATCTGAAGCAGGTGAAAAACGCCAAGCTGCTGCTGGTTCCGGCCAGCACCGAAACCCGCGGCCACGGCACGCTGGTGATGGCGAAATTCTATGCCGGGCCGCTGGATGAATTTCTGAAGTCGCTGCCGAAGTAATTATCGATTTACGGAAAATATTTCCCGTCCTAGGATGTGGAGATGGGGATTCTTCTGAACTTTCAGCCGCTGGCCGACACACCGCCGCTGCGTCATGAGCGTCTGCGCAAGCGCGGGCGGATTCTGGCGGCGGTGTTCGGTGGGGTCTTCTGGTTCGTCGCCGTCAGCGTCGCGGCAATGTTGGTGGGCGCCCTGTTCTATAAGGGGCACAGCGCCGCTTTCGGGCCCGAGGGCGGCTGGGTCACCTATCCGGGCCCCATCGACCCGCTGCCGCCCGGCTACATCTTCATGTCCGACCTCGCCTTTCCCTATCGCCTGGGCATGTTGTTCGCGGGGATCACCCAGTTCGGTCCGGCGGTCCTGGTCATGTATCATTTGCGCGGCCTGTTCAGGCTCTACGCCAAGGGTATCGTCTTCGCCCAAGAAAATGCTCGGGCCTTCAAACGCATGGGGCAATGGCTGATCGTCTACGCGGTGACGCCGTTCATCAGCGTCAAGATCCTCACCCTGCTCGACCTCGTTATCGACCGTGCCTGGTTCCACAATACCGAGATCTATTCGCTGGGCCTCGGCATCGTCCTGTTCATCATCGCCGAGGTCATGGAAGCCGGACGCGAGATCGAGCAGGAACGGGACGAGTTCGTCTGATGCCGATCGTCATCCGCCTCGACGTCATGCTGGCCAAGCGCAAGGTGCGTTCGAACGAGCTGGCCCAGGCCATCGGCATCACCCAGGCGAATCTGTCGCTGCTGAAATCCGAAAAGGTCAAAGGCATCCGCTTTTCGACCCTGGAAGCGATCTGCAAATATCTCGACTGCCAGCCGGGCGATATCCTCGAATATCAGCCCGACGAGGACGAGACCAGCCTGCGCGACAGCGCTTAGATCGTGATGCAGAAAATCTGCATCACTCGTGCGGGGTAGCCTACCCCGCAGACCCTCGGGGTCGTCGCTTCGCTCCTCCGAGCATCGTGCGCCAGATATGGCGCACGATGCTCTAATTAACTCAGAGCCTCGTCCGGAACACTGCCCAGCGCGCCGGACAGACGCGCCTTGCGGCCATAGACCAGCTCGAACAATGGGGTGGCCATCACCGTGGTGACGATCGCCATCAAGACCAGCATCGAGAACAGGGTCGGGCCGATGATGCCCTTCTGCAGGCCGATATTGATGATGATCAGTTCCATCAGCCCGCGCGAATTCATTAGCGCGCCGATGCCCAGAGCCGTGCTGTTGTCCTCGCCGCACAGCCGCGCCGCCGCATAGCAGGCGACTCCCTTGGCGACGATCGACGCCGCCAGAACGCCCAGGGCGATCAGCAGCAATTGCGGGGAATTGACGACGTCCATGCGGGTGTTGAGGCCCGAATAGGTGAAAAACATAGGCAGCAGCAGGACCACCGCGACCGGCTCGACCTTCTTCTTCAGTTCAGCCACGAACAAACCGCGCGGCATCGCGGTGCCCAGGATGAAGCCGCCGAAAATGGCGTGGATGCCGACCGCATCCATGATGAAGGCGGCCAGGCAGAACAGGCCCAGCGTAACCGCCAGGATCGTATGGCTCATCTCGCCACGGCGCTCAACGGCGGTTCCCAGCGGGACCAGCAGCTTGCGGCCGATCAGGATGACGAACAGAGCGAAGACCAATCCGCCGCCGATGGCCAGCACCGCCACGCCCGGCCCGGCGCCGAACACCGCCAGAACGATGGCCAGCACACACCAGGACGCGGCATCGTCGAAGGCGCCCGCGGTCAGCGACAGGGTGCCCAGCGCGGACTCGCTGAGACCGCGTTCATTGATGATGCGGGCCAGCATGGGAAAAGCCGTCAGTGCGATGCAAGCGCCGAGAAACAGCGTCGCCTGCGAAGCCGGCAGACCGTCGGCGAACAGCCCCGGCACACCGAGCAGCATCGGCGTGATCGCCACCGCCACCAGGAAAGGCGCGGCTATGCCCGACAGCGAAACGGCGAAGGCGCTCTTGCCGTTGCTCTTGAAATGGTCGCCGCGGAAAGTAGTGCCGACCAGGAACATGTACAGGCCGACGCCGAGTTGGGCGCCCGCGTAAAGCACGTTCTTGGTTTCCTTGGGAAACAGCTCGGCGGAGAAGTCGGGAAACAACAGGCCCAGAAGCGACGGCCCGAGCACGACGCCGGCGATCATCTCGCCCACCACCTGGGGCTGGGCCAGCAGTTTCTGCCCCAGCCAGCCGACGACCCGGCACGTGCCGATGATCACCGCCAATTGCAGGAAGAAATGGACGCTGAAGTCGCCGGGCGCCATCGCTCCCTTGGCGCCATGCGGCGCCAGGACGGTGGTGAAGGCTTCTACGACACTGCCCCAGACGGACGGCGAAAACAGATCCGGCAACATGAACGCTCCCCTTTTGCGCCTATCATGACAGCGCTGGCAGGGGATTGGCTAGAGCAGGAAGGACAGCGCCGTTTCGCAGGGCTGCTCGACCTTGACGGCCAGCAGATCGTCGGCGCGGGTACGCCCCATATTGACCGCGGCGACCGGCTTACCGGCCTTGGCCGCCATCTGCACGAAGCGGAAGCCCGAATAGACCATCAGCGAGGACCCGACCACCAGCATGGCATCGGCCTGCGCTACATGGCGCGCCGCCGTCTCGACCCGGTCTTTCGGCACATTTTCACCGAAGAACACCACGTCGGGCTTCAGCATGCCGCCGCAGGCGGAACAGACCGGCACCACGAAGCGGGTGAAGTCGATGCCGTCGAGATCGGCATCGCCATCGGGGGCGAAAGCGGCATCCAGATCGGCCCAGCCCGGATTGAGGCGGATCAGGTCGTTCTGGAACTCGCCGCGCGGGATGCGCCGTTCGCAGCCCATGCAGCGCACCTGGTCCAGTCTTCCGTGCAGGTCGATGACCTGAGCGCTCCCGGCGCTCTGATGCAGGCGGTCGACATTCTGGGTCAGCAGGATCTCGCTGCGGCCCAGCGCCTCGAGGCGGGCCAGCGCGCGATGGGCGTCATTGGGCCGGGCGCTGCCGAAGCGCACCCAGCCGACCAGACTGCGCGCCCAGTAACGCTGGCGCGTCAATTCCTGGCCCATGAAGGCCTGGTAGGTGACCGGCTGGACGCGCTTCCAATTGCCGTCGGTGTCGCGATAGTCCGGGATGCCCGAATTGGTGCTGACGCCGGCCCCGGTCAGCACGAACAGGCGGGAATGGCGGTCGACGAAGTCTTGCAGGGCGGAGAGGTCGGTCATGGTCTTTCTTTTGTCATAAAGAGCGCACGCAGAGGTCACACTTTCGCCCCGGCCGAGCGGCTACATCTCATTTGGTTCCATTACAGGAAAAATAAAGGATCACCCGATGAGCACCCGACCTAGCTACTCCACTCCCCTGCGTACCGGCATGGCCCTGAGCCTGGCCGCCGCCCTCGCCCTGTCGCTCAGCGCCTGTGGCGAAACCCGCGCCTGCCGCGCCGCCACCGGCGCCGCGATCGGCGCGGCGGGCGGCGCCATCGTCGGCGCCGTGGTGGCGGGAAGTCCCGGCGCGGGCGCGGTGGTCGGCGGCGTGGCCGGTGCGGCGGTGGGCGGCCTGACCAGCCCCCATCAGGTTTCGGCCGGCCATAACGCGCCCTGCCACTGATCCGACATTGACAGGCTCGCGGCGGCGCATGGACAATCCCCTGATGCATCCATTAGGGGAAAAGTGGGGAAATGACACGACACCTACGCGCCATCGCAGCCGTCGCGATGCTTCTGACCGTAAGCGCCTGCGCGACCTCGCGCAGTGAAATCAGCATGGCCCAACCGGCCAGGCTGGCCAATCCGGATACCGGCACCGCCGTGGCCATCGTCAGGGTCGACGATCTGCGCCACTTCCAGATTTCGCCGCCCGAACCGTCGACCCCGTCGCTGACCGACGACAAGATCGGCGATACCGCCATTACCAGCCGCGCCATCGCGCGTAAGCGCAACGGCTATGGCATGGCCCTCGGCGACGTGCTGCTGGCCAAGGGCGAAACGGTCGCCGATATCGTCCAGCTGGCGGTCGCCGACGGCTTCCGCAAAGCCGGCTATCGGGTGATCAGCGCGGGAGAGCCCGGCTATGACAAAGCGGTGCCCGTCACGCTGCGGGTGGGCGAATTCTGGTCGTGGTTCACACCGGGCCTGATCCAGGTCACCATCGCCAACCGCGCCGACATCACGCTCAACGGTGCCCTGCCCGCCCTCACGCCGGACCTGATCATCCACAGCGAGGTCAATGACCAGATGATGGCGGTCTATGAGAGCGACTGGCAGAAAATCACCGCCCGCGCGCTCGATCAGGTCTCGGACAAGGTCGCCGAGGCTCTCAAGCAGAAATCGGGACCGCGGATCAGCTGAGTCAGAGGGTCTGACGAGGACCTGCCCGACCGGTCAGGTCCTCGCTCAGAAAAACAGCCAGCGCCTGCACCAGCGGCGCGTTTTCACCGGTTTCGCCATAGACCGCCATCTCGATCATCGGCAGAGCCGGCCAATGGTCGTGAATGCGCATGTCGGATAATATCCCCGTTTTCTAACGGAAACTCTAATCAACCAACGGAGCCAATCTTGGACCCCCTTACCCTGTTCGGCCTGTTCGCCGTCACCGCCATGCTGATCTGCTACGCCTTCGAGGCGCGGTCGCCCTGGTGGGTGCTGGGTTTCGCCTTCAGCTGCTGGCTGGGCTCGGCCTACGGCTTCCTGCAGGGCGCCTGGCCCTTCGGGCTGGTCGAGGGGATCTGGGGCGTGATCGCGCTCAAACGGTGGATGCGCCTGCAATTCGACATGTGATTGCGCCGCAATCGTCCAAAGCACCGCTCGCCGCTTCAATAATCCGGTCCTCCGCCCTGGCAGGATGCCCCCCCATCAATCTTCAGGAACCGAACTATGACTTCCAAGCGCGAAAGCGGCTTCGTCACCACCACCCCGGGCGTCGAGATCTATTATAAAGATTGGGGCTCGGGCCAGCCGGTCGTGTTCCATCACGGCTGGCCGCTGTCGGCCGACGATTGGGATGCCCAGATGATGTTCTTCCTGGGCCAGGGCTATCGCGTCATCGCCTTCGACCGCCGCGGCCATGGCCGTTCGACCCAGACCGACACCGGCAATGAGATGGACACCTACGCCGCCGACGTCATCGCGCTGGTCAAGCATCTTGACCTCAAGAATGCCTTCCATGTCGGCCATTCGACCGGCGGCGGCGAGGTCGCCCATTATGTCGCGCGCGCCGAGAAGGGCCGTGTCGCCAAGGCGGTGCTGGTCGGCGCCGTGCCGCCGATCATGCTGAAGACCGCCGCCAATCCGGGCGGGCTGCCGCTGGAAGTGTTCGACGGCTTCCGCGCCGCCCTGGTCGCCAACCGCGCCCAGTTCTTCCATGACGTGCCGGCCGGTCCGTTCTACGGCTTCAACCGCCCGAACGCCAAGGTCAGCCAGGGCGTGATCTGGAATTGGTGGCGCCAGGGCATGATGGGCGGCACCAAGGCTCATTACGACTGCATCAAGGCCTTCTCCGAGACCGACTTCACCGAGGATCTCAAGACGATCGACGTGCCGGTCCTGGTGATGCATGGCGAAGACGACCAGATCGTTCCGATCGCCGATTCGGCCCTGCTGTCGATCAAGCTGCTGAAGCACGGCACGCTGAAGACCTATCCGGGCTTCCCGCACGGCATGGCGACCACCGAGTCCGAAACCATCAACAAGGACCTGCTGGCCTTCTTCAAGGCTTGACGGTCCTGGGCGTGGCGCGCCCCCAGGCCGCCACGCCTTTCTTTCAGCGCTCGGCCGCCTCCAGCTTGAGCGGAATGCGGCCGTCATCGCCGGCCTTGGCCTCCTTGCCGCCGCTCAAGGTCACCCGCTGCGGGTCGTTCAGGGCATCCGCCACCGCCTTGCCGCGAGCCTGCGACAAGGCGGTCAGGCTCGCCTGATCCAGTGGCTCGGTCTTCGCCACCTGGCGCCGCAGTTCCGCGATATAGCCGGGATCATCCAGCGCGCCGCCGGACACGCCGGCGGCTTTCCTCACCCCCGCCAGCTGGTCCGAACCGATCCGCTTCTCATACAGGGATTCCAAAAAACGGCGCTGATGGCTCAGGGTGTCGTGGTCGCCCAGCTCCTTCGCCATCTCGGCATCGAGCCCGTCGCGCTGCAGCCTTTGACGGTCCGCCTGCGGATCAACCACGCCCGACACGGAAACGCCGAGCTTGGGCCGCTTTTTCAGGATCTCGGCGACGTGCCGGATCTTCTCTTTTTCCGGCGGTTCGAGGTCCGAGCGGCCGGGCATGAAATCGATATGGTCGAGGGCTTCCCCGTCTCCGCCGAACAGTCCCGCCAGGGCGCGGAACGGTGCGGTCACCAGATCGCCCAGCACGTCGGCAATCGCTTTGGTCACCACGCCGCCAAAATCGAAGTGGGGATCGTTCACATTGCCGCTGACCGGTAGATCGAGATTGATCTTGCCCTCGTCATCCTTCAGCAGCGAGATAGCCAGGTCGAGCGGCAGATCCATAGCGCCCGGAACGTCGACCCGTTCGCCCAGTTCCATGTCGCGGATGACCAGCTTGTTCGAGCCGTTCAGCGTCCCATCGTCGATGGCATATCGCGAATCGAGGTCCAGATGACCCTTGGCGATGCGGCGTCCGGCGAATTTCATCGTATAGGGCGACAAGCCGGGGAAATCGACATTGCGGAAGACGACGTTGATCTTCATCGCCTTGCCGATCTGGAACGGATTGACCCGACCGAAGATGTTCACTTCGCCATATTGGTCGACCTGGCCTTGCAGCGAAATGCCCGACGCAGATTGAGCTGTCGACGAAAGCCCCGATATATGCCCCTGCAGGTTGGTGATGTGGGTCGCGAAGGGCAGCGGCAGCGAGGCGTCGCCGTAATCGGCGCTGCCCTTGGCGACGTTGATCCTGCCGACGCTGATCTTGACCGGCGCGGCGGGGGAAGCGGGAGCGGCCTGCGGTTTCGGCGGCGCCGCCGGGACCATGACATGGGCCAGGTTGGTCGAATGGTCCGCCGCCACCTGGAAGCGGGCGAAGGGCGAGTTGAGTGTCACCTGCGAGACCCGCAGCTCATTCGCGGACTGGTAATAGCTATAACGGTCGATGGTCAGGCTGTCCCATGACAGGACCGGCCGCTTTTCGACCTCGTCGTCCAGCTTCAGAGAGCGGAGTTCGGCCTGCCCGACGATCTTTAAACCATCGGGCGGCGCCAGCTTGACGTCGCCCTCGGCCTCGATCTTTCCATCGCCGATGCCGAGGCGCGCGACATCGTGCAGATAAGGCTGGGCGATGGCGATGGGCAGGTCGGATACGGCCAGCTTGGCATCCATCGTCAAGGCCGGCAGCGCGGTCAGCTTGCCCTGCATCTTGACGGAACCGCCCTGCGCCAAGCCAGCGGACAGGGAAAACGGAAATGCCGCGCCAGGTTTGGCGGACAGGGATTCGGCGGAAAGATCGAGGGACGAGATATCGACCTTGCCCGTTTCATGCAGCGAATGATCCTCGAACGAGCCCTTGGCGTTCTTGACCGCCAGCTTGCCCAGCGAGACCGACCAGTCGGGGCCGGCCTGCTGCGGCGCCTTGTCGGGGGAAGCCGGGGATGCAGGCAGTGCCGGTAAAGCGAACCGGCCATCCTCCTGCCGCTGCAGAGCGACGCTCAGCCCATCGATCTCCAGGCTGTCGGCACCGGCCTCGCGCTCGGGCCAGGCCAGATGGCCGCCCGCCAGGCGGAACTGCGGCAGGGACAGGAGGGGAGCGCCCTCCTGCGTCTCGCGCAAAACCAGATCGCTCAGAGCGACGCCGAGATGATCGATCGCGACGCCCAGGCCTCCATTCGGCCGGCTTTCCAGGCGGTAATCGAGCGCCAGATCCAGCGATCCGGTCGGCGCCGACAGATGCAGGGCTTCACCGAGATACCGCAACAGCAGCGGCGCATAGGGACCTTTCGCCGTCACATGCCCCGAGGAGTGCAGCGGTTCGAGGCCGAACTCGTTGGTCCATTCCAGCGTCGCGCCCTTTTCCAGGTCGATCACCACATGCTGCTTGCCGGTCTGATCCGGCAGCGTGCCGAGCCTGTCGATATCGGCGTTCACCGGTCCGATCCGCGTGGTAAAGGGCTCGGCCATCGTGCGGTCGGTGACCGTGATGCCGGCATCCTTGATCTTCAGATGCTTGACCAGCAGCCGGACGCCGCCCTCATCCCTGGCCGGGGCAGGCCCTGCGGCGGGAGGGGGAATCAGGCGGGCGATATTGATACTGCCGTCGCGGTCGCGGATCAGGTCGGCCTTGAGGCCGTCCAGTTCGATATCGGCCACGCTCCAGGAGCGGCGGACTACGCTGTCGAGGGAAATCCGCACATGCAGCCGGTCGAAGCCGGCCAGCGGCGCGCCGTCCTTCTCGGTGATGCGCAGGCCGCGCAGGTCGACGCCGAGAGTCAGCGGATTGAATCCAGCCCCGTCGAGAGCGACGGGACGGCCGAGGGCCTTCTGCAAGGCGGAGACGGTCTGTCCGCGCAGAATCGGCGGCACCGCAAAGAAACCGGCCAGCACATAGACGAGGACCAGGATGATGGCCCAAAAGCGCTTCCGGCGATAATCCAGCCAATGGGACGGCAATTTGGACGGCATCGAGGTTTCCCCTCATTACCTCTATCGCGATCAATAGCTTAGCCTGGATTTAATAGCCCATGAACAGGGGAGTCGTTCCCCCGCGTCACTTGCCGCCGGAGATATCGTTCATCCAACGCTGTTCGGGGGCGAGGAATTCGCTCCACAGCGCCTCGTCGTCGAGCAGCCGGTCGGCCGCCTCCACCAGCTCCCTGCCCAAGGGATCGCGGGAACAGGCGATATGGCCATGCACCTGTGCGGTGATGCCCTTGACGGGCATCATCGCCAACGCCGGCCACGCTTTGCCGCCGGGCGCAGCCGCAGCGTTCAGGGCGTTGAAATAATTCATCTCGGTCGTCGCGGCAAAACTGAAATCACCCCGGCCCCCGGCGACCATTTCGAAAATCCGGGTCGACGCGCTCATCGCGTCGATGTGAGTCTTGCGCGCGGGACTCTCGAGGAATCTGGTGATCTCCGGCATGTAATGCCGGCCCGCGACATAGATCCCGGTAAACCGGTCGCTTGCCGCCAGCAGATCCAGATCTACTCGGCCGTCGCGGTCACGGAATTCGGAAAATTCGGGCAGCCGGTCCTTCAGCACCAGCACCCGATAGCCCGGGATCGAAGTCTGGTGCCGGCTGAACACGGCCCAGCTTTCCCGTTCCGGCAGATCGGCGATATCGACCGAACAGACCCCCTGGCCGGCTTGCATCTCGTGCCACAGGCGGGCCGGAGTGACGACTTCGAAGTGATGGCCGAACTGAGGCAGATGCCGGGTCAGCAGAGCGACCTGCTGCTCGCCGTAACCGGTGCCGCGGAACGGACCGTCCTGGATCAGCTTGGGCGGAACGCCGGTCACCATCCAGCGGATGACATGGTTCGTGTCGCCCGCACGGACAGCGCCCGCCATGACGGCCAGATATAGAAACAGGACGCGCAACGCCAAGATCGTCTCCCCTGCTCCCCCCGACCAGGAGACTATCAGATTTAGGAAACATAGTTTACGAATTGGCCGGATAGCGGACCGGCCCTTGATCTTTCGCCCGTGAACCCTGTATGAGGCGGGGATGCTGGACAGCCTGCCCCGCTCCTTGTTCGTGACGACCTTCGCCTGTGCCGCCACGACTGCATTAGCGTCGTGGCTCCTCAGGGTGTTCGACCTGTCGAATGTGGTGATGCTGTTCCTCGTCACCGTCGTCTTGATCGCCCTGAAACTGGGCCGTGCCGCCGGCGCCTATGCGTCGATGCTGTGCGTGGCGAGCTTCGACTTCTTCTTCGTCGAACCCCGTTTCTCGTTTGCCGTCAGCGACACGCAATATGTCTTCACCTTCGCCCTGATGCTGATCGTCGCCCTGCTGATCAGCCAGCTCGCCGCGCGGCTGCAGCTGCAGGCCAGGCTGGCGACCGAGGGCGAGCGGCGCGCCTCGGCGCTGGCGCGCGTCGCCAGCGACCTGGCGGCGGCGATGGATACCGAGCAGATCGACTGGATCTGCCGCAATTCGATCGCCCAGCTGTTCCACGCCCGCGCCGCGTTGCTGCTGCCCGACGCGCAGGGCAGACTGGCGGCCGGGCCGGAGGCGGGCTTCGCCGATCTTCCTGCCGCCCAGCAGGCGTTCGACCAGCCGGAACAAGCCCCCCAGACGAAAACCTATTATCTGCCGCTAACCGCCCCGGAAGGGATTCGCGGCGTGCTGGCCCTCGAACCGGATCAGGGTCCGTTGCCCGCCGACGCGGATGACCGCCGCCTGCTGCTCGCCTGCGGTTCTTCGGTGGCGATGGCGCTGGAACGCATCCATTTCGTCACGGTGGCGCAGGAAACCCAGGTGCGCATGGCCGGAGAGCGGCTGCGCAACGCCCTGCTTTCGGCGGTGTCGCACGACCTAAAGACCCCGCTGACGGCGATCCGCGGACTGGCCGAAACCTTGGAAGAGCCGGACCGGCTGAGCATCGACGATCAGCGCGACCTGGCCCGCTCGATCCGCCAGCAATCCGAAGAATTGCAGCGCTTCGTCGCCAACATCCTCGATCTCGCCCGCATGCAGAATGAAGGGATGCGCCTCAACAGCGACTGGCATCCGCTGGGCGAGGTGATCGGCAGCGCTCTGGCCCGCGCCAGCGCCGCCGTACGCGACCGCCAGGTCAGGACCATGCTGCCGCCGGACCTGCCGCTCGTTTATGTCGACGAGGCGCTGTTCGAGCGCGTGCTGATCAACCTGCTCGACAATGCCGCGAAATATACCAGGCCGGGCAGCACGATCCGCCTGCGCGCCCACGCCGACGGGGACGCGATGATCATCATCGTCGAAGATGACGGGCCGGGCCTTCCCCCGGTCGATCCCGAGGAACTGTTCGCTCCCTTCGCCCGCGGCCATGTGGAATCCGCCATTCCCGGCGTGGGTCTGGGCCTGTCCCTGTGCCGCACCATCGTGACCGCCCATGGCGGCACCATCCGGGCCGTGCCGTCCGAGCTGGGCGGCGCCGGTTTCGAAATCCGCCTGCCGCTCGGCCAGCCGCCGGCCATCGTCATCGAGGATGACCCGTAAAGCGTCCGGCACGGTTTTCTAGTCGGCGAGACTCCTGTGCAGCCTCGCGATCGATCCTGGCAGACCCCGTACCTTCATGATATGCCCCGCGGCTTCATATCTCTCCGACAGGACGCGCATGGTCTCGTATATGTCGCGGAGCAGGCTTTGCTTGGCATAGGGCAACACGATGTCGTCATCCACCATCGCGGCCTCAAAAAAAATCGATGATCGCCTGACGTAGCGCGGCGACGTCATCGGGTCGCAGGGAAGACAGCAAAAGCGCGTCGGGATGTCTGTTGCGCAAATCGGCCTGTTCCCCGGCGCTCAGCCGGTCGATCTTGTTGAACACCAGCCGCGAGGGAACATCCGCCGCACCGATTTCGCGGAGCACCGCGCGCGTCACGCCGAGCTGCAGCTCATGACCGGGATCGGACGCATCCACGACGTGAAGCAGCAATGACGCTTCCAGCGCCTCGGCAAGCGTCGAGCGGAACGAAGCCACCAGATCGTGCGGCAGCTTGTCGATGAAGCCCACCGTATCGGTGACCAGCACGCGCGGACTGGTTTCCGGGCGCAGCGCTCGCACCGTCGTGTCGAGCGTGGCGAACAAGCGGTCCGCCACCAGAACCTCGCTTCCGGTCAGGGCCCGCATCAGCGACGATTTGCCGGCATTGGTGTAGCCGACCAGCGCCACCCGGAGATGATCGGCCCGCGCGGAGCGGCGCCAATCGCTTTCACGCTGAATATCCTCGAGCCGTTCCTTCAATTCGGCCAGGCGGTCACGGACCGCGCGCCGATCGAGATCCACGTCCGTTTCACCGGCGCCGGCCCCCCGTTGCCGCTCGCTGCCGGAGGACATCTCGCGAAGACGCGGCGCGAGATATTTCAACCGGGCGATCTCGACCTGCACCCGCGCCTCGCGGCTGCGGGCATGGCGATGAAAGATCTCCATGATGACACCGGCGCGATCCAGCACCCTGGCGCCGGTCGCCTGTTCAAGATTGCGCACCTGGCTCGGCGATATCTCCTGATCGATGACAAGCAGATCCGGCCGCGGAGTACCGCCCTGGCCCGGAGGCGCCGCGGTCAGTCCGGCAAGCTCCTCGAGCTTGCCCTTTCCGAGCACGGTCTTGCCGTCGACCACACTGCGCTTTTGCGACACTCTGCCGACGACTTCATAACCGAGCGTTTCCACCAGGTGGCTCAGCTCGTCGAGACTGGCGGCATACGCGAAATCATCGATGGCGGGAAGTTGCACCCCGACCAATAACGCGAACGGCATGTCTTGCCTCCTCTTCGACAGGATGATGGAGAGCGATGGCGGGGCGCGGCCTCAAGCCGCTTCCCGCCCCGGCCGGTGGTTCGCTATGGCCCGCGCGAGCTCATCGCCTTCGAGTACGGACTCCTCGACGCCCCGGACGCATTTGATGATGTAGAGGACATCTCCGCCCAGACCGATCAGCCGCACGCAGAAGGTCAGCGCCTCGGCCAGGGTCGGGAAGGACTTTTCGAATTCGGCGGCCTGAGCCGGCGGAACCGCTTTGATCTTGGTGTAATTCAGGACGAATGAAATCTTGCTCATGACAAATCCCCATCCGCCGGGCGGATGGCCCGGCTTGCGGTCGGCACAGTCGATCCTCGGCAGCAGTCAGCGGAGCTGTCGGTGTCGGTCGGTCTGTGCGCCCAATGGGCGGGGATTTCCGGGCAGAACGGCCAGGACGTCCCGGCATAATCGCCGGATCGCAAGACCGAAATCTGCCTCGCCGAGTAAAGCTGCAGCATCGCTGGCGCCGCACCATTTCAGCAGCCGCTGCCCCTGTTCGGGCCAGGAGCGCAGCATCTTCGTCACCAGCAGGGGGTAGACCCAGACTTCGACCTGCATTTTTCCACCGCCCGGACGCCGCTTGATCTTCCGGTAAGAGGTGCAGGACAGCGGAGCGGGTTCGCCGATTACGCCGGCTTCCTCATAGGCTTCGCGGGCAGCCGACTCAGCCATGGAGAGGGTGCAGGGGATGCTCCCTTTGGGCAGCCCCCACCGCCCCTGCCGGCGGGTCGTGACCAGCAGGAATTCGACGTCTCCGCCGGCGGTCACCCGATATGGAAGGGCCGCCGACTGGATTTCCAGGGCCGGCCGGGTTCCCGGCCAGGCCGGCTCAAAAAGATCCGAACCCCAATATTTGCGACTGCCGGAAACCTTGGCCATGACGGGTATGCATCAATGCTGAATGTCTCGATTACCTGCCTGGCACCGTAAGGAATTGGGCCGTAAAAAATCCACGGCGAAAGCCGTAACCCGGCATAAGGCCGGCGTAAGGACCGCCGAAGCCTCTAATCGCAGCCTCCCAACCAGTCCTTCAATCCTTGCCGATAGCGGCGGCTTACCCGGAGAGTCCTGCCGTCCTGCAGGCCGATCTCGGCGTCGCCGCGCAGAAGGGGGCGAACGGTCGCGATCGCCGCGACATTGACGGCCCGCGAGCGATGAATGCGCAGGAACTTCCGCCCCAATCTGTCCAGCAGATCCTGCAGGGTTCGCCGCAGCAGATAATTCTGCTCGCCCGCATGGACGCGCACATAATTGTCTTCCGATTCGAGCCAGGTGATCGCCGAACCGTCCAGCAGCCGCGACGCATCCCGGACCGGAACGACCAGCGGCCGCGGCGCCGCGGCGCGGCTGTTCAGCGTCTCGCGGACCCGGCCGACGCAGCGGTCGAACCGCTCCTTGTCGTAAGGCTTGAGAAGATAATCGACGGCGTCGATGTCGAAGGCCGCGGCCGCGTGTTCGGCATGGGCGGTGACGAATACGACGATCGGCGCATCTTCCGCCCTCAGCCGCTCGGCCAGGGCCAGGCCGTCGGTCTCGGGAATGCGGATATCGAGGAAGACGACGTCGGGCCGCTGCTCGGTCAGGACCTTCCCCGCCGTCACGCCGTCCTCGGCTTCGCCGACCAGCTCGAAATCGGCTTCCTGCTCCAGCCAGCGGCGCAATTTTGTGCGGGCATGCACCTCATCCTCGACGATGACGGCGCGGATCATTGCACCGCCTCCAGCCGCAGCGGCAAGGATAGTAGGCACGTCACTCCGCCGGACGGCGCCGGCGATAAGGTCAGGCCCGCAGCAGTGCCGTAATGGACGCCGAGCCGGCGCCGGCAATTCTGCAGCCCGACGCCATCGCGCGCATCGGGCTTCAGGCTTCCCCCGCTGCAATGAATACTGATCTCCAGCCTTTCGCCCTCCACCGGCAGGCGCGCGGCGACGATTATCCGATGCGCGCCAGCCACTTCTTCGACCCCATGGTGAAAGGCGTTTTCCAGCAGCGGCTGCAGCAGGAGCGCGGGCACGGCCGCCGGATGTGCGGCGGGGTCGATCTGCCAATCGATCTCGACCCGGCCGCTGAACCGCTCGATCATGATACCGGCATAGAGTTCCAGAAAGCGGAGCTCGCTTTCGAGCGGCACCATCGCCTGCTCGCCGAAAGACAGGCTATGACGCAACAGATCGGCCAACCGGGCGATCAGACGGTCGGCCCGGGCGACATCGCTTTGCATAAGCGCCGAGATGGTATTCAGGGTGTTGAACAGAAAGTGCGGACGCAGCTGTTCGCGCAATTGCGCCAGCTGCGATTCGGCGAGGGCCCGCTGGCTGTGCAGCAATCTCTGGCCCTGCTCCTGCCAGTCGACGAAGGATTTGGCGCCGAAAGCGAAGCCCAGCCACAGCATCTGAAACAGCGTGACCTTGATGACTTCATACAGAACAAGCCCCGGCCACGGCAGATGGAGGTAATCGCGGCCCGCCAATGCCAGCAGCGCGGTACGTCCACCGTGGACGGTAACGATCGCCGCAGCGGCGAAGAGCGGACTTGGCGCCAGAGACCGCAGGAACCACCCGGCCGGACGATCGAGCGGTATACGCCGGAAAGCCCCCGCCCCCAGCCAAACACCGAGCCAGAGAGCGGGAACACAGGCCGAAGGAGCGAGCAGAGCCGCCAACTGCCACCAGCGCACGGAGGGATCATGGAGATTGCCGGCGATCTCGAGCAGGGACACCAGCAGCCAGAGACAGGTCCACAAAGCGGCGAGCAGGGATAGAAGAATTCGTGTCATCGACGCCTGCCCGCCCCTTCGGACCTTTGTCACGCCATGGCTTCACGCCGCGGCATCGAGGAATAGCGCCACAGGAGCCCGGACAGCACAAGCAGGATTACCGCGATCAGGCCATGGCTGACGAAGGTCTGGAACACCACATCCGACGTCAGAGCATGGCCGTTCTGCCGGTCCGCCACGAGATGCGCATAAGTGGCGCCGGCCCAATAGATCGACCAGATGACGACGGGAGCGATCAGAAAGATCCCGCGCAGCCAGATCGTCATGATGGAAACGAGGGACAGACCGATGAAGAGAAACCCGGCCCAGATCATCACCGCATTGCCGGGCGGCACCTGCGCCATATTGACGGCGACCCAGTCCGGATTGACCACGGCCACGAGCCCGACCGCCAGCATCGTCACACCGCAATAGCCGGCCAGCAGATAGACCAGCATCATTTCGGCTATCCTGGCCGGCGACCGGCTCGGCGTGACGTAAGCATGCACGGCGCCGGCGCCGAGCAGAGAGAGTTCGATCAACTGCCACATCATTCTAACAGCCCCTTTCAAAGTGACGTTCGCCCGCAGGCTATAGGGGCAAAGCGGGGCGGCGCACGGTCTTTGGGGCAGACGGCGCGTCCGCTGGGGCGAGCGGGTATTTTTCGAACTGCCCAATTCCGGCCATGGTTCGGCCTCTATTTCGCACCAGCACGATCTCAAACTAATCACCGCGCCGAGGTTGTCCATCACTGAAGCAAGACCCACGTCTTGCTATACCGGTGGACCTTCTCTCGGCTGAAGGAGATTGGCCATGCGAGACGGAAGAGCGATAGATCATCATCCGACGACCTGGTTTCTGCTGTGGAGTGGCGCGGTCGGGCCGCTGTTGTTCGTCACCGCCTTTCTGATCGAAGGGGCGCTTTGTCCCGGTTACAACCCCTGGCGGACCACCATCAGTACACTGAGCCTGTCGGATAATGGCTGGGTGCAGATCGCCAATTTCCATCTGTTCGGGCTTCTGACGCTTTTCTTCGCTGTCGGACTCAAGCGTGTGCTGAAAAGCGGGGTGGCCTCCTTGTCGGGACCGATCCTGTTCGCCATCGTCGGAATCGGCCTCATCTTGGCGGGAATTTTCGTCACCGATCCCAGCTTGGGTTATCCGCTCCATTCCCCGGCGCACCTGCCGGAAAGCCTGCATGGCACGATCCACAACCTGGCCGCTCTGACCGTGTTCCTCACTTTGCCCGCCATCTGCTTCGTGATGGGACGCCGGTTCGCGCGCGATCCGGCCTGGCGGGTCTGGTCGATCGGATCACGGATCGCCGGCAGCCTCATCCTGGTTTTTTTCACCTGGTTCTTCACCAGCGTCTCGGCGTCGGCGGATGCGCTGGCCGGCGAGCCGGTGCATGCCGGTCTGCTGGAACGCATCACCAGCATGATCGGCTGTCTTTGGATGTCAGCCCTGGCGTTCCGGTTCATCCGGGTTCTGCGGACGGCCGCTCGCGAGGCGTAGCCGCAGCACGGCGGGGTGCCACAATCCTTTGAGCCATGTCTTCCACCCGAAATAGGCGGCAAGAGCGACATTCGGCAAAGCGGAGAGGGTCAGGACGGCGAAACCGGAAGCATCGCCGCTCAAAACCAGCAATCCCGTGCCGGGCTGACCGAAAAGCTGCCCGAAAGCCAGATCCCAGCCGAAATGAAGCCCGATGGGCAGCCAAAGACGCTGTGTCGCCGTATAGGCCATCGCCAGCGGAAGCCCGGCCTCGATGGCGATGGACAGCGTGCCGGCCAGCGAAACGGAGCCATCGGCGGTTGCGCGATGAAGCAGTCCGAACAGGAGGGAAGAAAGCGCCAAGGCGACGCCGGTGCCAAAGCCTTGCTGAAGAAGACGGAACAGGATTCCCCGGAAGATTACCTCCTCCACAACCGCCGCGCCGGCGGCTCTCATGGCCGAATGCAATAAGGATAGGCTGAGCGGTGGAGGCGGTTCCCCGAACGAGAGGCTGCGTAACAGCGCCAGGATGCCGCAGTCAGCCGCCATCAGCCCCACCCCGAGCAATAGACCCGCCAGCAACGCCTGGATCGGCCTGGGTCCGCGCAGTTCGCTGACCGGCCGCCTTTCGACCACCGCGACCATACCGTAATAGACCAGGGCCGAGAGGATGCCTGCGGCAAAACCCACATAGGGGGTTAGCGTAAAATAATAAATCCCCCGCACCAGCGGCATGGGGTAGTGCGCCTCCAGATAGAGGGCGAAGATCTGGAAGGGTACGAGCAGGCTGACGGTGGCAAGAACCAGATAAACCACCAGACGGAGCAGAGAAAACTCCATCCATTGGTGCAATCGCGGAATCATTGTCCTTGGACTTTCCATCAACGAGCAGGTCACGGGCGGTGCGTAAACGCATAACCTTTGTCGGAAAACCTTTACTCCCGCCCGGCGTGGCGTGTCCCCAGCTATTCCGTTTATGCGATGGCCAAGCTGGCCGACTTTTTGGATATACCATGCCAAATCTGGACGTTCTGTTCAGCCCCTATCGGCTGAACGCCCTCGATCTGCCGAACCGCGTCGTCATGGCTCCGATGAGCCGATATGTCTGTCCGGGCGGCGTGCCGACCGCCGAGGTCGCCGCCTATTATCGCCGCCGCGCGGAGAACGGCGTCGGCCTCATCATAACGGAGGGGGCCGGAATCGGCCGCCCGGCCGCTCTCAACGCCCCTGACATGCCCCGATTTCATGGCGAAGCGGCGCTCGCCGGCTGGAAGAAGGTGGTCGACGAGGTGCATGCGGCGGGCGGGCGCATCGCGCCGCAGCTGGCCCATGTGGGACAGAAGCGCTCGAATACCCATCCCGCCTGGACTCCGTCGGCGCCCTATGAGAGCCCATCAGGGCTCTCCATGACGGGCGAGCGGGTGGGGCAGCCGATGAGCGAGGCCGCCATAGCGGACACCATCGACGCCTTCGCGCGCGCGGCCGCCGATGCCGAACGGCTCGGGTTCGACGGTATCGAGGTGCTCGGCAACCATAACTACCTCATCAATCAGTTTTTCTGGGATCAGCAGAACCGTCGCACTGATCGTTATGGCGGCTCGACGCTCGTCGAGCGCTCGCGCTTCGCGGTCGAGACCCTGAAGGCGATACGGTCAGCGGTGACCTCCGGCTTTCCGGTGATTCTTCGCCTCTCGCAGTGGAAACCCACAGACGTCACCGCACGGATCGCCGAGACGCCGCAGGCGCTGGAACAATGGCTCGGCGTACTCGCCGAAGCTGGTGCGGACGCCTTCCACTTCTCGCAGATGAAATTCTGGGACCCCGCCTTCCCCGAGATCGACAAGGAACTGAACCTGGCCGGCTGGGCGAGGAAACTTACCGGCCTCACCGCCATCACGGTCGGCGCCGTCGGCCTGTCTGGCGACGTCAACGAATCCTTTGCGGGCAAAAGCGCCAGACCCGCGCCACTGGATGGGCTGCTCGCGCGGCTGAAACGGAGCGAGTTCGACCTGGTCGCAGTCGGGCGTGCGTTGCTGCAAGATCCGGCTTGGCTTGAGAAGGTACGACAGGGTCGCGTTGATGAAATTGCCGATTTTACACCGGCAGCTTTCGCTAACCTGAGTTAAGGGAAAAAAAGCAAAAAGCCCGTGGCTGCGTAAGCGACGGGCTTTTTTGTTGGTTGCGGGGGCAGGATTTGAACCTGCATGCGCTTCGGCTTACGCCTCAGCCTTCGGGCTGAAAACGCTCCACTGGAGCGTTTTCCGGGCGCCCTCAGCCTTCAAGTTATGAGCT
>JAJPHO010000010.1 GCA_021325215.1 Alphaproteobacteria bacterium
CGACTGGTCGTCGAGATAGACGGCGACGTTCGGGAAACCGCCGACCGCGGCGGAGGACTGGTTGCCGGCGAAGCCGGTCGACAGGCCGCGCATATAGATGTTGCCCTGGCCCGGGCCGTTATTGGCGAACGAGATGTTCGGCGTCAGCTTGATCAGGTCGTCCAGGGTGGTGACATGCTGGTCGGCCAGCGCCTGGCCCGAAAAGGCCTGGATGGTCATCGGCACGTCCTGGGCGCGTTCGTCGCGGCGGTTGGCCGAAACGATGATCTCGGAGATCCGGCTCGAATCGTCGGCCGCGGACAGGTCCAGCGCCGCATCGGCGGCCCGCGCCATGCCCGGGGTCAGAAGGGCGGCGCCGCTGGCGGCGCAGAAAGCGATGACCGCGCCGGCCGAGACCGTACGGTAAAGAGACTTCTTGATCAGTGCCCGCTTCATGATTCCGGCTCCCCCAGAGACAACAGAAAACATGGGGTTCGCCCAGGCCCGGACGCTCAACCCCCCGTAGAAAACACGAGGGGATAAGGCGGTGCGCGGGGCGATAAGTCAAATCAATGGGGTCTATGAATGTCATAGATTTTCTCTATATTTGTTGCGATGCGGTAAAGAACTGACATCCGATTGGCACAAAAGCTTCACGGACGGCGGGGGCGAAAACGAATATTGGTGGGCCGGGATAAGGAGTTTCGGGGGATGAAAATGAGGCTTATGGCGACAGTCGCCGCCGCGCTGGTTCTGGCCGGCGGCTGGGCGTCATTCGGCATTGCGGGGGCGGCGACCCGGCTGACGGTTTACACGGCGCTGGAGACCGAGCAGCTCGCCCCTTACAAGAAAGCCTTCGAGGCCGACAATCCCGATATCGAGATCCGCTGGGTGCGCGATTCCAACGGCGTGATCACCGCCAAGCTGCTGGCCGAGCGTAACAATCCTCAGGCCGATGCGATCTGGGGGGTCGCCGCCTCGTCGCTGCTTCTGCTGGAGAAGCAGGGTCTGCTCGATCCCTACGCGCCGAAAGATGTCGGTGCGGTCAAGGCGGCCTTCCGCGATACCGCCACGCCGCCCGCCTGGGTCGGCATGGATGCCTGGATGGCGGCGATTTGTTTCAATTCGGAAGAGGCGAAAAAGAAAGGCCTGCCCAAGCCGAAGAGCTGGGCCGACCTGACCTCCGCCATCTATAAGGACCAGATCGTCATGCCCAGCCCGGCTTCGTCGGGCACCGGTTTCCTGGCGGTTTCCGGCTGGCTGCAGATGATGGGCGACGGCCCCGGCTGGGCCTTCATGGACAAGCTCGACGCCAATATGGCCGCCTATATCCATTCCGGCTCCAAGCCCTGCAAGATGGTGGCGGCCGGCGAATATCCGGTCGGCATCTCGATGGAATATGCCGGCGTCCAGCAGCAGAACGAAGGCGCGCCGATCGAGGTGATCCTGCCGCCCGAAGGCACCGGCTGGGAGATCGAGGCGACCGCCATCGTCAAGGGCGGCCACAATGAAGAAGCCGCCAGGCGTCTGGCCGATTGGGCGGTGTCGGCCAAGGCGCGCGACCAATATGCGCGCTTCTATCCGATTACCGCGGTGCCCGGCGCCAAGACGCAGCTGGCCAATTATCCCGCCGACGCCGAGTCGCATCTGGGCAGGAACGACTTCGCCTGGGCCGCCGCCAACCGCGACGCGATCCTGGCCAAATGGACCGCCCGCTATCAGGGCAAAGCCGAGGATCATTAAGCGATGGCCTATCTGTCGCTGACCAACATCGAAAAGAGCTATGGGCAGTTCCGCGCTCTGGACGGCGTCTCGCTGGATATGGAGGAAGGCGAATTCGTCTGCTTCCTCGGTCCGTCGGGCTGCGGCAAGACCAGCCTGCTGCGCATCATCGCCGGCCTCGACCGGCAGAGCGCGGGCACGGTCGAGATCGCCGGGAAGGATTGCTCGAATGCGCCGCCGGAACAGCGCGATTACGGCATCGTCTTCCAGTCCTATGCCCTGTTTCCCAACATGACCGTGGCCCGCAACGTCGCTTACGGCTTGCGGTCGAGAGACGAAGGCCGGGTCGCGGAAATGCTCGATCTGGTCGGGCTTCCGGACCTCGGCGACCGCTATCCCGGCCAATTGTCCGGCGGCCAGCAGCAGCGCATCGCCTTGGCCCGCGCGCTGGCTCCCTCACCCCGGCTGCTGTTGCTCGACGAGCCGCTGAGCGCGCTCGATGCCCGTGTGCGGCTGACGCTGCGCCGGCAGATTCGCGCTTTGCATGACCGGCTCGGCCTGACCACCATCATGGTTACCCACGATCAGGAAGAGGCGCTGACCCTGGCCGACCGCATCGTCGTGATGAATCACGGCCATATCGAACAGGTCGCCACGCCGGCCGAGATCTATGCGCGCCCGGCCTCCTTGTTCGTCGCCGGTTTCGTCGGCGCGATGAATATCCTGCCGGCGACGGCGACCGGACGGGGTTCGGTGCGTCTGGCCGGGCTGGAATTGGCGGGCGGGCAGGGCTTCGCCGAGGGCGAGGCGGTCAGTCTGTGCTGGCGTCCCGAAGATTTGACGATCGATGCGGCGGGTGAGTTGGAGGCGCTGGTGGAATCGGTGGAATTCCTCGGCCCTTTTCACCGCGCCACGCTGCGCGCCGGCGACCTTGGCTGCTTCGCCATCGACGTGGGCGCCGAGCGGATGCGCGATCTTGGTTTGTCCGGCGGCAGCGCGGTCCGCATCGGGCTGCCGGTCGATCGGCTGCGGATCTTTGCCGGGCATCCGTCTTGATCACCTCGTTCCGCTGGAAACCGGCCCTTCTGCTGGGCGGCTGGGCGGCGTTCCTGCTCGTCTTCCTGGCGGGGCCGCTGGGCGCGCTGTTGGTCAAATGTTTCGAGGACCGCTACGGCAACTGGATCGGCGCCGGCAATTTCACCGCCTTCGTCAGCGCGCCCAATCTGATCGGCGCCACCCGCAACAGCCTGACCATCGCGTCGCTGACCACCCTCATCACCTTGGCTCTGGCCTTTCCCTTCGCCTTCGGCTTGACCCGCTCCGCCATGCCGGGCAAGGCGCTGTTCCGCGCCATCGCCCAGGTGCCGCTGCTGGCGCCGTCGCTGCTGCCGGCTCTGTCGCTGGTCTATCTGTTCGGCAATAAGGGGCTGCTGCGCGATGTGATGATGGGGCACAGCCTCTATGGCCCGCTCGGCATCGTCATCGCCTCGGTTTTCGCTTTTTTCCCGCAGGCGGTGCTGATCCTGACCATCGCGCTGTCGGTCAGCGATGCACGCCTTTACGAGGCTGCCCGCGCTCTGGGCGCCGGACCGGTGCGGCGGTTCTTCACCATTACCTTGCCCGGCGCGCAATACGGCCTGGTCAGCGCCGCTTCGGTGGTGTTTACCTGCGCCTTGTCCGATTTCGGCATTCCGATGGTGCTGGGCGGCCATTATCCGGTGCTGGCCACCGAAGTGTTCGAGCAGGTGGTCGGGCTGCAGGATTTCGGCGTCGGCTCGGTGGTCGGGCTGGCCCTGCTGCTGCCGGTGTCGCTGGCCCTGTGGGCGGAGAATTGGAGTGCCGGGCGGCAGAAGGCTTTGCTGTCGGCCCGCTCGGTCCTGTATCGGCCCACGTCGCCAGGCACTGGATTTGTGGCCTATTGCGGGCTGATCGGCGTCCTGCTGCTGGGCATCGTGGCGATGGGCGCCTTCGTCAGCCTGATCACCTTCTGGCCTTATAATCTGCATCCGACCCTGAAGAATTATGATTTCGGCCATTTCGACGAGGCCGGCTGGGGCAGTTTCGGCAATTCGCTGATCCTGGCCGCCGGCACCGCCTTCTTCGGCACCATCCTGACCTTCGGCGGCGCCTATCTGACCGAGAAGCTGCCGGGGCTGGCCGGTCTCAAGCGGCTGGTGCGCGGCCTCGCCATGCTGCCGCTGGGCGTGCCGGGTATGGTGCTGGGCTTAGGCTACATCTTCTTCTTCGACCGGCCCGGCAATCCGCTGCATGGGCTGTACGGCACCTTGGCGATTCTGCTGATCTGCACCTGCGTGCATCTCTACAGCGTCGGCCATCTGACCGCCGCCACCGCGTTGAAGCAGCTGGATGCCGACTATGAAGCGGTCTCGGCCAGCCTCAAAGTGTCGGCCTGGCGCACGTTCAGCCGCGTTACCGTTCCGCTCTGCCTGCCGGCCATCCTCGATATAGCGATCTATCTGTTCGTCACGGCGATGACCACCGTGTCGGCGGTGGTGTTCCTCTACAGCCCGGACACCAAGCCGGCTTCGGTGGCGATCCTGAACATGGATGAATCCGGCACCGTCGCCGCAGCGGCGGCTCTGTGCATGGTGATCTTCACCAGCTCGGCGGTGGTTCGCCTGCTGCATATCCTGGTCGAGCGGGCCTTGCTGAAGCGTACTCAGGCCTGGCGGGGCTAAAGCACCGCCAGGCCGGCCTGGTTCATCTTGGCGGTATCCTGGGCGACCTGCAGGAAGGCCTTCACGGTCGCCAGATTGCGGCGCTCGCGCAGGCAGACGGCATATTCGTCGATATCCATCCGCACGCCATAGACCGGCAGCAAAGCGACGCGCGGATCGGGCATGGTTTCCGAGGCCGATACGAAGCCGACCCCCATGCCGGCGGCAACCGCCTCGCGCACCGCTTCGCGGCTGCCGATCTCCATGACGCGGCCCGGTACCAGATCGGCTTCGGCGAAGCCGCGCTCGACCACCTTGCGGGTCACCGAACCCAGTTCGCGCATGATCAGCAATTCGCCGCCCAGATCCTGCAGCCGCAGCGCGCGGCGGCGGGCGAGGGAATGGCCGGCGGGTAGCATGGCCAACACCGGATCGCGCCGCAGCGGGACGGCGAACAGGCGGGAATCGCCGGGCAGATCGGCGACCAGCACTACGTCCAGCTTGGTCGACAGCAGATCGGCCAGCATCGCGGTCGAATTGCCCAGCGACAGGACGACTTCGGGGCCGGGGTGCAATTGCTGGAAGCGGCGGATCAGCGGCACCACATGGAACGGCCCGTCGGCACCGATCAGGATACGGCCGGACGTCAGGCGCTTGGCGCCGGTAAGCAGTTCGGCGGCTTCCTGCTCGACCTCGAACAGGCGGTGGGTAACCTCGAACAGGGCCTTGCCCAACGTGGTAGGCTGGGCACCGCGCCCGGTGCGCTCCAACAGCCGCACGCCATAGGTTTCCTCCAGCAGCTTGACCTGCTGGCTGAGCGTCGGCTGCGTGACGTTCATGACCCTGGCCGCGCGCGAAAAGCTGCCTTGCAGCGCGACGTAGTGGAACGATCGCAAAAGCGCAATGTTTATAGATTTCATCTATAGCTGATATAATTTCTGTTGAGTTGACTTATATATGCCCCGTCGCTGATATCGCCACAACAGGTAAATCAAGGGGTTTCGGCCCCAGGCGGGGGTGGGCAGATGGCGCAGCAGGGTTTCGACGTCGTCGTGGTTGGCGCCGGAATCATCGGTCTGTCCCATGCTCTTGCCGCCGCCCGCCGCGGCCTTTCGGTCGCCGTGATCGACCGCGACCGCCAGGCCAATGGCGCCTCGATCCGCAATTTCGGCTTCGTCACCGTCACCGGCCAGCGCGCCGGGCGCACCTGGCGCCGCGCGCTCTATAGCCGCGACGTGTGGGAGCGGGTGATGCCGCAGACCGGCATTCCGCTGCTGCATCCCGATCTTGCCGTGATCGCGCGCCGCCCGCAGGCGATGGCGGTGCTGGAAGAATTCGCCGCCGGCGAGATGGGCGCCGATTGCCGCCTGCTGAGCGCCGCCGAGATCGAAGCCCGCCTGCCGATGGCGGCGCCGGGGAGTTTGGGCGGGCTGTGGAGCCCGCATGAGCGCCGCGTCGAGCCGCGCACCGCGATCCCGGCCCTGGCGGCCTGGCTGGAGCGGGCCCACAAGGTGAAATTCTTCCGCGGCACCGCCGTGCGGGGCGTCGAAAGCGGCGTGGTCGACACCACCGCCGGCCGCATCGCCGGCCGCCATGTCGTCGTCTGTCCCGGCCCCGATCTGGTCACCCTGTTCCCCGAGCGCCACGCCGCGCACAAGCTGCGCCTGTGCAAGCTGCAGATGCTGCGCCTGGCCGCACCCGGCTGGCGCCTGCCGGCGGCGGTGATGGGCGATCTCAGCCTGGTGCGCTACGAAGGCTATGCCGCGATGCCCGCCGCCGCGGCCTTGGGCGAGCAGCTGAAGACCGAGGCCGGCGACGCTCTGGCCCATGGCATCCATCTGATCATCGTCCAATCGGCCGATGGCAGCCTGGTGGTGGGCGACAGTCATCATTACGCCGCGACGCCCGATCCGTTCGCGCCGGTCGAGGTCGAGCGGATCATCCTGCGCGAGGCGCGCACGCTGCTGGCGCTGCCCGAATCTTTGCCGGTGACCGAGCGTTGGACCGGGCTCTATCCGTCCAGCCCGGACGAAACCGCTTTCTTCGAATTCGCCGCCCCCGATGTCCTGCTCAGCCAAGTGTCGAGCGGCACCGGCATGAGCACCGGCTTCGCGCTGGGCGAGGAAGGCATCGCGGCCCTGCTGGGTGAACCCGATCCCCTGGAGACGACATGGAGCTGAAAGCGGTCATTCTCGATTGGGCCGGCACCATGATCGATCATGGCAGCCTGGCGCCGATGGATGTGTTCCGCCGTGCCTTCGCCGAGGCCGGGGTGGACATTTCCGAAGCCGAGGCACGCGTGCCGATGGGCCTGCCGAAATGGCGGCATATCCAGGCGGTGCTGCGCCAGCCGCGCATCGCCGAGGCCTGGGAAAGGCGCCATGGCGGGCCGGTCACCGACGCCGATGTCGACCGTCTGCACGCTTTGTTCATCCCGATGACTCTGACCGCGGTGGCCGATCATTCCAAGCTGATCGCCGGAGCCGCGGCCGTCGCCGCCGAGCTGCGCGGGCGCGGCCTGAAGATCGGCTCGACCACCGGCTATGACCGTCCGACCATGGAAGCCCTGCTGCCTTTGTCGGCGGCGCAGGGTTACATGCCCGATTGCGTGGTCACCGCCAGCGATCTGCCGCAGGGGCGCCCGACGCCGATGATGGTCTATCAATGCTTCATCGATCTCGAAGTCTGGCCGGCCCGCGCGGTGGTCAAGGTTGACGACACCGCGCCCGGCATCGCCGAGGGCGTCGCCGCCGGCTGCTGGACGGTCGGGGTCGCCACCACCGGCAGCACCTTCGGCCTGTCCGAGGAGGACTCCGCCGCGTTGAGTCCGGTGGATTTCGCCGGCCGCCGCGAGGCCGCCGCCGCCGAACTGCGCAAGGCGGGGGCCGATTACGTGATCGACAGCGTGCGCGACCTGCCGCCGGTGCTGGACGAGATCGGGCGCCGCCTCGCCGCGGGTGAACATCCCTGAACCTGGGGATGCTTGCCATACCGGCGGGCCCCCAGTAACAATGGCGCCCGATAGTTGGCGCCGGAATGGGGGGATAACCGGATGGCGAGCAACAGCGCCCGCATAGGCGCAGTGTTTCTGGGTGCCCTGATCGCGGCGTTTTCGCCGGTCGCCCAAGCCGACGACACGAAATCCGTCCATGTGCGGGGATCGACGATCTTCCTGCCGGCCATGCAAGTGCTGGCCGAGCGTTACATGGCCGAACATCCCGGCAGCCGCATCGTCGTACTGGGCGGCGGCACCTGGTGGGGCGTCAAGACCATCCTCGACGGCTCGGCCGAGATCGGCATGGTATCGGGCGAAACCGTTCCTGACGAGCTGGCCGAGGTTGCCGAGGACGAAAACCTCTCTTTGCACCGGGCGCCGCTGGCTCGCTTCGGCGTCGTGCCGATCGTCCATCCATCCAACCCCGTCGCGACCCTGACCGTGGCGCAGCTGCATGACATCTATGCCGGCCATATAGCCAATTGGAAGGAAGTGGGCGGTCCCGACAAGCCGATCCATGTGGTCGCCAGCGAAGACGCGATGGCCGGCATCTTCCAGGTCTGGGCGTCGCGGATCATGGCCGGCACGGTGGTGACGCCGGTGGCCAAGACCGTGGCGGCGACGCAGATCGACGCGGCGGTGGCGGCCGATCCTCTGGCCATCGGCTACAATGCGCTGGGCAGAATGGTGCCGTCGGTCAAGCCGCTCAAGGTAGGCGGCGTCGCGGCGGGCGAGGACAGTATCGCCGATGGCCGCTACATGGTGGTGGGCGATCTGGCGCTGGCCTATCTCGAGCCGCTGGCCCCGGCTGCCAAGGCTTTTCTCGATTATTGCCTGGGCGAGGCGGGCAAGGCCGAGACCGGCCGCATCCGCGCCGCCTATATCGGAGACCGCCGATGAAGGCCCGTTCGCTTCTGCTCGCCGTCCTGGCGCTGTGGCTGACGGCCCGGCCGGCCGGCGCCGCCGAACTGCGCTACATCCTGCAGGATCTGCGCTGTCTGCCGCTGACCCGTTCGGTGATGGGCAATGGCGATTGCCCGGTCGAACAGAATTCGGTGGTGATCGCCGGATCGACCGCCATGGTGTTCTATACCCGCCTGCTGGCGACCGAATTCGAGAAGCGCAATCCCGGCGTCAAGGTCGAGGTGTCGGGCGGCAGCTCGATCGCCGGGCTGATCGCCGTCGACCGCGGCGCCATCGACCTGGCCGCCATCTCGCGCGATCTGTCGCCCAAGGAATACCGCACCGAGCTCAAGGTGACGATGATCGGCCGCGACGGTCTGGTGGCGGTGGTCAACAAGGCCAATCCGCTGTCGGATCTGTCCAAGGACCAGCTGCGCGCCATCTTCCTCGGCCAGATGACCGCCTGGCCGGGCAGCGGTCATGCGATCCATGTGGTGTCGCGCAATCCGGAATCCTCGACCCTGCAAAGCTTCGAGGAGATCGTGCTGGGTGGCGACAAGGTGGCCGAGGCGGCGCGCGTCGCCAAGGGCTCCGAGGCGCTGGTGGCCGCGGTGTCGGGGGATGAGGACGCCATCGGTTTCGTCGGGCTGCACGGCCTGTCGCCCGACGTCAAGGCGCTGACCATCGACGGGGTGGCGGTCAGCGACGCCACCATCCTGTCGTCGCGCTATCCGCTGCTGCGGTCGCTCAATCTGGTGGAATGGGGCGGCGAGGCGGCCGGCGCCAAGCGCCGCTTCGTCGATTTCGCCGCCGGCCCCGATGGCCAGGCGCTGATCGAGAAAGCCGGCGCGGTCCGGGTGGAGTAGGGGAGCCATGCCGAGCGAAGCCGAAGTCATTCTCCACCGGGTGCTGAAATACGCGCAGGAGACCCATTGGATACGCCGTGTTCTGGCCGGGCTGGCCGTCGCCACCCTGCTGGTGATCGGCTTGATCTATGCCTATGGCGTGCTGCCGCGCAGCTACGCGCTGAGCCTGTCGGGCGGCGACGTGCTGAGCAACCGGCATTTCCTCGCCAAGGTGCTGCAGGAGGAGGGGCTCGCCAACGGCATCCATCTGGTGCTGCGCCCCACCTCGGATACCCATGCCGCGCTGGAGATGGTCTCGAAGCATCAGCTCGACATGGCGTTGGTGCCGGGCGGGGTGACGCGCATCTATCCGCATGTGCAGCAGGTGGCGACCCTGGCGACCGAGACCGTGCATCTGGTCGCGCGCCCGGGCATCGAGCGCCTGTCCGATCTCAAGGGCAAGACCGTTGATCTCGGCCCCAGCCGTAGCGTGGGGATCGAGGTGCTGACCTTCCTCGGCCTGCGCGAAAGCAACGATTTCGCCGCCACCAGCCATTCCGACAGCGATCTGGTGGCGCTGCCGGATCATGATTTGCCCGACGCCTTGTTCGTGGTGTCGCTGGTGCCGTCCTATCTGGTCGATTTCCTGATCCGCGAGCACGGCTATCATCTGGTCGAGATCCCGTTCCCCAAGGCGCTGACCGAGCGCGAGGGCTGGTTCTCTCCGGCGGTCATTCCACCCTACAGCTATGGCGTTTCGCCTGCCATGCCGGCCAAAGCGATGGAATCGGTCGGGGTCGACATGCTGCTGGTGGCCAATGAGGACGTCAATCCGGCCGCCATCGTCCGGGTAATGGACACGCTGTTCCGCGAAGGCGTGCAGAACCGGGCCAACATCACCCTGTCGGAAAGCGGCATCGAGGAACCGACCGGCTATCCGGTGTCGCAGGCGGCGTTCGACTACATCAACCGCAATGACAGCGTCATTTCGAAGAAGACCGTCGACAAGGCCAAGGACCTGTTCGGCGCGGTGATGAGCCTGGCCACCTCCTTCCTGCTGGTGTGGAAATGGTTCCGCCCCAAGCCCAAGGAGCCGCCGCCGGAACCGACCGGCGACGCGCGGGTGCATGAGCTGATCGCCGAGATGACCGCGCTTGAAGGGGCTATCCGCCGCCGCGGCATCATTCCGCCGGCCGAGGCCGCCGCCGATCTCGACCGGCTGGGGGAGATCCGCGCCGAATTGCTGACCATTTCGGCCAATTTCAAGATGCAGCAGGAACGGCTGATCGAGACGGCCCTGATCATCGTCATGGATACCAGGGCGGCGCTCGGCCACTTCAGGGGGAACTGATTTATGCGTTCATTGTCGATCGTCGGCGCGCTGGTCTGCACGCTGGCCGCCTGTTCCAATATCGGCCCCGATGCTTTGCGGGATACGCGGCCGCTCTATAACGAGGCGGTGCAGCAGACCAACGACCAGGAATTGCTGACCAATCTGGTGCGCATCCATTACCGCGACACGCTCTATTTCACCACGGTCGAGCGCATCGCCGTAGCCCGCGAGCTGAATCAGAGCCTGGGCACCAGCGGCAGCATCACCGCCGGCCGCACCAGCGCGGCCACCACGTCGAGCACCTTGTCGCGCGTGCTGTCGGTCGGGCCCGGTTCGGTGGCGCTGAACGAGCGCCCGACCATCTTCTACGCGCCGCTGGAAGGCGAGAAATTCGTCCGCCAGATGATGACGCCGATGAACCCGCAGATCCTGCTGCTGCAGGTCAAGTCGGGCTGGTCGCTCGACCGCGTCTTCTCGGTCGGCATCCAGGAGATGAACGGCCTGCTCAACGCGCCGACCGCCGCCGGCCCGCAGCCCAGCCGGGCGCCGGAATATCAGGATTTCCGCGAGGCGGTGAAGCTGCTGCGTTCGCTGCAGCGCGAGAACAAGCTGATGATCGGCCGCGGCACCGGCGAGGACAAGATCGTGCTGCAATTCGTGCGCGGCTCGGGTGCCGACCCCGAGGCGCTGCGCTTCAAGGCCCTGCTGCATCTCGATACCGGCAAGGACAAGTTCTATGTGGTCTCGGCCAGCGAGCAGCCCGACGGCAACACCATCGCGGTGATCACCCGGCCGCTGATCTCGGCGATGCATTATCTGTCGCAGGGCGTGGAATCGCCCGATCGCGACATCAAGGCCGGCAAGGTGCGCGTCACCACCACCGATGGCGATAAGCCGTTCGACTGGCAGGATCTGCTGGGCGGGGTGATGCGCATCCGCTCGTCGGACAGCGAGCCGTCCGACGCCAGCGTCGCCGTCAATTACCGCGGCACCTGGTTCTATATTCCGGACGACGATCTCGACAGCAAATCGACCTTCGTGCTGCTGACCCAGCTGATCCAGCTGCACTCGACCCCGGCGCCGCCCGGGCCCGGTCTGGCCTTCTCGTTCGGCGCGGGCTGAAGGCACGCGTTATAGGGGTTAACGCCTTTGCATAGTTGACCGAAAGCTGTCCTCGCTTGAATGATGGTGGCAATCAGATGTTCAAGCGGGGGAAGCGCATGAAAAAGTCTCATTATCTGGCCGCGGCGGGTGCAGTCGTAATGGCCCTGGCCGGCCGTGCCGAAGCGGCCTGCGACCTGCAGAAGGTGGTCACGATGCCGGTGCAGAGCGACGGCAATCTGCTGACCGTCAACGGCTCGCTCGATGGCCACAAGGTCAAGTTTCTGATCGATACCGCCCTGCCCAAATCCATCATATTGGCGCCGGCGGCGACCGAGATGGGGCTGGAAGTCACCGACAGCCGCGAAAGCTGGGTCAAGGCGCAGAATCTCGGCAAGACGGTGGGCGACACCACCATCGGCCAGATGGTGGTCGGGCTGCTGGGCATGAAGAATATCCGCATGACGGTGATCGGGCAGCGCGAGGATCTCGGCGCCAAGGACCTGGTCGCGGTGTTCGGGCGCGATTATCTGAGCCAGTTCGATGTCGAGATCGACATGGCCAAGAACACGCTGACGCTTTACACGCCGCAGCCGGCGGCCTGCAAGGACTCGAACCTGGCCTATTGGAGCGACAAGTACAATGTCCTCTCGATGGGCAAGAGCGACCTGCTGGTGGCCAAGATCAACGGCGAAGAGGTCAAGGCGGTGCTGGATAGCGGCGAGCCTTATTCGACCCTGACCACCCGCGCCGCCCAGCGCGCCAGCCTCGTCAAGGATTCCGACGCCAAGGTGGCGGCCGAGCATCTGCCGACCGACGTGATCTCGATGTCCTACGAGATGGGGATCTATCAGCGTACCGCCAATATTCAGCAGAACGGCGAGACCCAGACCGGCTCGACGATCCGCAAGGCTCCCGACGTCTGGCAGGGCAAGTTCGACACCCTTTCCCTCGATCAGGAAGTGATGAAGGGCGGAGAGGTGCGCTATCAGCGCTTCCCCGAATTCAAATCGACCACCGGCTCCTTCGTCGACAAGGAATCGGCGGCCCAGGAACTCATGCTGGGCGTCGATTTCCTGCGCGCCCACCACGTTCTGGTCTCCTACAGCCAGAAGAAGATCTACTTCACCTATGTCGGCGGTCCGGCTTTCCAATAAGAGCCTGACCCGAAACCCGCCCCAGCGCCGCATCTGCGTCGTTGCTGCATCTACGGCACTGGTCCGAGTTTCGAGTCAGGCTCTAAGGGCGAACGGCCCGGTGCTTCGCGGCACCGGGCCTCTGCCGGTCAGTGCAGGAACGGGCCGTAATAATCGGTGACCTTGCTGCCGAATTTGGGGTCGTCCCAGGCCATTTCGCTTTCGGCATAGGCCGGGGCCCCTTCGAGGCGCCTGCGGTCGAGATTGACCACATAGCCGCCCACGCCCTCGTCATAGGTCAGCATGGTCCAGGGCAGCGGGTGATATTTGTCGCCGATGCCGAGGAAGCCGCCGAACGACATCACGGCATAGGTGACCTGGCCGCTCATCTTGTCGATCATGATCCGGTGGATCGATCCCATCTTCTCGCCGCTGACATCATAAACCGAGGTTCCCTCCACCTTGTCGGCAGCGATCAGGGAATAGGTTTCCTTGGCCTTGAGCGTGTCCTGGCCGGTCGGGTGCATCGTCGCCATGTTTGCTGTCCTTCTCGTCTGGATTCAGAGCCGGTGTCCCTGACTCACTAAACGGGAAGGGGCGGGGAAAAGTTCCCCGCTTAATGCTGCGTGAAAATACTCTTCGGCATCATCACATGGACGCCCTTATTGCGGTCGACCAGCTCGGTGATGTCGACGTCGCCGGCCACCGAAACCAGCATATAGGCGTCGTCGCGGCTCATATGGCGGGCCTCGACCAGGAAGTCGATCATGCCGAGCACCGCCTTGTGGGTGGCGATCGACAGATCGTCGTCGAAGCCCATCGAGATGTAATGGGTCGGCGTCTCGGCGCGCGGATAGGGCAGCTTTTCGCCCTTGTGCAGGATGAATTGCAACGTGCCCTTCAGCGAGGTTTCCATCGCCGTGATGTCGACCTCGCCATTGCCCTGGCCGGCATGGCCGTCGCCGATTTCGAACAGGCCGCCATGGGCATGGACCGGCAGATAGAGGGTGGTGCCCGCCACCAGTTCCTTATTGTCCATATTGCCGCCGATGATGGTCGGCGGGGCGCTGTCATAGCGGCCGAAATCCGGCGGCGGCGCCACGCCCATGCTGCCGAAGAAGGGATGCAGCGGGATGTCGATGCCGGGAGCGAAATGCGCGACCATCTTTTTGGCATCGAGCGGAATGATCTTCATGCGCGGATAGGGGAATTCGTCGGTCAGCAGACCGGCGCCATAGCGGAAGGCGTTGTAGGCGTAGGGAATGGCCAGGTCGATCTTCTGGATGCGAATCTCCAGCGTATCGCCGGGCTCGGCGCCCTCGATCGCCACCGGACCGGTCAGGATATGGCCGCCCGGCCCCTTGTCGGTGACGGTCGAGACGATGTCGCGCAGGGATTGCTGCACGTCGGCCGGGGCGACCCCGGCCTTTTCCAGCGCGGTGGGGTTCGAGGTGATCAGCGTGTCGAACACGACCGTGTCGCCCGACTTGATGGTCAGCACCGGCGTGGCGGCGGCGCTGTAATAGCCCCAGGCGACGGTTTGCGGGGTGGCTTTCAATTCGAAGGTCTCGGCCATGGCCAGGCCGGGAAGCAGAGCAAGCAGAACCGCGCAGACCTTCATATCACTTCCCCCAATGCAGACTTCCGTCGAGGAACAAGCTTACCGTGCGGCGGACCCACAGGCCATGTTGTTCCTTGCTCATTTTGGGGGCGATTCCCAGCGCCGCGTGCTGGGGCAGCGATATCACCATCTGCAGGAATTGCTGGGCGGCGAAATCGGCCTCCTCGGGCGGAAGCTTGTCGGCCAGCAATTTGGCCAGGGCGTCGACCGCCTGTTGTCGGGTGCCTTCGCCGGTGGCGATGGCGGCCAGTTCGGGGAAACGGCCGGATTCGGCGAGGACGAGGCTTTGCAGGGCGAGGGCGCTGGGCGAGGTGGCGGCGTCCAGGGCCAGTTGCCCGACGCGCAGCAGGATCTCTTCCAGGCTGCCGCCTTCGAAGAGATGCGCCATGTCCGGCGGTTTCAGCTTGTCGACGATATGGCGCACCACCGCGGTGAACAGATCGGCTTTGTCTTTATAGCGGGCATAGAAGGTCCGCTTCGACATGCCGAGGCGCTGGGCTATGGCTTCGATGCTGGTCGCGCCATAGCCCTGGGCCAGGAACATTTCGGTCGCCGTGGCGAGGATGGCCTCGCCGATCTTTTCGGCGTCTTCGCGGGTCGGTCTTCCCATCAGCGCGCGCCGCCGTGATGACACATCAAAACATGGCGCGCGCGGAGGAGCGTAGCGATGACCGAAGGGAATGCAGAGCCGACCCCGAGGGTGCGGGGGCGAAGGTCCCAAGGTTCCGGGCGGCGGCAAAGCCGACGTCTGGAATGGACCGGAGGGAGGCTACCCCGCCGTAGCGTGTTGCACTTCAAGGGCAACACGCCATTACCTCGGCGGATAAGCGTAGGCGTAACCGGGCGGCGGATAATAGGCGGCGGCCGGCGGGGGATAATAAGCCTGGGGCGGCGGGTAGTAAGCCTGAGGCGCCGGGGCGGCGTAATAAGCGGGCGGCGGCGCGGCATAGACGGGAGCCGGCGCCGCATAGACGGGGGCGGGCGCGGCCGCATCGGCCAGGGCGCGCACCGGGGCGGTGGCGATGGCGGCGGCGGTGCCGATCACGGCGCCGGCGATCGCCAGCGGGAAGAAGATCCCCGGCCCGCCATGTCCGCGATGGCCCCAATGATCATGGGCCGAAGCGGAAGAAACGGGCGCCGCGGCCAAAGCGGCGGCGGCAACAAGTCCGAAAGCAAGAGCAGGGGCGCGCATGGCGGTGTCCTCCGACGAAACTGGAGGGATGCTAGCACGGAAAACAATGAAACGCTACTGTTGCGTTTCATTTTGCGCAATCGATTCGCTCACTGGACTGCAAGAAGCAAATGGGCTAACACCGCCCATCAGCTTTTCGACCGAGAGACCTCGTTCCATGACCCAATGCCCGTGCGGTTCCGGCCGCGAATTCGACGCCTGCTGCAGCCCGATCATCGAAGGCGCCGCCGCGCCGTCGCCCGAAGCGATGATGCGCTCGCGCTATTCCGCTTACGCGCTCAGCAAGTGCGCCCATCTCGAAACCAGCCTGGCCCCGTCGGCGCGCAAGGATTTCGACATGAAGGCGACCGAGACCTGGGCCAATTCGGTCGAGTGGAAGGGGCTGACCATCGTCGGCACCACCGGCGGCCAGCCGGGCGATACCACCGGCACGGTCGAGTTCATCGCCAAATTCACCGACAATGGCAATGAGCAGCAGCATCACGAGAACAGCCGCTTCGCCCTGATCGACGGCAATTGGCTGTATGTCGATGGCGACGTGGTCAAGAAGCCGATGGTGCGCGAGACCCCAAAGGTCGGCCGCAACGATCCCTGCCCGTGCGGCAGCGGTAAGAAATACAAGCAGTGCCACGGGAAGTGATCAATCATTTGGTCACGTCGCTTCCTGGCGTGCGACCGCCCGCCCGGCGCCTGAGGGGCATTTAAAATGACCGGGCCGCTTTCGCACCTCAAGGTGCTGGATCTGTCCCGCGTTCTGGCGGGGCCGTGGGCGACGCAGTTCCTCGGCGATCTCGGCGCCCGGGTGATCAAGGTCGAGCGCCCGGGCCAGGGCGACGACACCCGCGCCTGGGGGCCGCCCTGGTTCGAAAGCGGCGTTTCCGCCTATTTCACCTGCGCCAACCGCAATAAGCGTTCGGTCGCGCTGGACTTCACCCGTCCGGAAGGGGCGGCCAAAGTGCGCGAGCTGGCCGCCGAAGCCGATGTGGTGGTCGAGAATTTCAAGCGCGGCGCCCTGGCCAAATACGGCCTCGATTACGCCTCGCTGAAGGCAGTGAAGCCGGATCTCGTCTATTGCTCGGTCACCGGCTTCGGTCAGACCGGCCCCTATGCCGACCGCGCCGGCTATGACGCGATGATCCAGGGCATGGGCGGGCTGATGAGCATCACCGGCGAGCCGGAAGGCGAACCGATGAAGGTCGGCGTCGCGGTGGTCGATCTGTTCACCGGCATGTATGCCTCGTCCGGCATCTTGGCCGCTTTGGCCCATCGCGACCGCACCGGCGAGGGCCAGCATATCGATCTCGCCTTGTTCGACGTGCAGGCGGCGATGCTGGCCAACCAGGCCGCCAATTACCTCGCCACCGGCAAAGCGCCGCGCCGTCTCGGCAACGGCCATCCCAGCATCTGCCCCTATCAGGCCTTCGAGGCCGGCGACGGTTTCGTGATGCTGGCGGTCGGCAATGACGACCAGTTCGCCCGCTTCTGCCAGGTTGCCGGCGTCCCCGATCTCGCCATGGATTCCAACTACGCCACCAACCCGGCCCGTGTCGCCAACCGCGACCGGCTGGTTCCGCTGCTGGCCGAGCTGTTCCTCAGCCGTCCGCGCGCCTGGTGGATCGAGCGGCTGGAAGCGGCCGGCGTGCCGTGCGGCCCGATCAATACGCTGGATGAGGTGTTCTCCGATCCCCAGCTTCTGTCGCGCGGCATGGTGCTGGAGCGGGACGGGCTGCGCATGGTCGGCAACCCGCTGAAATTCTCGGCCACGCCGCTGGCCCCGCCGACATCGCCGCCCAAGCTGGGCGAGCATGACGGCGAAGGCTTCAACGACTAAAAAACCTGGGGAAGAAACGTCATGAAAATCGCCAATAACGTCTTCATCGTCACCGGTGCCAGCTCGGGACTGGGGGCGGCGACCGCGCGCATGCTGGCCGAGGCCGGCGGCAAGGTGGTGATCGCCGATCTGCGCGAGCCGGAAGCCCTGGCCGAGAACACCCTGTTCCACAAGACCGACGTTTCCGACGAAGCCAGTGCGCAGAGCGCGATCCAGGCGGCGCAGGAGCGTTTCGGCGGGCTGCACGGCCTGGTCAATTGCGCCGGCGTCGCCCCGTCCGAACGTGTGGTCGGGAAGACCGGTCCTCATGGGCTGGACAGTTTCGCCAAGACCATCGGGATCAATCTGGTCGGCAGCTTCAACATGCTGCGTCTGGCCGCCGCCGTGATGAGCACGGCCGAGCCGAATGAGGAAGGTGAGCGCGGCGTGATCATCAACACCGCCTCGGTTGCCGCTTTCGACGGCCAGATCGGCCAGGCCGCCTATTCCGCCTCGAAGGGCGGAATCGTCGGCATGACCCTGCCGGCCGCCCGTGAACTGGCCCGCTTCGGCATCCGCGTGATGGCGATCGCCCCGGGCATTTTCGAGACGCCGATGCTGATGGCCTTCCCGCAGGAAGTGCGCGACAGCCTGGGCAAGACCGTGCCGTTCCCGCCGCGCCTGGGCCATCCCGCCGAATATGCCGCGCTGGCCCGCCACATCATCGAGAACACCATGCTGAACGGCGAAGTGATCCGCCTCGACGGCGCGCTGCGCATGGCGGCTAAGTAATCTCGCCGGCGATGTAGGCCTTCATCTCGTCGGCCAGGAAGTCGTAGAGCAGCTTGATGCGCCGATTGTCGCGCTGGTCCTCATGCATGACCAGCCAGACGCCATAGCGCAGCCGGAGCTTATCGGGTAACACCGCCACCAGCTCCGGCTCGCGCGCCGCCAGCCGGTCTTGGCATCCGCCGATGCCGGCGCCGGCCAGCAGCGCCTGCCATTGCGCCAGATCGTTGTCGACGCGATAGCGGAACAGGTCGCGGGTCACCGCCTGGCCGTCCAGGGTCATGCCGCGCGCGACTGTGTCGTCTCTGTCGAAGCCGATCACGATATGGCTGCCCAATTCGCCGAAATCGGCCGGCAGGCCATGCCGCTCGACATAGCGGCGATGGGCGTAGAAGCCGATGGTGAGGGTGCCGACATTGCGGGCCAGCATGGCATCCTGGGCCGGGCGCACCATGCGGATGGCGATGTCGGCCTCGCGCCGCAGCAGGTCGTCCTGGCTGTTGGAGAGCGAAACTTCCAGGGTGATCTCGGGATAGTCCGACTGGAACCGCGCCAGCATGGCCGGCAGGACGGCGCCGCCGACCATCTCGCTGGCGCTGATCCGCACCGTCCCGCGCACCGAGCCGCTTTCGCCGGAGGCTTGCCGGAGCAAAGCCTCGGCGGCGGTTTCCATGGTTTCCGCATGCGGGCGGAGGGTCAACGCCACCGGCGTCGGCGCCAATCCGCCAGGCGAGCGCGTGAAGAGCGGACAGCCCAGCGCCGCTTCCAATTGCTCGATATGCCGTCCGAGCGTCGGCTGGGTGGCGCCCAGCGTGCGCGCCGCCGCCGACAGGCTGCCGTCACGCAGCACCGCGAGAAACGAGCGGTAGAGGGTCCAATCCGGCAAGGTCATACGAAATTGTATAGCTAATCAAAAATATTCGCCAATTTTCATTTAGCTGCCCGGGCCGCATCCTCCTCTCATCACCCAACGCAGAGAGGAGCAGCATCATGGATCGTAAGGCTTTGATCATCGGCGCCAGCGGCGGCGTGGGCGGCGAAGTCGCCTCGGCCCTGCTCCGCAAGGGCTGGAAAGTCATCGGGCTGAGCCGGGTCGAGCGGCCGGCCAGGGATGGGATCGACTGGCGGGTCGGCGACGCGATGTCGGCCGACGATCTGCGCCGCGCCGCGCACGGCGTGGACGTCGTGTTCTACGGCGCCAATCCCCCGAAATATGAAGGCTGGGCGGAGGTCTGCCTGCCGATGATCCGCAATAGCATTGCCGCCGCCGAATCCGCCGGCGCCCGGCTGGTGTTTCCCGGCACCGTCTATAATTTCGGTCCCGATGCCGGTGAAATGTGGGCCGAGGACGCGCCCCAGAACCCCCTGACCAAGAAAGGCGCCATCCGCGTCGCCATGGAAGCCGAGCTGGAAGCCTTCGCGGTGCGGGGAGGGCGCGTGCTGATCGTCCGCGCCGGGGATTTCTTCGGCGGCCAGTCGGACAGTTCCTGGTTCCAGGGCGCGCTGGTCAAACCCGGCAAGCCGGTCACCGGCTTCACCTATCCCGGCGATCCCGCCTTGGGCCATGACTGGGCCTATCTGCCCGACCTGGCCGAGACCTTCGCCCAGCTGCTCGACCGCGAGGGCAGGCTGGCGGCGTTCGAACGGTTCCATTTCCAGGGCCATCGCCTGACGGGCCGGGAAATGGCCGCCGCGGTGGGGCGCGTGGTGAAGAACCCGGCCCTCCCGGTGAAGCCGTTTCCCTGGTGGATGATGGTCATGACATCGCCCTTCGTCGGTTTCTGCCGCGAAGTGCTTGAAATGCGCTATCTTTGGCAAAAGCCTCTCCGTCTCGACAACCGTAAGCTGGCCGGTTTCCTCGGCGCCGAACCCCATACGCCGCTCGACCAGGCGGTCCGTCAAAGCCTGGTGCGCGTTGGCTGCCTACCAGCCTAGCGTGCAATAAGGTTGACCTGGGGTGCGGTGATCTGGCTTATACGGCGGCTTCGTAGTGTCCCGTTTGCGAAGGTCGACACCGTTTGGATCAGACGACATTCGACCTACGCAAACGAGAGGACGCTACCTAACTATTTAATCAAAGTGCCGTCTGAAGATTCTTAAGTTCCCAAGATCGTTTGTATCTGAGGTTTAGGAACTTAAGAATCCCGCACTTAAGGACTATTCGATTTGCTGACTTTCCCGCAGGATCATCCGCTCGCCCAGGCTCTGGCCGCCCGCGACTATAAATCGCCCACCTCCGTCCAGGCGGCGGTGCTGGAGGCCGATACCGACCGCGATCTGCTGGTCTCGGCTCAGACCGGCTCGGGCAAGACCGTCGCTTACGGCCTGGCGATCGCGCACGATCTCCTGGCGGGCGGTCCGCTGCCCGATCCGGCGGGAGAACCCCTGGCCCTGATCGTGGCACCGACCCGCGAGCTGGCCCTGCAGGTTCAGCGCGAACTGATGTGGCTGTACGAGCCGGTCGGCGGCAAGGTGGTCGCCTGCGTCGGCGGCATGGACCCGCGCGCCGAACAGCGCGTCCTGGCGCGCGGCTGTCACATCGTGGTCGGCACCCCGGGCCGTCTGCGCGATCACCTGGAACGCGGCGCCCTGCAGATCGGCAATCTGCGCGCCCTGGTGCTCGACGAAGCGGACGAGATGCTCGATCTCGGCTTCCGCGAGGATCTGGAATTCATTCTCGAAGCGACGCCCGAGCAGCGCCGCACGCTGCTGTTCTCGGCGACCCTGCCCAAGCCGATCGTGACGATGGCCAAGCGCTATCAGAAGGACGCGCTGCGCATCGCCGTCGAGGGCGGCGAGCAGGGCCATGCCGACATCGAGCACCGCGCCGTCCGCGTCGCGCCCAACGAGGTCGAGCATGCGGTGATCAATCTGCTGCGCTATTACGACGCCGGCATCACCATGGTGTTCTGCAACACCCGCGATTCGGTCAGCCACCTCGCCGCGGTGCTGGCCGAGCGGGGTTTCTCCGCCGTCGCTTTGTCGGGCGAACTCGGCCAGAACGAACGTAACCGCGCTCTGCAGTCGCTGCGCGACGGCCGGGCCCGCGTCTGCGTCGCCACCGACGTCGCGGCGCGCGGCATCGATCTGCCCAATCTCGGTCTGGTCATCCATGCCGAGATGCCGCAGAGCGCCCAAACCTTCCAGCACCGCTCGGGCCGCACCGGCCGCGCCGGCAAGAAGGGCGTGTCCGTCGTGGTAGTGCCGTTGTCGCGCCGCCGTCGTGCCGAGATGCTGCTGAACACGGCAGGCGTCACCGCGGAATGGGGTGCCGCGCC
Organism: Alphaproteobacteria bacterium; assembly: GCA_021325215.1. Classification (GTDB taxonomy): domain Bacteria; phylum Pseudomonadota; class Alphaproteobacteria; order Rhodospirillales; family Magnetospirillaceae; genus JAJPHO01. The sequence continues at coordinate 21,383 of JAJPHO010000010.1, forward strand.
CACCGCCGACGAGATCCGCAAGCTCGACCAGGAACGCCTGCTGAAATCGCCGATCCTGACCGACGAAGTGACCGAGGAGGACCTGGCCATGGCCCGGGCCATTCTCGCCGAACGCTCGGCCGAGGAGCTGGCCGGCGCGCTGGTCCGTCTCTACCGCTCGCAGTTACCCGCCGCGGAAGAGCTGTTCGATCTGTCCGACTCGTCGCAGCAGCCGCCGCCCTTCAAGTCGCGGCACGACGAGGCCAAGCCGAGCGTCTGGTTCAAGCTCAATGCCGGCCGCGAGAAGAACGCCGATCCGCGCTGGCTGCTGCCGATGATCTGCCGCATGGGCAAGATCACCAAATCCGATATCGGCGCCATCCGCATCTTCGACCGCGACACCAAGTTCGAGGTC
>JAJPHO010000072.1 GCA_021325215.1 Alphaproteobacteria bacterium
GCGCTGACCACCGAGGTCATGAGCTTTTCGTCGAGCCCTTCGAGGTCGGTGCCCTGGTGGATGAAGCCGCGTTCGGCTAGAGTGCGGAGGAATTCGGAGCGGTATTGAGTCATGATTTTCGAGGCTTACCATGATCGGTGATGGGGCACAACGGAGCGTGTCGCGCCCGGCGTTTGAGGGGCAAAAATGAATCTGCTGAGTCTGGGGCTGATGTCGGGGACATCGCTCGACGGGGTGGATGCCGCGCTGCTCTTGACCGATGGCGAAACCGCGGGCTCGGCTGGCCAGGCGCTGACCATGCCCTATCCCGACGAGCTGCGCCGTGCCATCCGCGCCGTGCTGGGCGGGGTCGGGCCGGTCGAGGAGGTCGAGCGCGAGCTGACCCTGTTCCATGCCGAGGTGGCCAAGACTTTGCTGGCGCGCGCCGGGCAGCCGGAGGTGGCGGTGATCGGTTTCCACGGCCATACGATTTTGCACCAGCCCGACAAGCGCCGGACCTGGCAGATCGGCGACGGCGCTTTGCTGGCCGAAACGCTGGGCATTCCGGTGGTCAATGATTTCCGCAGCGCCGACGTCGCCGCCGGCGGCCATGGCGCGCCGCTGATGCCGGCTTTCCACGCCGCCTTGGCGACCGGCGCCGAACGCCCGATCGCCGTGCTCAATATCGGCGGTGTCGCCAATGTCACCTGGATCGGCTCGGACGGGGCCATGCTGGCCTTCGACACCGGCCCCGGCAACGCCCTGGTCGATGACTGGATTTTGCACCATACCGGCGAGTTGTATGACCGGGATGGGGCCATCGCCGCGCAGGGCCGCGCCGATATCGACGCGGTCGACCGCTTCCTGGCCCATCCCTATTTCGCCAGGAAGCCGCCCAAATCGCTGGACCGCGACGATTTTCGCATCTGGGCCGACAGCCTGGTGGCCGGCAGGGACGTCAGGGACGGCGCCGCCACCCTGGCCGCCTTCACCGTCGCCGCGGTCGCCGCGGCGCGCCAATGGCTGCCCCAGGCGCCCGGCACCTGGCTGGTGTGCGGCGGGGGGCGCCACAACGCCACCTTGATGAATGGCTTGCGCCAGTCGCTGCATACCACGGTCGAGGCGGTGGAATCGCGCGGCTGGGATGGCGACGCCCTGGAAGCCCAGGGTTTCGCCTATCTGGCGGTGCGCAGTCTGTTGAACCTGCCGCTCAGCTGGCCGGGAACGACGGGCGCGCCGGAACCGATGGTGGGAGGCAAGGTGCACCGGCCGCCGGTGTGAGTCAGGGCTGGGCTTTCAGCACCATTTTCCACATCGGCACCCACTGCTCGCCATTCTGCGCTTCGCTGAAGGCTTCGTAGGCATCAGAGCCCTGCCTGGTCCAGCGGGCGCGGTAGGTGAGGGATTTTTCGCCGGGCGCGGCATAGCTGGCGGGCGGGAAATCCATCCCATCCGCCGTCGGCGTGGCGACGCCGACGCTGATGCCACCGGCATTCTCATAATAGAGATAGGTGATGCGGCCGACGGTGCTGTCCCAGACATAGACCGTCTCGCCGACATAATCGGGCTGGCCCGGCGTGCGCACCACATGGCGGTCGCGCAGCACCTTTCCCTCGAAGACCCAGGCGAAGCAATGCTCGTCGCTCCGCTTGCCATCGGGGAAATCGCCCTTGAAGCAATGGCCGGCCCAGAAGGACATCGGAGCGAGCGGTGGCGGGGTGTCTGCGGCTGCCGCGGCGGTGCCGCTCAAGCCGATAGCGGTCAGAAGGGCCAGGCTCTTCATTTCACACCTCCCGCAAAGAAAAATCCCCCGAAGCTGCCTCCGGGGGATCGTCTTTTACACCGCTGCGGCGGTTTCCAGGACCGGCATTTCCATCGGAAGCTCGGCCAGGTAATCGTCGATGACCCGGGTCAGCGGGTCCAGCGTGTTGGTGAACGTATGGTTCGCCTCGGGGATCAGGGTGTAATCCACCTTGATGTTGCGCTGGGTCGACAGCTTGTGCGCCAGCTTCGCCACCGAGGGCTCCGGCACCAGCTCGTCCTGGCCGCCATGAACGATCAGGCCGGAGGAGGGGCAGGGCGCCAGGAAGGTGAAGTTGTAGGCATTGGCCGGCGGCGCCACCGAGATGAAGCCGTCGATCTCCGGACGGCGCATCAGCAGCTGCATGCCGATCCAGGCGCCGAACGAGAAACCGCCCACCCAGCAGCTCGAGGCGTTGGGGTTGAAGGACTGCATCCAGTCCAGCGCGGCGGCGGCGTCGGACAACTCGCCCTGACCATTGTCGAACTTGCCCTGCGACCGGCCGACGCCCCGGAAATTGAAGCGCAGGGTCGAGAAACCGCGGCGCAGGAAGGCGTGGTACAGCGCATAGACGACCTTGTGGTTCATCGTCCCGCCATGTTGCGGGTGGGGATGAAGCAGAAGAGCTACGGGCGCGTTGGGGAGCTTGCCGTGTTGGTAGCGGCCTTCCAGCCGTCCATCCGGTCCATTAAAGATGACTTCTGGCATGTTTGATGTCGGACTCTTTGATTGCATTGTTCCGGCCCTCCGGAGCGGCTGGCCGGTTTGACTTTATTCGTGCGTGAATTGACAGGGCCGGGCTATTCTTGACCGGCGGAGTCGGAAATCCTATATGTCCTCTGACGAAGCGACCGCCCGTTTCGAGGGCCGCGTACCATAACATATTGTGGGTCATGATTTTCAAGAGACTTCGGGAAGAGATCGAATCGATTCGTGCCCGTGACCCCGCAGCGCGGTCCGGGCTCGAGATCCTTTTGTGCTATCCCGGCCTTCATGTCGTGATGTTCCACCGGGTCGCCCATGCGGCCCTGAAGATGGGCCTGCATCTGCCCGCCCGCCTGATTTCCCAGCTCGGCCGCTTCCTGACCGGCATCGAGATTCATCCGGCCGCCACCATCGGGCGCCGCCTGTTCATCGATCATGGCTCGGGCGTGGTGATCGGCGAGACCGCCGAGATCGGCGACGACGTCACGCTCTATCATGGCGTCACCCTGGGCGGCACCTCGCTGGATGTCGGCAAGCGCCATCCCACCTTGCAGGACGGGGTGATCGTCGGCGCCGGCGCCAAGATCCTCGGCCCGGTGCTGGTCGGCAAGAATGCCCGCATCGGCGCCAATGCCGTGGTGCTGGCCGATGTTCCGGCCGGCGTCACCATGGTCGGCATTCCCGCCCGCATCGCGCTGGCCAAGCGCAAGAGCGAGGGCTTCCACGCCTATGGCTGCGACGAGGATCTGCCCGATCCGGTGCTCCGCGCCGTCGAAACCCTTCGCCACGAACTCAACCGCCTGCAGGCGCGCATCGACGAGCTGGAGGCCGAGAAATGGCCCGAGGCGGTGCGCGCCGAGGCCGAGGGAGACCTGCCGTGAAGCTCAGCACCAAGGGACGCTACGCCGTTACCGCGATGGTCGATCTCGCCGCCACCAGCAAGAACTGCACCGTCACGCCGGTGACCCTGGCCGAGATCGCCGAGCGCCAGGACATCTCGCTGTCCTATCTCGAACAGCTGTTCTGCAAGCTGCGCAAGAAAGGCCTGGTCAAGAGCGTGCGGGGTCCCGGCGGCGGCTATTGCCTGGGCAAGCCGGCCGAACAGACCCGCGTCGCCGACATCATCATGGCGGTCGACGAACCCTTGCGCGCCACCGGCTGCCGCGTCGGCGACGATCATGGCTGCCACAGCAAGCGCGGCCGCTGCCTGACCCACGATCTGTGGGAGGAGCTCTCCAACCACATCTATCTGTTCCTGCATTCGGTGACCCTGGCCGATGTGGTCGAGCGCAATGTCCTCGGCCGCGGCAAGGGCAAGGACCAGAAGATCTCCGCCGGCGGCGGTCCGTCGGTCGCCGCCTGAGGCGATGCGATGATCTATCTCGATTACAACGCCACCGCGCCGCTGCGCGACGCCGCCTTCGCCGCGATGACCGAGGTGCTGCGCGCGCCCAGCAATCCGTCTTCGGTCCATCGCGACGGCCGGTTGGCGCGCCGCCGCGTCGAGGATGCGCGCGAGACCCTGGCCGCCGCGCTCAACGCGCCGTCTGCCGGGGTTATCTTCACCTCGGGCGGCACCGAGGCCAATAATCTGGCCCTGACCGCCTTTCCCGGCCGCCGCATTCTCGCCTCCGCCGTCGAGCATCCCTCGATCCTGAAAGGCAAGATCGACGCGGTGGTGCCGGTCGACCGCCATGGGGTGATCGATCTCGTCGCCCTCGATGAAATGCTGTCCGCCGACAAGAGTCCGGCGCTGCTGGCGCTGATGCTGGCCAACAACGAAACCGGCGTGATCGAGCCGGTCGCCGAGGCCGCCGCCCTGGCGCATCGCTACGGCGCCTTCGTTCATGTCGACGCGATGCAGGCTTTCGGCAAGATTCCGGTCGATATGGCGGCCCTGGGCGCCGACAGCCTGTCTGTGGCCGCCCATAAGATCGGCGGACCGCAGGGCATCGGCGCGCTGGTCTTGGCCGATTCCGACGCCGATCTCCAGCCGCTGCTGGTCGGCGGAGGGCAGGAACGCCGCCACCGCGCCGGCACCGAGAATGTCGCCGGCATCGTCGGCTTCGGCGCCGCGGTGGCCGATCTGGGCGACGTCACGGCCGAGGGCGCGCGTCTGGCCAATCTGCGCGACCGCATCGAAAAGGCCGCGCTGGACGAGCTGCACGGCGTCACCATCTTCTCGCGCAAGGTCGGGCGTCTGCCCAACACCACCTGCCTGGCGCTGCCGGGCGTGCCGTCCCAGACCATCCTGATGGCCCTCGATCTGGCCGGCTTCGCCATCAGCGCCGGCTCCGCCTGCAGCTCCGGCAAGCTGTCGCCCAGCCCGGTGCTGGCGGCGATGGGCGAGACCACCCTGGCCACCGCGGCGATCCGCATCAGCCTGGGTTGGGGAACCACCGAGGCCGACGTCGAGTCCTTCATCGGACAGTTCGTGACCATCGCGCAGCGGCTGATCCGGGAGCACAAGGCCGCATGAAGCTTCCCATTTACCTGGATTATCAGGCGACCACGCCCTGCGATCCGCGGGTGGTGGAAAAGATGCTGCCCTTTTTCACCGAGACCTTCGGCAATGCCCATTCGGTGACGCATTCCTTCGGCTGGCAGGCCGAGGAGGCGGTCGAGCTGGCGCGCGAGCAGGTGGCCGATCTGATCGGCGCCGAGGCCAAGGAGATCACCTTCACCTCGGGTGCCACCGAGTCGAATAATCTGGCCATCAAGGGCCTGGCGCGTTTCTACGGCACCAGGAAGAACCACATCGTCACCGTCGCCACCGAGCATAAATGCGTGCTCGAAGCCGCCGCCCGACTGGAGCGCGAAGGCTATGAGGTCTCGGTCCTCGGTGTGAAGCCGGACGGGCTGGTCGATCTGGCCGAGCTGGAAACGGCGATCACCGAACGCACACTGCTGGTCTCGGTGATGGGCGTGAACAACGAGATCGGCGTGATCCAGCCTCTGGCCGAGATCGGCGCGCTGTGCCGGGCCAAGGGCGCCTTCTTCCACAGCGACGGCGCCCAGGCGCTGGGCAAGATCCCGCTCGATGTCGAGGCGATGTCTCTCGATCTGCTGAGCCTGTCCGGCCATAAGCTGTACGGTCCCAAGGGCATCGGTGCGCTCTATGTGCGCCGCAAGCCGCGCATCCGCCTGGCCGCCGAAATGGATGGCGGCGGGCAGGAGCGGGGCATTCGTTCCGGCACTTTGGCGACGCCGCTGATCGTCGGTTTCGGCGAAGCCTGCCGCATCGCCAAGATCGAGATGGAGGAAGAGGGCAAGCGCCTGAAGCGCCTGCGCGACCGTCTCTATCAGGGCATCGCCGGGCGGCTGGAAGGTGTCAGTTTGAATGGCAGCGCGGATAAGCGCATTCCCGGCAATCTCAATCTCAGCTTCGCCTGGGTCGAGGGCGACCAACTGCTGCGCGGCCTGACCGATGTGGCGGTCTCGACCGGCTCGGCCTGCAGTGCCGCGACCTTGGAGCCTTCATACGTTCTGCGGGCGCTCGGCCTGAATTCCGAACTGGCCCATGCGAGCCTGCGCATCGGGCTGGGCCGCTTCACCACCGAGCAGGAAGTCGATTTCGCCATCGACAGCATCGTCGGCGCGGTCGAGCGGCAGCGGGCGCAGAGCCCGCTTTGGGCCCTGCATCTCGAAGGGTCCGAGCTGGTTGATCGGTGAACATACCAGCCCCATATGCTAAACATTGTTCTTTGACGGCGCTTTTTGCTAAAACCGCGCCGTTCTATAGGAGGTTGACCCGACATGAGAGAGCGTCCCGCTCCCTTGACCCTGACCGATGCCGCGGCTGAGCGCGTGAAGGCCCTGATGGCCACCCGCGACGCGCCGACGCTCGGCCTCAAGATCGGCGTCAATCCGAAAGGCTGCGCCGGTCATTCCTATTCCATCGATTTCGCCGAAAAGGCCGAGATGATGGACGAGGTGGTCAACACCAAGGGCGTCACCGTGGTGATCGACAGCAAGGCGCTGATGTTCCTGCTCGGCACCGAGCTGGATTATGTCGAGGACAAGATGTCCTCGTCGTTCGTGTTCCGGAACCCGAACGAGAAGGGCCGCTGCGGCTGCGGCGAGTCCTTCCACGTCTGATCATGTCCAGCCTCGTTTTCATCCTCAAGGACGGTACGCGCAAGAGCGTCGAGGCTGAGCCGGGCCACACCCTGCTGGAGATCGCGCAGAAGAACGGCCTCGATGTCGAGGGCGCCTGCGAGGGGTCGCTGTCCTGTTCGACCTGCCACATGATCATCGCTCCCGATTGGTATAAGCGCCTGCCGGAAGCCTCCGACGAAGAGAACGACATGCTCGATCTAGCGTCGGGCCTGACCCGCACCTCGCGCCTGGGCTGCCAGTTGGTGATGCAGGCCGATTGGGATGGGATGGAAGTGCGCCTGCCGTCGGCGGTGCGCAATATGGCCTTATCATGAGCAAGCGCATCGTGGTCGCGATGTCGGGCGGGGTCGACTCGTCCGCGACCGCGGCGCTTTTGAAGGAGCAGGGCTGGGACGTCGTCGGCGTTACCCTGCAGCTCTATGACCATGGAAAATCGGTCGGGCGCTCCAATACCTGCTGCGCCGGCAAGGATATCCAGGATGCGCGCCGGGTCGCCGACAAGCTCGGCATCGACCATTACGTCATCGATTACGAAAGCAATTTCCGCCAGGAAGTGATGGAGCCGTTCGCGGACTCCTACCTCAAGGGCGAGACGCCGATTCCCTGCGTGCTGTGCAACCAGACGGTCAAGTTCCGCGACCTGCTGAAGGTGTCACGCGATCTCGGCGCCGAGGCGATGGCGACCGGCCATTATGTGCGCCGCGAGGACGGCCCGGACGGCGCGATGATGCTGAAGGGCGCCGATCCCGCCCGCGACCAGAGCTATTTCCTGTTCAACACGACGCGCGAACAGCTCGATTTCCTCTATTTCCCGCTGGGCGGCATGCTGAGCAAGGACGAGACGCGCGCCATCGCGCATCGTCACGAGCTGCAGGTGGCCAGCAAGCCCGACAGCCAGGACATCTGCTTCGTGCCGGACGGCGACTATGCCAGCCTGGTCAAGAAGCTGCGCCCCGGCGCGGTCGAACCCGGCGATATCGTCGATGAGCGGGGGACGGTGCTCGGCCATCACGAGGGCATCATCCATTACACCGTCGGCCAACGTAAGGGCCTCGGCATCGGCGGCGGCGCGCCGCTTTATGTGCTGCGCCTGGACGCGCCGAACCGCCATGTGGTGGTCGGCCCGAAGGAAAATCTGGCGCAGAAGCGCATCGGCCTGCATTCGGTCAATTGGCTGGGCGAGGGCGAAGCCCTGAACCGCGAGATCAGCGTCAAGATCCGCTCGACCCGCCCGCCGGCTCCCGCCACTTTGACGCTGACCGAAAACGGCCGCGCCGAGGTGGTGCTGCATGGCGTGGAGGAGGGCGTGTCGCCCGGCCAGGCCTGTGTCTTCTATGATGGCGACCGGATGCTGGGCGGCGGATGGATATCCGCCCGCGCCTGACGCTTGACACCGGAACAGGCCTTATATAAAAACCCCTCCTCGGCTTGGGGCGGAGTAGCTCAGCTGGTTAGAGCAGCGGAATCATAATCCGCGTGTCGGGGGTTCAAGTCCCTCCTCCGCTACCAATTTTCGACCCCGAGAGCCGCAGTTTTCTGCGGTTTTCTCGGGTCTGAAAATTTCCTGAAATCACTTTCACGTCATATCTGGTGCAATTTTGGTGCAGCGACGCGCTGCCTAGAGGAATTGCACCATGGCAAACATTGAGAAGCGCGGTCAGTACCAATGGCGCGCGCTCGTCCGTCGCAAGGGCTATAAGCCCGTCAGCCGAACCTTCCCGACAAAGGGCGAGGCGCAGGATTGGGCGAGGGACATTGAGGCGCAGATGCGCCGCAGAGTGTTCGTTGATACGTCCGAGGCCGAACGCACCACGCTGGAGGAGTCCCTTTCACGCTATCTACGGGAAGTGACGCCGAATAAGAAGGGAGAGGTCCAGGAGCGTCGGCGCGTAAAAGCGTGGCAGCGCGATCCGCTGGCAAAGCGGTTCGTGACCGATGTGACCGCCGCAGATATTGCTGCTTGGCGCGATGCTCGGCTGAAGGCGGGGGCAAGTCCGACCACGTGCAGGACAGACTTGGCGCTTATCTCCCATCTTTACACGACCGCGAGGAAGGAATGGGGGTGGCCCATCAGCAATCCCGTCGCGGATGTCCGTCTCCCGCGCCAAGCGGAGGGGCGTAAACGTCGTCTGGAGCCTCTCGGCGACGGAATGACTGAAGAGGCTTGGCTGTTGCTGGGTGCCGCAGGCGGACCTGATTGGTTGGTGCCGCTCATCCGGCTTGCCTTGGAGACTGCGGCGCGACAGGGGGAACTCCTGGCCTTACGTTGGGCGGACGTGAACGAGAAGGCGGGCACCGCCCGCTTCAACGAGACCAAGGCGGGAGGAGCCCGGACAATTCCACTCAGCGACATTGCTCTGACAGTGCTGGCAGAGTGGCGCGGGGACATTTCGAGAGTTGGCAAGGTGTTCCCGGGCGTCACCCAAAATCGCGTGAGCGTACTGTTTGCTCGCGCCTGCGAAAGCGTTGGGCTTGACGATCTCCGATACCACGATCTCCGGCATGAGGGGGTTTCGCGGCTGTTCGAGGCAGGCTTAAACCACATGGAAGTTGCCAGCATCTCCGGCCACCGGACGATGCAAATGCTGATGCGCTACACGCATCCGCGCGCTGCTGACCTGGCGGAGAAGCTAAATAGGACGCGTCCTAAAAAGAGCGAGTGAAAAATGCCACACAGGGTCGCGTAGGAATGGTATAGTTCACATCACGACCGGTAATTCTCTTTAACTCATCGATGCGATGGCTTCGCTCCATTCGTCGAAAGCTATGGAATTATGGGTCATGATTAATATTCCTTTTCTGATCACGACGGATCAGCTTTCTAAGCTGCTCAATGAGAACCCTGCATCCACGCGCCGTCGCCGGGTGACCGGCGATGGGCCGCCTTTCGTCCAGATTGGTAACTCGCGGCAGGTCCGCTACCGTCTCACCGATGTTGAAGCGTGGATGGCGGGGTTGGCGACTCGGGGGCGGACGCTGAACAAGCGTGGGCGCCCGCGCAAGGCGGCGGGTCATGCGGAGCAGTCGAAATGACTGCTCCCGTCCGCCCCGATGACGTGCCGCCTGATGCCGAACTGGTCACGCGAGAGGACGGTACGACGGTCTGGACCGTCATTCCTCGGACCCAGCCTAACATCATCAAGGATTGGATAACCGTGATGCAGCCGAGCCTCGCGGCCATGGCGGCAGATCGCGCGGTGACGCTGGATATCTTCCGCGTCCGGGATTTTCTCCTCGCTACGATGGCGATGGGAAACCTCTACGCAATCCCTATGGCGGAAATTGCGCGCCGGCTTGGCCTAGACCCGTCCAATGTTCGCCGCGCCGTAAACCGTCTTGTCGACTACGGATTGTTGATGGAAGGCGCGCCGCTCGGCAAGACGCGGACCTTCGAGGTGAACCCAAAGTTCGCATGGCGCGGCAGCCACCGGGCAATTGGCAAAGCGCAAATGAGTTGGGAGGAGCGTTCTGAACGGGCCAGGAAGCGGAGGGAGCGAGAAGCGGTGAAGCGGAGGGCGGAATTGAGGGTGGTAGAAGGGTGAGGGGGAAGAGAAAAGAAAGTAATCAAAGAAAAGAGAAAAGACTGATCTTATACGTGTCATTCGAGCAAAAAAATCCGCAGAAATCCGCCATTGTTCCGGCTTCTGTCGAGGTCGTAGAACCCTGAAGTGAGGGTCGTGGAGCCCTGATCCAAGGAGAGGCTCGATTTCCGGCCCCTGGATGCGCTTAGCCCCAATTCCCGCCGGTAGGGCCTCGCTGGGCGGCTTCCGCGAATCCTGCGCCCTAAAAGGCGCCTTGGCGGCGTAATTTGTTCATCAAATGGGGTGCTTGATCCGGGGAGGTCGTTCCCCGGATCAAGTCTCGTCGTAGGGCATGACGGTCGGCAGGTGTGCCTCCCACACGCCCGACGACGAGACCCTCCATCCCGCTATGGCGGGATGGCCTGGAAGGAATTGATGAGACAAGGGAAGGGAGGCCGTTTCCGGCCTCTCCAGCCGGCGATTGTTAACCAACAATGCTGACGCCTGGAATTTACCCCAGACCTCGGAGGCTCTCTGTAAGGATGTCTGCAATAGTTGAATTATCGGCTTCGCTGATTTCAGCTAATATTTTTATAATTAATAATGTTCCTAAAGTATACTTAAGTAACATTTAAAATTATTTGCTGAATAATGGAAAAGATGTAGAATGATATGAGTTAAGTATTTGAGGTGGTGCGTTATGACTAAGGTCGACGCGAAGCATTTTCAGGTCGCGGCTGAATTGGAGAAGTCTATTCACAGGGCTGGTCGGTTAGTCGGCCAGACTTGGCCGTGGCTGCATATGGCCTCTGCCCTCGTGCCGGATGCCGCTATTCATGATCCGCTGTTGTCGATAGCGCGTAGTGCCTTTCAAGCGCTTCAGAGGGACGGGCTTCGTCTCGATTCGCCGCTTATCGGTCCTGTGTCGGATGAGGACCGGGCCACCGTCCTGGAGTGGTGCCAGCGGCATCGCCGCCAACCGAACGATCACTGGGACTCGATGGCGATGATGGTTCTTACCGATCAATATCTGTGTTTACAGGCTGTCTTTCGTAGAACGGATTTCCTGACGGACAGCGGGAGTCTCTCAGACGAGCAGAAAAGAGCGGTCCTGCCGTCGCTCTTCACGGCTGCCGACTACGACCGGCCTCAAATCCTCCAAGTTATACCGCTCTGAAAACGGAGGCCGCTAAGTGGTAGCTGATCCCATCGACGAAAACGAAATTTGGCACTTTTCCGCAAATTGTGGGGGCATTGTGCCCTCCGCCGAATCCTGTGGTGCTCTGCTTGCGAGCGCCCCACAGTCGGTACGGAAATCGGCGGAATATGACGCGCTCGCTTTCGTCGAACTTTGCCGTAATCGGGGGCTCTCCGAAGATCAGATTTTTCGGCGGCTCATGGAGTGGTGGGAAATTCGAAATGCCCGCGACGCTGCCTGAAGTCCAGGCCTCACCGCACTTTTCGGCCGATTATGCAGCGTGTGTTCACGGCCTCATCCAAGTTGTGGAGAGGAGGGGGCAGCCTGAGCTTTCCAGTGCGTTGCGGTTATTTCTCGCTGAGGGAGCCGACGAGCTGGCGGAAGACGAAATCAGGGCGGCGATCTTCGGGGATTGGTGCCGTTATCGCCGCGAGGTTGATCGCATGCTCGAGGCAATCGCAAGGATTATCGCGGAAGCGCTCGCAAAGGCTCAAGTCGCGATGGCGGACTGAATATCTAACGGAGGAATCATGGACGAGACTGATGATGACTTTGGGATGGGCGGCCCGCAGCCCGGCGAGGCGGTCTGGGGGCAGGCAAGCGCGCCCCACCAGCGGTCGTTACTTGTCGATGGGCTGAAACCATCCGTGACGGAGGGCGTAGCCGAAGTCGCAGTTGATGCGGTGATCGATCGCGCCCTGGTCGAGCCAGCAGTTGGAGTGCTGGTCGGAGAGCCGCTCACCACTGCTCTCTCGATGGCGAGGCTCCTAACGTCGCTGGTCGAACTGACCAAGGGGGCGCCCCCGCCAAGGTCGATGGGACGGGCCTCAGAGCGGGTCTTCGGACCGGGTGGTCCAAGTGCGACGCCGCGTTGCTGTCGGGAGGCGGGCGCCCGGCGTGAAGCCTGTCCGATGCATCCCAGGCCGGCGATGGGATTGTGAGCGGCGGTGCGGCTGGGGAGGGCGGGTCCAGGGGCTACGCCCATGGCCCTCGGAGAGGCTCCCGGCGAGGGCGAGCGACAATTGCGCCAGCAATTGTGTAGTGAGTACCCAATTTTGTTAAAATTTTTACACCTATGGCAAGTTGAGGCCCTCCACCATGGCGCAAATCGTGTGCCGCATAGAGAAACTCCACACTATCGCCGACGTGGGGCGAGTGGCCGGTCACAATGATCGGGCGCACCCAGTACCCAACGCTGACCCCGACCGTGCCCGCCTTAACCGCCTGCCAGTTGGCAGTGGAGACTTAGTGGCTGATGTCCAGGCTATCTTGGCGAAACTCGACGGGCCAGTGCGAAAAAACGGCGTCATCGCCGTCGAGATGATTTTGACCGCGCGGGCTGACTGGTTCGCTCGCGACCGGTTGAAGGTGGTCATGTTCGAGCGCCGCTGCATCGAGGCGTTGCGTGAGCGCTATGGTGAGCGGCTCATCTACGCCAAGACCCACCTGGACGAGGATGCGCCCCACCTCCATTGCGTCCTGATCCCCACCGAGGTCAAGCCAGACGGAAAGATCAAACTGAACGCGCGAGCGCTCTTCGGCGGCCCCACCAAGATGCGGGAATTGCAGGACTGGGCGGCGGAGGCCATCGGAAGCCGTCTTGGACTCGAACGAGGCACTCCGCGCATCTACGACCACGAAATCCAGCCGCGCCGACATATGTCACCGCGCGCCTACCGGGCCGCCCTTGATCGTGAAGTGAGCGAACAGCGTCTGGAACGGGAAGCGATGGAAGCTGAACGCGGCGCGTTGATCGCGGATCGTGTCCGCCTTGACAACGAAATTTCCGCATTTCGGGAAAAATCGAGATTGCTTGAGGCCGCGTTGGCGGAAATTGCCGGCTTCAAGCAACGGCTCATCGACGCAATCAAAGATGTTGGGCGGCGTTTCGGCAGCGATACAGGCGTTGCTCTGGCAAATCAGGTGCGCGAGTTGATCCGCCTGACACGCGACGATTTCCCGGAGTACAAGGCGTACACTTGCGCCACTCCCACACCTCGGCAATCGCAAGCGCCGGAGCACAAGGTGTCCGGGCCATCGTTAGGCTGATTGACAGCCGGCGGCAGCGGGTTGATTCCGGTATCGTTGCCTCAGGAGCGAAACCCGACAGATGGCCGATACACGGCTCGGACCATGAGCCATCATAGGAGTTCCAATGCCAAAACTAGTCCATCACAGCGAAAAGGTTGGCTGCGGCGCGACCATTGAACTGGACAGCGGCGAGACTTGTATGATCTCCGTTGCTCAGGCTGGCGTGCTGGTCCGTAGCTACAAAAAGGGCGTCGTGGCCGCGTTGTTCGGGTCATTTATCGGGCCGAAGCTCTACGAAGAGAAGGATGTCTACAAAGCCGCCACAACGGCGATGGGCCTAGACAATCTTTATCCCGACTACCGGGTGCCGATCCGCTTCAAGAATCCGGTTCTCGGGGCGTTCGCAAATGCAGTATGGCAATGCTCCACCGCTGCGGACGTGAGCGTCACGCTTCACGCCGTCAAGCAGAAAGCTGACGGCGGCGCGCCGTCCGAGAGAAATGCGGGTGCTCCACCGTCCGGGGATGGTTCGTCACCCGACGCCGCCATTATCATCGAGGCGCGCCACAGCCTCGAAGGTATCCCGAAAGAATACGCTGCACTTGAGGCAAGGTTCGGGAGGAAGGATGTCGACTGGAAGGTGGTGGAACGGTTCCTTATTGAGCCGGGTGACGGGCGCGTGCTGGAGAAATTCATTGTGTCCGCCCGTGGCCGGAGAGAGGTCATTCATTTCGACATTAGTGGGTTTGTCCGGGCCAATGGCACGGAGGAGCAAATGCGGCTGGATCGGGTCATCGAAAAACACGACCGTAGCCTGAAGATACTCCTACCCAAGGACAGAGCGATGTTCCTCATGGAGATCATCCTCAAGCTGTCGGAGGAACAATTGAAACAGCTTGGTTGGTCCCATGAGGTTAAGAACGGCTTGGTCAACTGCCTCGCCGACGCGATCAAGCCGTTCCTCGGCAAAGGCTACAAGGACATTCCACCAAGTTATGAGGTCGAGATGATGCTTTCGCAGTGGTCGGCGACTCACGTCTTTCTCCGCATGTGCGAACCTCGCGACATCGAGCAGGAGGAGGAGTTGGAGGACCTGAAGGCTTTCATTGGCGGGGCCGTCGAGAAGGTGAAGCGTGGAAGCTGACTGCGCTAACTGGCGATACGGTTCCGACCGCCCGACTCATGTGTTCGGGTTCTAGCTGCGTCGGATATGACGCGTCCAGCACAGCTATTGCTCGCTTCTCGGAAGGGAGGAGAAAATTTCCGCAACTAGGTCTAGGGGCCGAAGATTCAGCGCCTCGGCGACGCGGACCAGTTCCAGCAGGTCGATCCTCCGTTGACCCGACTCGTACGAGGAAACGAAGCTTTGAGGCTTTGCAAGCCTCTGCGCAAGCTCCACCTGAGTCACGTTCTGGCGCTTCCGAATCTCGGCCAGAGCGGTGCCGACGATCTTATGCTTCGCGGTCGGTATCCACACAGCCCCGGCTCTCTATGAAATTCGCCGGGGACTTGACTAAATCGGAAAATCAGATATCGAAAATTCCGATATTTCGGTTTAGGTGGAGATGCTGAGACGGTGTGCTCTTTGCGATCTGCCAGCCCCATCCCGGCGGCGCGACCGAAGCGATAGGGCTTTGACGATGAATTTGGATAATCAGGCTGACGGCGTTGCTCCCGTCGAGTTGTGGACGAACCGCGGAGAGGTCATTTCCGACCGGAAATGGTCGGATACACACGTCCAGTCTTCGGGCGGTGGTGGTTACATTAATTCAGACAGCACAGGACACGTTCAGGGTTATATCGCCGCCCCCAGCGTTAGCGGGAAGGTCGTGCAGCGTCACACCTGCTGGGTTCGCTATGTCGATGGGAAGGAGGCGGAGCGCGACATTTCCGCGCTAGATATTCCCGTTCGGGCAGGACATCAGATAGCTGAAGTTGGTGGGTGCGTTCCGGGGCGGGATGATAAGGGCGTCTTTTTGGCATTTGCAAACTTGACGACGGGTTCGCACGGAGTGTTCAGCGGGCGTTTGCAGAACGTCGTTCTTGCGAGTGCTCCAAGGGAGGCGGCACCTTTTAAGAGTCGAGTTCCGCTTTTGATATTTCTGTTTCTTTTCATAGCGGTAAGTCTGTTCCTCGGGCACGCTCTTCCTCGTGAAGGAACTGGCATGATAATTGGAATCAGCGCAGTCGTGGCGGCCGTCCTGACATTTCCGATTGCTGCTATTAGCGCGATCCGCGAACGATCAAAAAATCGTAGTGCTCGGTCCGAACGGGCTCGGTTGCTCGCTAAGTTGGAGAGTGATTTGGCGGCAAGAATTGATGCGGCCTTGGCGGAGGCTCGCAACCAAAAACAGTCTCCCGCCGAGTCGGTATAGATTGGAGCCACCGGAGGCGACATGTTGACCGCGTCCACTCACCCCTAAGCTATCTCGGCCTGGCCTTCCGTGGAAGGCCGGGACGAGGCCCTTTAGGGCCGAGGGTGAGGGGATGTGGTCAAGGGCTGCTAGGGGTCCCATGTCGGCCGCTTGCGGACGGTATGGGGCAGCCCGGACATTCGGCGAGGATGGCGTGGTCAGCTGGAGGTTTTGCGCGAGCGGCTCAACCTCGCGGAGCACCGGTCGGACATCAGTGTGTGCGAGATTTCATGGTGCAAATTTGGTGCAATCGGGTGATACTTTTTTTGTTGCGGTCGTTTCGGCGACATTCCAGCCAAAGCGAAATACCGTAACATTATCAATGCGTTGTTGCGCCTCGGCGCCAGAAATGTTGAGTGATCTTAGCGGGTTGCGGCAGGAATCATAATCCGCGTGTCGGGGGTTCAAGTCCCTCCTCCGCTACCATTAAAAACCCGCAGAAACCCAGAGTTTCTGCGGGTTTTCCCTTTCTGGGCTTGAGCCTTCAAAAAATATTCCGAATCGGCGAGGAAAAGTGCGAGGTCGCGCTTTTCGGCCTCCACTCACTTGCGAGGAGGGTTAGCGCTTTGGGGGCAGCAATGCGGCTGTACCGCACACAGTGATGGTGCCGTGCTGACCTGCCATAGTTGACATATTTGTATGTCATGGTTCACAGTGGTCCATGTTCGAGATCATCCAGAGTGATGAATTCAAGGCATGGCAGGACGGCCTTAGGGATGGAACTGCCAGAGCCCGTATCTCTGCTCGTCTCCGTCTGGCTGAACACGGTCACCTGGGCGACTGGAAGTTTTTGCGCGATGCTCTGGAAGGAGTGAGCCATGAGTGATCCGCTTACCGTCAATATCCCGAAAGGTTTCAGTCGCTGGGATGCGGCCGATTCCCTCAAGACCGATAATGACATGGCACTTTATTTCGAGGCCTGCCTCGAAGAAGATCCTGGCGATGGCAGTCTGGTTCGGGCCGCGTTGGGTGACATTGCCCGTGCCCGTGGCATGAGCCAGCTTGCCCGTGAAACGGGCTTGTCCCGCGAGGGGCTGTATCAAGCTCTGTCCGCCAAGGGCAACCCGGAATTCGGCACTATCATGAAGGTTATCCGAGCCCTGGGATTGAAACTGCATGCCGAGATTGTGCACACTTAAGGTAAGTGTCCCATGACGCCGAAAGATTTTTATGTCGGCCTTGAATTTTTCTGCGGCCCTTTTTGGTACCGTTGCACAGATATTGGTACACGTACGGTTATTGCTATCAGGCTTGTCGAGGATGATCCAGCTTGGTACGCAGGCCCTCCATATATGGTCGAAGAAGTTGTCCTCGACGAAGTGAGTCTTAAGGAGGCTTACCTATCGGAGGAAGGTGCTGTAACGGCTGCTATCAAAGAACATGAGACTTCTGGTCATCCGGGCTTCGATCATGATGCCGTGAGCCAGATGATGAATGAGAAACCAGGCGAGGACCGGTACCCGAGACCCCGTTTTCTGGAGTTTGACCGTGTACGGGGTGACGGAGAGATCCTGCACCCATATGCTGCCCGCCGAGATGCCCATGGGAAGTGGGAGATCCGCCTGTATCTGCCGTTCACAAAAGAATGGCTGGAAATGAAAGAGGTGGAATTCAACACTCTTCCGCTTTCGACTCCCGTTGCCGTGACAGCACGGGCAAAACGAGCCGATTGATCCTTAGAATTCGGCAGTTTTGCGCCGTCAGCACCGTATTTGAATAGTTGCGCCGTAGTGGCGGTGGCGTTCCTCCGCTAGCAATTTCAAAAGCGCAGAAACCCTCTGGTTCTGCGCTTTTTGATTCGGTCGGCAAGAGAGCCCCGGCCGCGGGCATTTTATTACCTCTGACGTAGTTGAGAGCGATGGCGGCGGAAGAGCATTCTCCGCCTCACGAACAAGGATGCGAAGGCAGTTTCCCGCAAATACTTGTTCAAAAAACTCTCAGGATCGGAAGGTTTGAAAATGTCTTTGTACCCTATCCATACTCTCGAATCGGCTCCCGAGCAGTCCAAGCCGGCCATGGAGGGCCTGAATAATGTGTTCGGGTTTATCCCGAATCTTATCGGCGTCATGTCCAACTCGGCGAATCTGGTCAACAGCCTGGTCGGTCTGTTCGGCAAGGTGCATGGCGGCAGCTTCACCGAGCCGCAGATCCAGATCGTTCTGCTCACCAATGCGGTGACCAACGGGGCCGCCTGGGCGGTGGCGTTTCACTCGGCGCTGGCGCTGGGCGAGGGCATCTCCGAGGCCGACGTGCAGGCCATCCGCGCCGGCAATCTGCCCAGCGATGCGACGTTCGCCGCTCTGTCGCATCTGGCGAAGACCCTGATCGAAAAGCGTGGCCGTGTCGATCGGAAGGAAATCGAGAGGTTCGTCGCGGCGGGCTTCGACAAGGAGCAGGCTCTCGAACTGATCGCGATCGTCGCCGCTTCGACGATCACCAACTACACCGCCAGCGTCACCCAGGTGCCGCTGGACGAGACGTTCCAGGCTCATGCCTGGAAGGCCTGAGACGGCTTGCCGACCGGAGAAGTAGAGCAAGAGCACGGCGGCCGCACAGTGCGCCGTACGTGCCGCTCGGAGGCTGGATCTCAGGCGGCGCCGAGCAGATCCGTCGGCTTCATCCGTTCCTGCACGGCGGTCCGGACCAGGTCGGCCAGGAGTTCGGCGGGGCCGTCCAGCGCTCGGGCCGTGCGGTGCAAAGTCAGCGGCACCGTGGGCAGGGGTGGAAGTTTCGCGGCGCGTCCGTCGAGCGGCGTCAAGGAGGCGGGCAGTCCGATCGTCGTTCGAACCGATACCCCGAGGCCCGCGGCGAGCGCGGCCCACAGCCCCGGCAGACTCGAACTGGTAAACGCGATGGTCGAGGCCAGACCCGCCTGCTCCAAAGCGCGCAGGCCCGAGCTCCGGAAGATGCACGGCGCGTCATGAAGGACCAGGGTGACCGCTTCTCCCGTCATCGCGGAGGACGTCCGGAGGCCCGGCCGCCCGATCCAGACCGCCGGAATATCGGCGAGCGGCTCGCCGATCACGCCGTCGCGGCTGCCGCCCCAGCCGAGCACCAGGTCGAGCCGCTGCGAGGCCAGCCCGTCCAGGAGACGTGCCGTTCCTTCGGCCTGAACCTCGATCTGCACCCTCGGGTGCGTTTTCGAGAACCGGCCCAGCAGATCGGGCAGCCAGGTTTCGGCGAAGTCGACCGGCAGACCGAACCTGATCTTGCCCTCGAGGTGCGAGGATCGGACCGCCGCCACCGCCTCATCGTTCAGGTCCAGCAGCCGCCGGGCATAGACAAGCAGCTGAGCGCCGGCGTCGGTCGGTTCGAGGCCGCGGCCGGTCTTGCGCACCAGCGGCTCTCCGACCTGCGTTTCGAGCTTGCGAAGCTGTCCGCTGACCGCGGATTGCGAGCGGCCGCAGGCTGCCGCGGCTCGTGCGAAGCTGCCGAGTTCGAAGCCGAGCACGAAAGTGCGCAGGACATCCATGTCCAGATTGACGAGACCGTTCATTTGTTCAGTTTATCCGAACATACGATTTCGAAAAATCGATTTTTCAGCAGGATTGGGCCGGTTTAGCGTGGGCCGGCTTTCACTGCGGGAGGGATTCGATATGACCAAGGCACTGGCGGCCGGCCTGCTGATCGTGCTCGGGCTGCCGACGCTGGCCGTCGCGGGCGCGCCGTCCGATGGCTGGCCACTGCCCAAGGCCGTCGCGCCGCCGCCGGCCATCGCGGCCCCCCGCGACGCCGCCTATCCCGGCGTGATCCGCCTCGATGTCGATGCGACGGACGTCGCGCGCGGTATTCACCGAATCCACGAGACGGTGCCGGTGCAGGGCGCTCGGCGGCTGACGCTGTTGTTTCCGCAATGGATTCCGGGCGATCCGGTGCCGCCCAACGCTCTCGACCAGCTTGCCGGCCTGGTGGTCAAAGCGGCCGGCGCCACGCTCAAATGGCGGCGCGATCCGGCGGAACCCGCCGCTTTTCACATCGATGTCCCCGCCGGTGCCAAGGCCGTCGATCTCGACTTCCAGTTCCTCGTTCCCGCGGATGACCATGCCGGTCCGGTGCTGACAACCCCGACCATGCTCGATCTGCAGTGGCAAAGCCATGTACTGTACCCGGCGGGCTATTACGCGCGCCGCATCATGGTCGATCCCGCCGTGACCCTGCCCGCGGATTGGACGTTTGCTTCCTCGCTCGAGGGAGCTCGGCGATCGGGCGATGTCGTGCGGTTCGCACCCGTCTCGCTCGATGCGCTGGTGGATTCGCCGGTCATGGCGGCGCGCTGGCTGGCGCACTATTCGCTGAGCGAAGGTCCGGTTCCGGTGCGTCTGGATGTCGCGGCCGATACCGAGGCGGGGCTCGCGGTGCCGGACGAAGCGATCGACCGATATCGGCGCGAGGTAGAGCAGGCCGACAAATTGTTCGGCGGCCGGCACTACAGCCATTACGACCTGATGGTGTGGCTGTCGAACGATTTCGGCCCGAGCTATTTCGAGCAGCGGCAATCCGGAGAGAACGCGCTGCCCGCCGAGTTCTTCAGCAATCGGGATCGTTTTTCGAGCCGGTGGGGTGTTCCCTTCCACGGATATGTCCATTCGTGGAACGGCGTCTTTCGCGTGCCCGCGCCGATGTGGCCGGCGAATTTCAACACGCCGCCGCAGGACGCGTTGCTGTGGGTCTTCGAGGGCCTGACGATGTATTGGAACGACGTGCTCGATTCGCGATCGGGCCTCAAGACACTCCCGGAAGCCCTGGCATCGTGGGAGAAGCTCGCCGCGGACTTTTCGGCGCGCCCGGGGCTGCAGTGGCGCACGCTCCAGGATGCGTCCGATGAAGTGCTCATTCAGCACGGCAACGCCAATATCTGGCCGGAAGGGCGGCTCCAATCCTGGCCGGATTGGCAGCTGGGCGTGATCGACGCCTACATGCAGGGCGAACTGGTCTGGCTCGACATCGACACGCTGATCCGCGAGCGCAGCGGCGGACGCAAGTCGCTGGACGATTTTGCGCGCGGCTTCTTCGGGGTTCGCGACGGCAGCCTGGCGGCGGCGCCCTACACTTTCGAAGATCTCGTCGCCAGCCTCAATACCGTCCTGCCCTACGATTGGGAGGCGTTCCTGCGGGCCCGCGTGGACAGCGTCGGCGCCAACCCCGATCTCGACGGCATTACCCGCGGCGGCTATCGGTTGGGCTGGACGGATCAGCCGTCCTCGCAACAGGTCTCGGCCGAACAGCGCAAGGGCACGGCCGACCTGCGCTTCTCGCTCGGGATGACCCTCGACAAGGATGGTGCGGTCACCGCCGTCGTCTGGGGCGGGCCCGCCTGGCGTGCGGGCCTTGCGGCGGGGGCGAAGGTGCAATCGGTGAACGGCGCCGCGTATGGCGCGGAGGCGCTGAAGACCGCCATCATTGCCGCGCGCGACAGCGGCAAGGTCGATTTGCAGGTCGCGCGAGGCGTGACGACGCAATCGCTGGCGGTGGCGTGGGATGGCGGTCTCCGCTATCCGCACCTTGAGCGAATTCCCGGGGCTGCCGCGCTCCTGGACGATATTCTCGCGCCCCGTCCATGATCGTGAGGATCGTCCTGTCATGCTTTAAGGCGGCACTGTGTTGCTCCGCTCTGGTTCTCATCTCGCTGGGTACCGCGATCGCCGCGGAGCAAAACCCGCCGGTGCCCGACTGGCGCCGGAAAGTGCAGGAATTGGCGGCAGAGCATTTCAAGCATCCGGCCTGGGGATATTCCCATTCCAGCCGCGATTACCGTCTGGCGCGCGAGCTGGCGGAGGCTGATCACGTGCAGCTCGATGATGACGTCCTGTTCGCCGCCGCCTACCTTCACGACATGGGAATGTTTGCTCCCTGGGCGGTCCCCAAGCGCGACCATGCCGAGGTCGCGGCCGATAGGGTAGCGTCCGTTCTCAAGGAAACCAGTTTTCCCATGGAGAAGATCGCTAAAGTCGAGAATGCCATCCGAACCCACATGTATGATCGCGATCCGCAAGGGTCCGAAGCGCTCTATCTGCACGATGCCGACGCGCTCGATTGGCTGGGGGCGATCGGGGCCGCCAGAATATTGGCGCTGATCGACGCGAAGGGCGGCAAGCCCCAAGGGCCCGAGGTCATGCCGATGCTCGATGCCAACATGGCGGACGTTCCCGGCCGCGTCCTCTCTCCCGCCGGGCGGGCGCGCGTGCCGGAGCGCCAGGCGGAATTGGAGCGGTTTCTCCGTGACCTGCGCAATGAGACCGGCAATCTGAGGGATTTCTAATGTCAAGGCGGCAGATTCCTTCGGAATTTGCCGTTTTTGATTGGGTCCCTGCATGGGATGGGCTCACCCGGCACAAATCATGTTGACGGCTTTCTTCGCCTTTGCCACCGTCTGGCCAGGGGAAGTGCGATTGCCCCGTGAGGCTTCGGCTGGAATATCGCGTCCAAGCTCCACCCAGCCGGGAGAGGACGTGTGCCTGCGCCTGATACCATCAATACCGCCCAGCTTATCCGCCTGATCGGCACCGCCGACGCCCCCGCGATCATCGATGTGCGATCGGACGCCGAGCGCGCCGCGGATGGACGTTTCCTGCCGGGAAGCCTGTCACTCGATCATCTCCGCGCCGCCGAGCTGGCCGATGCCTATCGCGACCGCAATGCCGCCATCGTTTGCCGTGACGGCGGGGCGCTGAGCCAGGGCACGGCGGCGTGGCTTCGCCAATCGGGCGTGCGCGCGGAATATCTCGATGGCGGTTTCGACGCCTGGTCCGCGGCGGGAGGGCTTCTGGTGCGTCCCGATCGCCTGCCGCCGCGGGACGAGGCCGGACGAACCGTCTGGGTGACGCGCTCGCGGCCCAAGATCGACCGCATCGCCTGTCCCTGGCTGATCCGCCGCTTCATCGATCCCAGGGCGGTTTTCCTGTTCGTCTCGCTGTCCGAAGTTCCCGCCGTCGCCGAGGCATTCAAGGCGACGCCCTTCGATCTCGACACTGTCTTCTGGGGCCATCGCGGCGAGTTCTGCACCTTCGATGTGATGCTGCGGGAATTCGGTTTGTCCTCGCCGGCGCTCGACAGGCTGGCGGTCATCGTGCGGGGGGCCGACACCGCCCGGCTCGATCTGGCGCCGGAGGCGGCCGGCCTGCTGGCCGCGTCGCTCGGTTTGTCGCGCATCTATCGCGACGACACCGCCCAGCTCGACGCGGCAATGACCCTTTACGACGCGTTCTATCGCTGGGCGCGGGATGCGAGCACGGAGACGCACATATGAGCAAGGCGATGAAACTGGCCGGGCTGTGCCTTCTTCTGATATCGGCGGGCGGCCTGGCGCTGTACGAGTGGGTTCTGCCCGGCCTGTCGAGCGCGCGCCCCGAGCCTCCGCGCGCCGAGATCGCGGTGGCGACGTTCCTGCTGCGGAACAGCGTGCCGGAGGACGCGAAGCGCCTGGTGAACCCGCTCGGCGCCGATCCTGCCGACATCGCCGCCGGCCAGATGATCTTCCAGAAAAACTGCGAAGTCTGTCACGGCCATGATGGCGCCGGGCACACCCAGATCGGCCAGCGCGAATTTCCCCGGGCGCCCGAATTGGCGGCCTTGCTGCCGGCCATGACCGATGGCGAGATCTTCTATCATGTCCGCAACGGCATCCGGAACACGGGTATGCCGGCCTGGGGCTTCCCCGACCGCGACATGTGGCAGCTGGTGCTGTTCATGCGCCATCTGCCCAAGACCGCCGAGACCGCCGCCGACGATTCCTACGCGCATCCCGACCCGGGCACCCGCCATTTCGTCGGCTCGGAGGCCTGCAAATCCTGTCATGCCGAGATCTATGAGCGGTGGAAGAAGACGCCGATGGCGAATGTGGTGCGCGATCCGAAAGCGCATCCCGGCGCCATCATTCCGGACATGACGAAGCCCGATCCGCTGCTGACCTTCACGGCGGATGACGTCAGCCTGGTCTATGGCAGCCTCTGGAAGCAGCGTTATTTCAAACGGGTCGGCGACGATTATTACCCCGAGCCGGCGCAATGGGACGTCACCCACAAGATGTGGCGGCCTTATTTCGTCAAGAACGGCACCGATTGGTGGGCCGCCTCGTTCCCGGCCGACAATTTCCAGCGCCCCACCAGCCAGCTGTGCGACGGCTGCCATTCGGTGAATTTCGATGTGACGACCAAGACGCCGGCGGAATGGAATGTCGGCTGCGAATCCTGCCATGGGCCGGCCAGCGAGCATGTCAAAAATCCGATCTGGCGAACCGTCATCAATCCGGCCCGGCTGGACTTCGTCGGCGCCAACGACACCTGCATCCAATGCCACTCCCAGGGACGGCCGCCGGGCAATCCGATCGGCGGCAAGCTCTATGACTGGCCGGTCGGCTTCCATATGGGCGCCCGGCTCTCCGATCATTGGATGCTCGAAGAGCACAAGCTCGGGGAAACCTCCTTTACCCATTTCCCCGACGGCACCGCGCACAAGAACCGGATGCAGGGCAACGATTTCACGCAAAGCCTGATGTATGCGCGCGGCGTCACCTGCTTCAGCTGCCACGATGTGCACGGCACCGCGAATCCCGCCGAACTCCGCGCTCCGCCGGATCAGATCTGCCTGGCCTGCCATGGGCCGAACACGCAGAACGGGCCCCATGCCGAGACGATCGAGGCGCACACGCACCACAAGCCGGGCAGTGCCGGCAGCCAGTGCATCGCCTGCCATATGCCGGCCATCGAGCAGACCATCGCCGACGTCACCGTGCATGCCCACACCTTCAAGGTCATCACACCGGCCGAAAGCGAGAAATATCAGATCCCCAATCCCTGCATCGTCTGCCATGCCGGCAAAACGAACGATTGGGCGGCCGAGGCCCTGAAAGGCTGGAAGAGCGCTTCGCCGTGGCGGATGCAGGATTGAACGGGTGGCCGTCTCGTGAAGTGTAATCTATTTCACACCCGCCGGCCGGCCGGGCTGTCGTATCCTTCGAGGAAAGCACCGTCAGGCTTCAAGTCCCTGGTCCCTGCTTCATCCAGCCTTGCCGCGAAGTCCGGGGCACGAATTCCGGAAACGCGCCTTACCGGGTCGGGGAGTGTTTTCTCGGTCATCTTCAAGCCGGACCTCACAGCGGGGCAGGTTTCCGCTTTCGTCGACAATCCCGCTTCGTTCGGGTAGGGCTTCAGTTGGGGCGGAACGGTTTCGCCGGCGATGATTGATCCCGGCCCGCGCCGCCCCGAGCGGATCTCTCACGGGCTTTGGGATTGTGCAAACATGACGCTGTTCAGCCGATATACGGTTTTCGTCTTATGCATCCTCGTCACCATCGGCGGCGTTCTGCTCGCCGATGCGGAAGGAGCGCAGTGGCCGTGGATCGTGTCCGCCTGTACCGGCGCGCTGTCGGTGCTCGGTTTCCGTGATCTGGTTCAGGGCCGGCATTCGATCCAGCGCAATTACCCGATCATCGGCCATATCCGCTGGATGGTGGAGCTGATCCGGCCGGAGATCCGCCAATATCTGATCGAGGGCGAGGAAGACGCGGCACCGTTCTCGCGCGCCCAGCGGTCGCTGGTTTACGAACGCGCCAAGGGCCAGCTGGGCGAACATCCCTTCGGCACCCTGCTGGAGACCTATCGCGACGGCTACGAGTTCATCAGCCATTCCAGCCGCCCCAAGCCGGCGGCCGATCCCAAGAGCTTCCGCATCACCATCGGCGGCGATCAATGCGCCAAGCCCTATTCGGCCTCGATTTTCAACATCTCGGCGATGAGCTTCGGCTCGCTGTCCGCCAATGCCATCCGGGCTCTGAACAAGGGCGCGGCGATGGGTGGCTTTTATCACGATACCGGCGAGGGCTCGATCAGCCCCTATCACCGCGAATTCGGCGGCGACATCGTGTGGGAAGTGGCCAGCGGCTATTTCGGCTGCCGCGACGCCAAGGGCCATTTCGACCCGGCCCGCTTCGCCGAGCAGGCCAAGGCCGAGCAGGTCAAGATGATCGAGATCAAGCTGAGCCAGGGCGCCAAGCCCGGCCATGGCGGCATTCTGCCGGCCGCCAAGGTCACTCGCGAAATCGCCGAGACGCGCGGCGTGCCGATGGGCGAGGATTGCATCTCGCCCGCCATCCACAGCGAATTCTCCACCCCGCTGGAGCTGATGGATTTCATCGCCCGCCTGCGCGAGGGCTCGGGCGGCAAGCCGGTCGGCTTCAAGCTGTGCCTCGGCCATCCGTGGGAGTTCATGGGCATGGTCAAGGCCATGCTGCAAACCGGCATCCGGCCCGATTTCATCGTCATCGACGGCGCGGAAGGCGGCACCGGCGCGGCGCCCACCGAATTCAGCGACCATCTCGGCATCCCGATGCGCGAGGGCTTGCTGTTCGTGCACAACACCCTGGTTGGCGCCGGGCTGCGCGACCAGATCAAGATCGGCGCGGCGGGCAAGATCGTCAGCGCCTTCGACATCGCCAGCGTGCTGGCCATCGGCGCCGATTGGGTCAACGCCGCGCGCGGCTTCATGTTCGCGGTGGGCTGCGTGCAGTCGATGAGCTGCAACACCAACCATTGCCCGACCGGCGTCGCCACCCAGGACAAATTGCGCCAAAAAGCGCTGGTCGTTCCCGACAAGGCCCTGCGGGTGCAGCGGTTCCATGACAATACCGTCAAGGCGCTGGCCGATCTGCTGGCCGCCGCCGGCCTGGAACATCCCTCCGAGATCGGGCCGCACCATCTGGCGCGGCGGATCAGTATCGCCGAGATCAAGCAATTCTCCGAACTGCATGTGTTCCTCCGGCCTGGCGAATTGCTGGGCACGGACTGCGAACACAAGCTCTATGCCCGCAATTGGGCCTTGGCCTCCGCCGAGCGCTTCGAGGCCCTGGCGAGCTGACCGGTCATTGGAACCGAAAAATCCCTGACGCATTGAGAGAGGGAGAGGTGCGTCAGGGAGGTTCATGATGCCGGCAAAATCCAAAGCGCAGCAGAAAGCCGCGGGCGCCGCACTGGCGGCCAAGCGCGGCGAAATCCAGAAAAGCGAGCTCAAGGGAGCCTCGCGCGAAATGGTCGATTCGATGAGCGAGAAACAGCTTCGCGACTTCGCGTCGACCACCCGCAAAGGCAAGCCTGGACATGTCGGTAAGACTCACTGACCTTCTTCGGGGAAATCCGCCTGCTGCTGCCCGGCTGATCTTTCTCATCCATCGGAGGTGAAGCCATGAAAGTGGAAAAGGAGCTGTCCCTGCGCGAGGCCGCCGGGATTTTCGACGATCCGGCGGATTTCGATAAGGCCGTCGAGGAATTGCTGAGTTCAGGTTTCGATCGTGCGGAAATCAGCGTATTGGCGTCTCAAGCCGCCGTCGAAGCCAAGCTCGGGCATCACTATGAAAGGACCGCCGATGTGCTCGACGAGCAAGGCGTGCCGCGGATCAGCCTGATTCCGAAGGCGGATGTCGGCAACGCCAAGGGCTTGCTGATCGGCGGGCTGGTCTATATCGGCGCGCTGGCCGCCGCCGGACCGATCATCGTCGCGGGCGGAAGCGTCGCCGCCGCGGTCGGAGCGGCCTTGGCGGCGGGCGGAACCGGCGGCGTGGTCGGCGGCTTTCTCAGCAAGCTGATCGGCGACACTCACGGCAAGCGGATCGAGGAGCAGCTGGAAAAAGGCGGACTGGTGCTATGGGTGAGCCTGCGCGACGAAGGGCATGAGCGGCGGGCCATCGACATCCTGCGCAAGCATCACGCCACCGAGATCGAGGCCCATACCCTTCTGGTGCCGCCGAAACAGGCGGGAGCCTGACGGCTCGGAGCAACGGCTCAGTGGGCCGCCAGCACGCTATGCAAGGCCGCCACCACTTGGGCGCCTTCGCCGACGGCGGCGGCGACCCGCTTGATCGAGCCCGAGCGCACGTCGCCGATGGCGAAGACGCCCGGCACGCTGGTTTCCAGCGGCAAGGCGCGGCGGCCGAAGGCGGGCCAGGGTTCGCCGGCGGCTTCGTCACCGGTCAGGATGAAACCGTGCTTGTCGAGGGCGACCGGACAGTCCGCCAGCCAGGAGGCGTTGGGATCGGCGCCGATGAACAGGAACAGATGCCGGATCGGCTTGGCGACCATTTTTCCCGTTTGTTTGCAGCGGATT
Source organism: Alphaproteobacteria bacterium (assembly GCA_021325215.1). Lineage (GTDB taxonomy): Bacteria > Pseudomonadota > Alphaproteobacteria > Rhodospirillales > Magnetospirillaceae > JAJPHO01. The sequence continues at coordinate 27,862 of JAJPHO010000072.1, forward strand.
TCCAGGCCTTCCAACCCGGTGGCGGGGTCGCCGGCCAGCGAGGTGACCTCCGCGTGAAAATGCACGGTTACGTTGGGCAGAGCGGCGATCCGGTCGATCAGATAGCGCGACATCGAGGCGTCCAGGCTGGGGCCGCGCACGATCAGATGCAGGTGCTGGACCTTCGGCGCCAGGAAGACCACCGCCTGGCCGGCCGAGTTGCCGGCGCCGACCAGCGCGACTTCGCTGCCGGCGCACAGCTTGGCCTCGACCGGCGATGCCCAATAGGAAATGCCGGCGCCCTCGAACTCTTCCATGTTCTCGACCGGCAGCCGGCGATAGCGGGCTCCGGAAGCGATGACCACCGTGCGGGCGCGCAATTGCTGGCCGCCGGAGACGGTGAGGATCAGCGGCTCGCCCGGCTTTCGCTCGCTGCCGCCGCAATCGAGGGTCTCGACGGTGACCGGAATGGCCACTTCGGCGCCGAATTTCTGCGCCTGATTATAGGCGCGGGCGGCCAAGGCGTGCCCCGAAATGCCGGTGGGGAAGCCCAGATAATTCTCGATCCGCGCCGACGCTCCCGCCTGTCCGCCGAAGGCGCGCGCATCGAGCACCACCACCGACAAGCCTTCCGAGGCGGCATAGACCGCGGTGGCCAGCCCGGCGGGGCCGGCGCCGATCACGGCCACGTCGTATAGCTTGTCGGATTTCAGCTCGGGCGTGATGCCCAGGCAGCGGCCGATCTCGGCGATGGTCGGGCGTTTCAGCATCGAGCCGTTGGGACACAGCATCAGCGGCAGATCTTCCTCGATCAGGCCGAGCCGTTCGACCATTTCGCGGCCCTCGGTGCCGCGATAGGCATCGACGACGGAATAGGGATACCCGTTGCGTGTCAGAAAACCCTCGATCCGCACCAGGGCCGGATCGTTGTGGGCGCCGACCAGCACCGATCCCACCCCGTCCTGGATCAGGGCGGTGCGCCGCAGGATGAAGGCGCGCATGATGGTTTCGCCGATTTCCGCCGAGCCGATGATCAGGGCGCGCAGATGGGCGGGGCAGAAGCTGACCACCTCGCAGCCTTCGGCACCGGCGCGGACATCGACCATCGAGGCACGGCCGGCCAGCTGCGAGACTTCGCCGGTGATGCTGCCGGGGCCATGATTGGTCAAATTGTCTTCATGGCCGGCGCCGTCGCGCCGGTAGATCTTGGCTTCGCCTTCGAGAACCAGAAAAGCCGGCGAGTGCCGTTCGCCGATCGAGGCCAGGGTTTCGCCGGGTTCGTAGCGCCGGGGCTGGCCGGAGGCGAAGCGGCGGGCGATGGTGATCTGATCCGCGGTCAGGATCGGAAAAATCTGATGACGCCGCGTATCTCGCAAATTCACGATTTTGGTCCCCCGTCTGGCTCGCCACTATAATTTGCTGCCGCTGGCGCCGGGCCGTCAATTCATTCGGTCCCGTTGCTTTTCTTGCCGGACTTTTGCGCAATGTTTGCCAAAATTGCCTCCGGCATCGACTATCTGCGGGCAACCGCATGGGGAGACCGGGGATGAATTCCGATTTCGCGCGTCGGCGCTTTCTGCGCTATCTGGCGGCCAGTCCGCTGTTCGCCGCGGCGCACTCGCTGCCGGCCAAGGCGGCGAATGAATTCTGGCGCGATTTCACCATCACCAGCGCCGACCAGGCCCTCGACATTTTCGATCTGGAGAAGATGGCCAAGGACAATGTTCCGCCGGCCCATTGGGCGTCGCTGATCGGCGGCACCGAGGGGGATCAGGACGTGCTGGCCAACCGGCAGGGCTTCGCCAAGTTCCGCATCAAGCCGCGCCGCCTGGTCGACACCAGCAAGCTGGATATGAGCGTTACCCTGTTCGGCCGCAAATGGCCGACGCCGATCATTCTCGATCCGGTCAGCCGGTTGAACGCCTTTCATCCCGATGGCGAAACCGCCGTCGCCGGCGCCGCCCGCAAGCGCGATCATCTGCAGGTCTATGCGACCCTGGCCACCCATCCGATCGACGAAGTGATCGCCGCGCGCGGCGAGCCGGTGTGGTGCCAGCTCTATCCGACCGCCGACTGGGCGATCACCCAGGGCCTGATCAGAAAGCAGGAAGCGGCCGGCTGCCCTGTCGTGATGGTGACCATCGACAATCCCTCGACCATGGGCCGGGTCACCGCGGCGCGCGGCAAGCAGAACGACACCCGTACCTGCACCGACTGCCATTCGACCGAGCCGGGCGGCGCCTATGTCCGCCTGCCGATGTTCGACGGGCTGGATGCCACCAAACTGACCGCGACCACCACCAACAAGCTGACCTGGGACCTGATCCCCCGCCTGCGAGACGCGACCAGGATGAAGATCATCCTCAAGGGCATCATGAGCGCCGAGGACGCCGCGCTGGCCGTACAGCACAAGGTCGACGGCATCGTCGTTTCGAACCATGGCGGACGCAGTGAGGAAAGTGGGCTGTCGACCATCGAAGTGCTGCCCGAAGTGGTCAAGGCGGTCGGCGGGCGCGTGCCGATCCTGATCGACAGCGGCTTCCGGCGCGGCAGCGACATCTTCAAGGCGCTGGCCCTGGGCGCGACGGCGGTGTGCGTCGGGCGCCCCTATGTGTGGGGATTGGCTGCCTATGGCGAGGCGGGCGTCGACCGCGCTTTGCAGATCCTGACCGAGGAATTCAAGTCGGCGATGATTTCGTTCGGCGCGCCCTCGATCAAGGCCATCGACAGGTCCTTTCTATTCTAGGCTATAGTGCGGCCGATTGATGATTTCGGAGAGGACCATGGTCGGCGAATACAACGTCAGAACCATTTTCGTGCAGATCAAATGCCGCCTCGGCACCGCCTATAAGGTCGCCGAGAAGATCGTCGACACCATCGAGGAAACCTCGGAGGTGCATTCCACTTCCGGCCAGTTCGATCTGCTGGTCAAATTCAATATTGGCGCCAATCAGGACCCGGGCGTGTTCGTCACCTCGGTGGTTCAGCGCATCGAGGATGTGGTCGATACGCACACTTTGATCGCCTTCAACGCCTTCACGCCGAACATCAATCCGGCGTGACCTCGGTGACCGCCGCTGCGTTGCGGCGGAACAGCAGGTAGAACACCACCAATCCGCCCAGCCACACCAGCCCGATCATTACGGGCACGGCCATATCCAGCGCGAAGGCCATCACCGCCGTCACTGCGATCAGCGAGGCGAGGATGGCCATGTTGGAATAGGGATAGAGCGGCATGCGGAATTCGGCCTTGGCGCGCTCGGGGAATTTGCGGCGGAAGCACCAATGGCTGATCGCGATGCTGGCCCAGCTCCACATCAGCAGCATCACCGAGCCGATGGCGAACTGGCCGAAGGCGCGCGACGGGTTGAGGTAATTGACCAGCACGCCGATCAGCATCAGCCCCGCCGAGACGCCGAGCGCCCGCACCGGCAGGTCGCGGCCGTTGCGCTTATGCAGCCAGGCCGGGGCATGTCCCTTCAGGGCCAAAGCCGCCAAGGTGCGGCCGGCGGCGTAGAGGCCGCTATTGCTCGATGACAGCACGGCGGTCAGCACGACGAAATTGATCACGCTGGCGGCTGCCGGCAGGCCGATCCTGTCGAACACCAGCACGAAGGGGCTCTGCTGCGCGCCGATCTGGTCCCAGGGGATCAGCGCCATGATCACGCCCAGCGCGCCGAGATAGAAGATCACCACCCGGGCGATTACGCCATTGATGGCGCGCGGAATGGCATGGGCCGGATCGTCCGCTTCGCGCGCGGTGACGCCGACCAGCTCGGTGCCGCCGAAGCTGAAAAAGGCGATCGGCAGGATCGACAGGAAACCGGTCAGGCCCTTGGGGAACAGGCCGCCATGCTCCCACAGGGTCGAGACATGCGGCGCCTCGCCGCCGAAATTGAGCCCGAAGGCCAGCATGGCGATGCCGGTGGCGATCATGGCGACGATGGTCACCACCTTGATCAGGGCGAGGGCGAATTCCATCTCGCCGAATGCCCGCACGGCAAGGCAATTGATCCCATAGATCAGCCCAAGGGCGGCCAGCATCGATTCCCACAAAGGCAGGCCGGGCCACCAGAATTGCAGGAAGGTGGCGATGGCGGTCAGATCGACCGTACAGGCCATGACCCACGACATCCAATAGCCCCAGCCGGTGACGAAGCCGGCCAGCGGCCCGACATAGTCCTCGGCATAGCGGGTGAAGGAGCCTTCGCGCAGATCGTTGAGGGTCAGTTCACCGAGGGCGCGGGCCAGGAAGAACATCATCAGCCCGGCGGCGGCATAGGCGACCAGCAGCGAAGGACCGCCGCCGACGATGCCGGTGCCGGAACCGAGAAACAGGCCCGAGCCGATCGCGCCGCCGATGGCGATGAATTGGATATGCCGCGACGTCAGGCCCTTGCTCATTGAATCATCCCCGGTCGAGAAGAAGAGAAACACCCTGTCCGACGCCGACGCACATGGTGGCCAGCGCCAGGCCCTTGCCGCGATCGGCCAAAGACATCGCGGCGGTCAGCGCCAGCCGGGCGCCGGTCATGCCGAGCGGATGGCCGAGCGCGATGGCCCCGCCATGAGGATTGACGATTTCCGAGTCGTCGGGAAGGCCCCAGCTGCGCGTACAGGCCAGGGCCTGGACGGCGAAGGCCTCGTTCAGCTCGATCAGATCGATGTCGCCGATGCTCAGCCCATGGCGCAGCAGCAGCTTTTCGGTGGCGGGGACCGGGCCGATGCCCATGATGCGCGGCGCCACACCCGCCGAGGCCATGCCGGCGATGCGGGCCAGCGGCGTCAAGCCATGACGCTCGACCGCGCGGGCGGAGGCGATCAGCAGCGCGGCGGCGCCGTCATTGACGCCCGACGCATTGCCGGCGGTGACCGAACCGCCGTCGCGGAAGGGCGCCGGCAATTTCGCCAGCTTTTCCAGGCTGGTCTCGCGCGGATGTTCGTCCTGGGCGACGATGATGGTTTCCTTCTTTCCGGCGATCTCGACCGGAACGATCTCGCGCGCCAGCCGTCCGCTGGCCTGGGCGGCCAGGGCGCGGATCTGGCTGCGCAGGGCGAAGAGGTCCTGGTCTTCGCGGGAGATCGAGTGCTCCGCCGCCAGGTTTTCGGCGGTTTCCGGCATGGATTCGATGCCGTATTGGCGCTCGATCAGGCGGTTGACGAAGCGCCAGCCGATGGTGGTGTCGTACAGCTCGACAGTGCGGGAAAAGGCGCTGTCCGACTTGCCCTGCACATAGGGCGAGCGCGACATGCTCTCGACGCCGCCGGCGATCACCAGATCGGCTTCGCCGGATTTGATCAGCCTTGCCGCATGACCGACCGCATCCATCCCGGAGCCGCACAGGCGGTTCATGGTGACCGCGGGAACGGATACCGGCAGGCCCGACAGCAGCACCGCCATGCGGGCGACGTTGCGGTTATCCTCGCCGGCCTGGTTGGCGCAGCCCAGCACGACCTCGTCGATGGAAGCCGTCAGCTCGGGATGGCGCTCGGCCAGGGTCCGTATCGGCAAAGCGGCCAGATCGTCGGTCCGCACGGCGGAGAGGGCACCGGCATAGCGTCCGATCGGCGTCCGCACGCCATCGACGATGAAAGCGTCACTCATGAGGCTGCTCCGCACTGAACATCGGCCCGCCCTTATGCGCCGGGAAGCCGTACCCATTGATCATCACCAGATCGATATCGCTGGACCGGGCGGCGATCCCTTCGGCCAGCAGCGTGCGTCCTTCGTCGCGCAGCGCCGTAAGAAGACGGGAGACGATCTCTTCCGCCGGGATGCTCCGTGAAGGCCCGCGCGCGGCTTCGATCATCGCCGTCACCTCCGGGTCCTCGTGCCGCTTGCCCTCGACGTACAGATACCAGCCGCGCCCGGATTTCCGCCCGAAGCGTCCGGCCTCGCACAGGCCGTCCGCGATCACGCGCGGCGCGTTCTGGCGTTTGCGCCGCGCCCAGGCGATCTCCAGACCGGCGAGGTCGAACACCGCGAAGGGGCCCATGGCGAAACCATATTCCTCCATCGCCGCGTCGATCTGCGCCGGCAGGGCGCCGTCTTGCAGCAGCGCATCGGTTTCGCTGCGATAGGCCGAGAACAGGCGGTTGCCGATGAAGCCCTCGGTGACGCCGCACACCACCGGCAGCTTGCCGATCTTCTTGGCGAACCCGATGCCGGTGGCCAGCACATCCGGCGCGGTGGCCTTGCAGCGCACCACCTCGACCAGCCGCATCTTGTGGGCGGGCGAGAAGAAATGCAGCCCGACGATCCGCTCGGGATGGGCGGTGGCGGCGGCGATCTGGTCGGGATCGAGATAGCTGGTATTGGTGGCCAGGATCGCATCGGGCCGGACGATGCCGTCCAGCTTCTGGAACAAAGCGGTCTTGACCTCCGGATCGTCGAACACCGCTTCGATCACCAGGTCCGCTTCGGCCAGATCGTCGAGCGAGGCGGAGATTTCGGCGGCATGGCTGGTCAGGCCGGCGATGCGGTCGCGGCCCTTGGCGGCGGCTTCCTCGCTTTGCTCGACGACGATTACCCGGTAACCGGCATCGAGGGCGGTGCAGGCGATGCCGGCGCCCATCAATCCGGCGCCGACGATGCCGACGACCTTGATCTCGCGGGGCGTTCCTTCGATCTTGGCGCTGGCGCGCTCGGCGAAGAAGACATGGCGCAGGGCCGCCGATTGCGGCGATTGGCGCAGGCGGAGAAAGGTGGCGCGTTCCTCGGCCAATCCGGCAGTCAGAGGCAGCTTGGCGGCGAGCGAGACCAGCCGGAGCGCTTCGACCGGCGCGATCCGGCCACGCGCCTTGATGGTGGCGAGTTCGCCCTCTTTGACGGGCCGTTCGCTGGTTCTCGGAATCGGCTTACCGATCATCGATTCCGCGTGGGTAATGGCGGCAGCGCGCAGGTCGCCGATGGCGATCAGATCGATCAAACCAAGCTCCAGCGCCTCACCGGCGCCAATCGTGCGGCCGCTGGCGATCAGATCGCTGGCGGCGGTCAGGCCGGTCAGCCTCGGCATGCGCTGGGTGCCGCCGGCGCCGGGGATCAGCCCCAGCTTCACTTCCGGACAGGCGAAGGTCGCGGTGGGCGAGGCGATGCGGTAATGGGCGGCCATCGCGGTTTCCAGCCCGCCGCCCAGCGCCGCGCCATTGATGGCGGCGACGACGGGCTTATCGAGATTTTCGAGGTCGAGCAGCAGATCGGGCAGATGCGGCTCGACCGGACTCTGGTCGAATTCGCGGATGTCGGCGCCGCCGATGAAGGTCTTGCCGACGCCGATAATGACGAAGGCCTCGGCCTCGGGATCGGCCAGCGCCTCCTTCAGGCGGCGGCGAACCTCGGCGGAGAGGGCATTGACCGGCGGATTGTCGATCTCGATGACGCGGACGCTCATCTTCACTCCGGAATGACGGCGACGGCCTGAATCTCGACCTTGGCGCGCTCCTCGACCAGGGCGACCACCTGCACCGCCGCCATGGCCGGGAAGTGCTTGCCGATCACGTCGCGGTAAGCGCGGCCGATTTCCTTGAGATTGGCCAGATACTCGTTCTTGTCGGTCAGATACCAGGTCAGCTGGGTCAGATGGTGCGGCTCGGCGCCGCCGACCTTCAGCACCGCGACGATATTCTCCAGCGTCTGGCGGACCTGGCCGGGCAGGTCGTCGCATTCGAACTGCTGCTGGGCGTTCCAGCCGATCTGGCCGCCGACATAGATCGTCGTGCCGCGCGCGGCGACGCCGTTGGCATAGCCTTTGGGAGCGGCCCAGCCTGGCGGCTGCAGGAATTCGAACATGGGGCTTAAGCCTCCTGGAAGGTACGCAGGGCCGCGCGGATGTCGTCGGGCCAGGCGAGCGATTGATGGGTGTCGAGCGAGGTTGCGACCACCACCTGGGTGGCCTGCCACAGCAGCGTTTCGTCGCGTGTGACGAAGTGCTCCAGCGTCATGGAGCGGGAGCCCAAGGCGACGATCTCGAACGAGAAATGCAGAGTGTCGCCCATGAAGCCGGGCGCCAGGAACTGGGTGTCGAGCTTGACGGTGGGCAGGCCGATCCGGCGTTCCTGAATCAGCACGCGCCAGGGAAAGCCGAGGCTCATCCACCATTCCTCGACCACGCCATTGAGAAAGTGAAAATAGTTGGGGAAATAGGCGATGCCGGCGGGGTCGCAATCGCCGAAGCGCAGGGTGCGCAGGGTCGCGAAATGGGCCATCAGCGCGGTTCCTTCAGCAGATCGCGGGCGATGATCAGTTTCTGCACTTCGGTGGCGCCTTCATAGATGCGCAGGGCGCGGATCTCGCGGTAAAGCCGCTCGACCATCTCGCCCGAGCGGACGCCGCGCCCGCCGAACAGCTGGACGGCGCGGTCGATAACGCTCTGGGCGGTTTCGGTCGCGGTCATCTTGGCCATCGCCGCTTCCCGCGTGGTGGGCAGGCCCTGCACGTCGCGCCGCCAGGCCGCGCGATAGGTCAGCAAAGCGGCGGCGTCGATGCCGGTCGCCATGTCGCCCAAAGCCGCCTGGGTCAGCTGCAGATCGCCGAGAGTGGCGCCGAACATCTTGCGGGATTTGACATGGGCCAGGGATTCGTCGAGCGCCCGGCGGGCGAAGCCGAGCGCCGCGGCGGCGACCGAGGCGCGGAAGATGTCCAGCGTCCGCATGGCGATCTTGAAGCCTTCGCCGGGCGCGCCGAGCAGGCGCGACGCCGGGATGCGGCAATTGTCGAAGCGCAGGGTCGCCAGCGGATGCGGCGCGATCACATCGATGCGCTCGGCGATGGAGAAGCCGGGATCGTCGGCGAACACCACGAAAGCCGATATGCCGCGCGTGCCGGGCGCTTCGCCGGTGCGGGCGAACAGGGTGTAGACATCGGCGATGCCGCCATTGGAGATCCAGGTCTTCTCGCCGTCGAGGACGTAAGTGTCTCCCTCGCGGCGGGCGGCGCAGGACATCGCGGCGACGTCGGAGCCGGCATCCTTCTCGGACAGGGCGAAGCCGGACAGCCAGGAGCCGGCGCGCACCTTGGGCAGCACCGTCGCCTTCAACGCTTCATTGCCGGCCAGGGAGATCGCGCCGGTGCCGAGCCCCTGCATGGCGAAGGCGAAATCGGCCAGGCCGTCGTGATAGGCCAGGGTTTCGCGGGCCAGGCAGATCTCGCGGGAATCGATCGGTGCGCCGTCGGGAACGGCGGCGGCCAGCAATCCGGCCTTGCCCAGTTCCGCCACCAGCTTACGGCAGGCTGCGTCGACATCGTGATGATCGGCCTCGATGGATTTGGCGAAGCCGGCGACGCGGTCGGCGAACAGCCGGTGCCGGTGTTCGAAGAAAGGCCAGTCGAGATGTTCCATCTCAGTTCCCCTCGAATTCCGGCTTCTTCTTGGCGGCGAAGGCCTCGAAAGCGCGGCGGAAATCGCCGGTCGCCATGCAGATCGCCTGGGCCTGGGCCTCGGACTCGATCAGTTCCTCGATGCCCATCGCCCATTCCTGGTTCAGCATGGTCTTGGTCATGCCATGCGCGAACCACGGGCCGTCGGCGATCGAGCGGGCCAGGGCGATGGCCTGCTCCTCCAGCGCCTCGCTGGGATGCAGCGCGTTGTAGAAACCCCAGGTGAAGCCTTCCTCGGCGGTCATCGAGCGGCCGGTATAGAGCAGTTCGGCGGCGCGGCCCTGGCCGATGAGGCGCGGCAGGATGCCGCAAGCGCCCATATCGGCGCCGGCCAGCCCGACCCGGGTGAACAGGAAGGCGGTCTTGGCGGCCGGCGTGGCGAGGCGCAGGTCGGACGCCATGGCCAGGATGGCGCCGGCGCCGGCGCAGACGCCGTCCACCGCGGCGACGATCTGCTGCGGGCATTTGCGCATCGCCTTGACCAGGTCGCCGGTCATGCGGGTGAATTCCAGCAGCTCCGGCATTTTCATCTTGGTCAGGGGCTCGATGATCTCGAACACATCGCCGCCGGAACAGAAATTGCCGCCCGCGCCGGTCAGCACGATGGTGCGGATATCCTTGGCATGGACCAGATCGCGGAACAGGTCGCGCAGTTCGGCATAGGATTCGAAGGTCAGCGGGTTCTTGCGCTCGGGCCGGTTCAGGCGGATGACGGCGACGCGGCCATCCGCGCTCGGTTCCCACAGGAAATGCCGGGCCTGATAGTTCTTCATCACAAAACCTCGCCGCCGGCGATGGCGATCGCCTGGCCGTTGATGGAAGCCGCCCCCGCCGAGGCCAGCCAGAAAACCGTATCCGCCACTTCCTCCGGCGTGACCAGCCGTCCCTGCGGATTGCCCGAAGCCAGGCTGGCGCGGGCTTCTTCCGCCGTGCGGCCGGTCTTGGCGACGATGGTCTCGACCGCCTTGTCGAGCAGCGGCGTATCGGTGAAGCCGGGGCAGACCGCATTGACCGTGACGCCGGTCTTGGCCAGTTCCAGCGCCAAGGCACGGGTCAGGCCGATCACCCCATGCTTGGCGGCGCAATAGGCCGAGACATAGGCATAACCGGTCAGTCCGGCCGTCGAAGCGACGCTGATGATGCGGCCGTTGCGTCCCTGCGCCTTGATGTCGGGCAGAGCCGCCTTGGTGACGCGGAACACGCCGGTCAGATCGACATCCAGCACGCGTTCCCACAGATCGAGGCTGGTCTTCTCGAACGGCGCGCTGGGTGCTTCGCCGGCATTGTTGATCAGGATGGAGATCGGGCCGAACACGGCGCGGGCCGCTTCCAGGCCGCCCGCCACCGCTTCGTCGCTGGTGACGTCGAAGCCGCTCGCCACGAAAACGCCGCTGCCGATGGCGGAGGCGACCGCTTCCAACGGCTCGGCTCGGCGGCCGGCCAGGGTGACCTTGATCCCGCCGGCGGCCAGGCGCCGGGCGATGGCGGCGCCGATGCCGCTGCCGGCGCCGGTAACCAGAGCGTGGCTCATTTGGCCATCCTCGCCAGATTGGTTTCGTATTGCGACTTGCCCGAGACATATTGCTTGGGCCAGGCGATGTCGGTCAGGCCGATCTTGGCCGCCTCGTGCAGGGTCCAGGCGGGATCGGCCAGATGGGGGCGGGCGATGGCGCACAGATCGGCGCGGCCGGCGGCGATGATCGAGTTGGCATGGTCGGCCTCGGAGATGGCGCCCACCGCGATGGTCGGGATGCCGACCTCGTTGCGCACTTTGTCGGCGAACTGGGTCTGGAACAGGCGGCCATAGACCGGCTTCTCCGCCTTGCTGACCTGGCCCGACGAGCAATCGATCATGTCGGCGCCGGCTTCCTTGAACATTCGGGCGAAGGCTGCCGCCTCCTCCGGCGTGTTGCCGCCCTCGGTCCAGTCATGGCAGGACAGGCGCACCGAGATCGGTTTGTCCTCGGGCCAGACGGCGCGGACGGCGCGGAACACCTCCAGCGGATAGCGGGCGCGGTTGGCGATGTCTCCGCCATACCGGTCGGTGCGCTGATTGGTCAGCGGCGACAGGAAGCTCGACAGCAGATAGCCGTGCGCGGCATGGAATTCCAGCCAATCGGCGCCGGTCTGCGCGGCCAGGCGGGTCGAGGCGACGAACTGGGCGAGAACCCGGTCCATATCGGCGCGGTCCATCTCTTTCGGCACCTGGCTTTCCGGCAGATAGGGCAGGGGAGAGGCCGAGATCAGCGGCCAGTTCCCCTCGGCCAGCGGCTTGTCGATGCCGTCCCAGGCCAGGCGGGTCGAGCCCTTGCGCCCGGCATGGCCGAGCTGGATGCCGACCTTGGCGGCGCTGTTGGCGTGGATGAAGCCGACGATGCGGCGCCAGCCTTCCATCTGGCGCTCGTTCCACAGGCCGAGGCAGCCCGGCGTGATGCGGGCGTCGGGGGCGACGCAGGTCATCTCGCCGAACACCAGTCCGGCGCCGCCCATGGCGCGCGAGCCGAGATGGACCAGATGGAAATCGTCCGGCACGCCGTCCTTGGCCGAATACATCGCCATCGGCGAGACGACGATGCGGTTGGGCAGGGTCGTGCCGCGCACCGAGAAGGGGGTGAACATCGGCGGCACCCGCTGCTCGACGCCGGCATGACGGGCGAACCAGCTCTCGTAATTCTCCAGCCAAGTCTTGTCGCGCAGGCGCAGATTTTCGTGGCTGATGCGCTGCGAGCGGGTCAGCATCGAATACATGAATTGCTCGGGCGGCAGCTGGTCGGCATAGCGGTGCCCGACCACCTCGAACCATTCCATGGCGTTGCGGGCGGCGTTCTGGATGCGCGCCACATCGACCCGGCGGATGTCCTCGTAAATCTTCAGCACGTCGGGAATCGAGGCGGTATCGTGGCCGGCCAGATTGAAGCGGTTGGCCAGTTCGATGGCGTCGTCGATCGCCAGCTTGGTGCCCGAGCCGATGGCGAAATGCGCGGTATGGGCGGCATCGCCCATCAGCACGACATGGGAATTGCCGTTGAAATGGCTCCATTTGCCGCAGATCAGGCGCTGGAAATTCAGCCAGGCCGAGCCGCGCAGATGGCGCGCATTGGTCATCAGCTTGCCGCCCTCCAGCACCTCGGCGAACAGTTTCTCGCAGAAGGCGATCGAGGCGTCCTGATCCATCTCGCCCAGGCCGTGCTTTTGGAACGCGTCGTCGGTGGTCTCGACGATGAAGGTCGAGGTCTTGTCGTCGAATTTGTAGATATGCGCCTGGAACCAGCCATGCTCCGTCTTGCGGAAATCGAAGGTGAAGGCGTCGAACTGCTTGTCGGTGCCCAGCCAGATGAAGCGGTTGGGGCGGGTGACCAGATCGGGCTGGAAGATCTCGGGATAGGTGTTGCGGATGCGCGAATTGACGCCGTCGGCGGCGATGATCAGGTCGGCCTCGGGGAATTCCGTGTCGCCGGTCGAGTCGTGCTCGAACACCAGCTCGACGCCCAGCGCCTAACAGCGCGCCTGCAGGATGTTCAGCAGCTTCTTGCGGCCGATGCCGACGAAGCCATGGCCGCTGGTGCGCTGGCGGGTGCCCTTGATCCAGACCTCGATATCGTCCCAGTGATTGAAGGCATTTTCGATCTCGGCGGCGGTCTCGGGGTCCCAGACCTTCATCGACTCCATGGTGGCGTCGGAGAACACCACGCCCCAGCCGAAGGTGTCATAGGGACGGTTGCGCTCGATCACGCGGATCGAATGGGCCGGATGCAGCTTCTTCATGAGCAGCGCGAAATAGAGGCCGGCCGGCCCGCCGCCGATACAGACTATGCGCATATCCATCCGCCGTTCGCTTGATGGGTAAAAATTTCAAAATTAAAATATATTCTGCGCTGTGGCTCGTCAAGAGGAAGGGTGGTGGGCGCTGATTGGTCATCCACAGATTTTCACAGATTGCCGGCTATGCCGGCGTATGATGGAGCGTCTTTTTCCTGCCCGCTAGCGGGCAGTAATTTCTAAAACACGGCTCCGCAAAGCGGAGCGAACAGAGTCTCCATCCGTGTGCCGGCTTCAGCCGGCAATCTGTGAAAATCTGTGGATAAAATATCTACACTGGCCGTTCAGCTCGACAAATGCTGCTTCAAGGCGCCGAGGCCGGACAGCAATTCCGCCTTGGCCTCCCCGGAAAGTCCTTCGAACAGGCCGATCACCCAGCTTTCATGCTCGCGGGCGATCTCGAGGAAACGCTCGCGCCCCAAGGGAGTCAGGCTGATGATGGTGGTGCGGCGGTCGCTCGGATGGGCGGTGCGTTCCAGCAAGCCATCCTCGGCCAGGCGGTCGACCAGGCTGGTGGTGGCGCCGTTCGAGACCATCATCTGGCGCGACAGCTCGGTCATGGTCAGGCCGCCTGGCGCGCGTTCCAGCTGCGACAGCAGATCGAAGCGGGCCAGCGACATGCCGAACTCCGCGGTCAGCCTGCTTTGCAGGGCCGTCTCGATGTGGCTGGCGCAATAGAGCAGGCGAAGCCAGAGGCGGATGTCGGCGTGCTCGCCGGAATTGGGGCGCTGATCCATGACGTATAGTTTAGCATTAAAAATTATAGAGTGTAAGAAATCCCTCTTGCGTCCCGATTGATCTTTGATGTTTGATCAAACATCGTTTCAGTTTCGTGAAACCGAGGGAGGGGTGAGATGCCGTCCGAATTGGCGCCCATCGTCCGACAGACCTTGAACCAGAGCGTCTATGCCGAATTGCGGCGGGCTCTGATCAATGGCAGCCTGCATTCCGGCCAGGTTCTCGGCATCGTCGAACTCGCCCGCAATCTCGGCACCAGCACCATGCCGGTGCGCGAGGCGCTGGCCCGCCTGGTTGCCGAAAAAGCCCTCGAAGCCATGCCCAACCGCTCGGTGCGGGTGCCGCTGATCACCATCGAGCGGCTGGACGATCTGCTGCGCGCCCGCCTGCTGATCGAAGGCATGGCGGTCGAGCTGGCCGCCACCAACATCACCGCCTGGGAAATCCAGCGCATGCAGGAATTCCTGGCCGAGCCGGAGAGCGGGGACGCGTCCGCCGACGAAGCCTCGGTGCGCAACCAGCAATTCCATTTCATGGTCTATCAGGCGGCGCGCTCCGACGTGCTGCTGACCATCATCGAAAGCCTGTGGCTGCAATCCGGGCCGATCCTGTGGGAGGCGCGGCGCAGCTTCCTGCTGAACCATCAGGTCACCGGCGACAAGCATCACGGCGAACTGGCCGAGGCCATCGCGCGGCGCGATCCGCTCAAGGCCCGCTCCGCCTTGGCCGCCGACATCGGCCGCGCCTTCACCCTGCTGCGCCAGCGCGAAGCCGATGCGGCCATGGAGAAAAACAAGCCGGGAAGGAAGCGCACCAAATGAGCCAGGATGACGGCTTCGAGCTGTATGACCTGAAGGTCGAAGTGGTGGCGCCCCCGGGAGCGCGCCTCTATTGCAACGCCAAGGTGGGAGACCATTTCGAGCTGCGCGGCGAGATGCTGCATCTGCCGCCGGGGCAAGGCTTCTCGATCTATTCGCTGGCCGCCGTGCTGCCGCTGCTGGCGGCCAAGCAGCGCATGACCGATCCCAACGATTGGATGTCGACCGACGCCGACGTGGCCTGTCCCGATCCCAATTGCCCGTCGCGTTTCCGCATCACCCGGACCGGCAAAAGGCGCTTCAGCCATGCCGAGACCACTGCCGTGCCGTTGCCGGGGCAGGGGGAATGATGGAAACCCGCGAACTGGCACCGGGCTATTCGATTTCGCGCGTCATCCGCGGCGGATGGCAATTGGCCGGCGGACACGGGCCGGTTGACCGCACCGCCGCCATCGCCGGTTTCGATCTCTGGTACGAGTCCGGCATCGTCGCGGTGGATTGCGCCGACATCTATACCGGCGTCGAGGAACTGATCGGCGAGTTCCGCGCCGCCACCTTGGCGCGCCGGGGCAAGGACGCGCTGAGCAGGCTCAAGATCCATACCAAATTCGTGCCCGATCTGTCGGTGCTGCCGACCATCGACCGGACCTATGTGCGCGGCATCATCGAGCGCTCGCTGAAGCGGCTGCGAACCGAGCGGCTGGATCTCGTGCAGTTCCATTGGTGGGACTATGGCATCCCCGGCTGTGTCGAGACCGCGCAATGGCTCGACGAGCTGCGGCGCGAGGGCAAGATCGATCTGCTGGGCGGGACCAATTTCGACAGCGCCCATCTCCAAGCGATGGTTTCGGCCGGCGTGCCGGTCAAGACGATGCAGGTCCAATATTCGGTGCTCGACAACCGCCCCGCCGCGGCAATGGCGGCTTTGTGCGAGCGTCTGGGCGTCAGCCTGCTGTGCTACGGCTCGGTCGCCGGTGGGTTCCTCAGCGAAAAATGGCTGGGAAAGCCGGAACCGGAGCTGACCGGCCTCGAGAACCGCTCGCTGGTCAAATACAAGCTGATCATCGACGATTTCGGCGGGTGGAAATCCTATCAGGCGCTGCTGTCGGCGCTCGATGCCGTCGCCAAGCGAAATGGTGTGAGTCTGTCCACCATCGCCAGCCGCTATGTGCTGGAACAGACGTCGGTCGCCGCCGTCATCGTTGGCGCCCGCAGCCCGGATCATCTGAAAGAGAACCTCGCCATCGGCAGCGTGCGTCTCGGCGCCGCCGACTTGGCGGAAATCGATAAGGCCCTGGCTGGACGCAAGGGGCCGCTGGGCGACGTCTATACCTTGGAGCGCGACCGCTCCAGCCCGCACGGGGCGATCATGAAGTACGACCTCAACAAGGAATGATGCCAACGCACTGAACAACAAGGGGGACTGGGGAATGAGCTTATTCACTAAGTCATCGCGGATTGCCGTTTTACTGGCGTCCACCACCGCGCTTACGCCGGTCTGGGCGCAGCAGGCGCCGCAAGGTCCGAATGCCGGCTTCGACGAAATCGTGATTACCGCTGAAAAGCGCGAATCGACGGTCCAGAAAGCACCCCTCTCGATCTCCGCGATCAGCGGCGACGCCTTGCAGGAACAGGGCATCTCCAGCGCGGTCGACGCCCTGGCCGAAGTGCCCGGCGTTTCCTTCAAGACCGCCGGTCCCGGCCAGACCGAATTCGAAATGCGCGGCCTGACCTCGACGGGCGGCGAATCCCCGACCGTCGGCTTCTATCTCGACGACACCCCGCTGACGCCGCCGGCCATGGGCCAGAGCGGCAAGGTGGTGATCGATCCCAACCTGTTCGACCTCAATCGCCTGGAAGTGCTGCGCGGTCCGCAGGGCACCTTGTACGGCTCCGGCTCGATGGGCGGCACCATCAAGCTGGTTACCAACAAGCCCGATCCCAATGGATATTCGGTCAATGCCGACACCATCCTGTCCGGCACCGAAGGCGGCGGCTTCAATCACACCGAAAACATCATGGGCAACATCCCGCTGATCGACGGCAAGGCCGCCCTGCGCGTGGTGCTGACCGACAAGCGCGACGATGGCTGGATCGACCGCGTCGTCGTCTCGCCCTTCCCGACCGAGGTGAATAACAGCCAGTCGCGCGCCAATGTCGCCGCGGCGCCGGTCGCCAATGATTACAAGAACGCCAATTGGGAATTGCTGGAAGGCCAGCGGGCCAGCCTGCTGCTGCTCCCGGTCGACAATCTGACTGTCGAGGCCAGCGTCCTGCATCAGCGCATCGCGCAGGGCGGGCCGAACACCATCGACAATCCGCCCGGCAACGAGGCGCATTACCAGCCCTTCGACGAGCCGGAGCCCTATTCCGACAATTTCACCATGGCCAGCCTGACGGTGAAATACGACCTCGGCGCCGTCGATCTGACCTCGGCGACCTCCTATTGGCAGCGCCGCCAGTCGCAGACCCAGGACATCTCCGAGGCGATGCAATATTTCATCGGCGGTTTCCTCGGGCCGCCGGCCGATTTCCCCTTCACCACCGCCGCCGGCGGATTGGGCGCGGGCACCATCTCGGAATTGGACAAGACCCACCAGCTCAGCGAGGAATTCCGCATCGCCTCGAAGAATTCGGGTCCGTTCCAATGGCAGCTGGGCACCTTCTACAGCACCTTCAGCGCGAACTCGCATGTGGCGTCCTACTATGACGGCTTCACCGCTCTGTTCGGCACCAACAATCTGGCCGACAATCTGCGTATTCTGACGTTGGAGCAGGAGGCGGTGTTCGGCGAGGCGTCCTATCAGGTGCTCGATCAGCTGAAAGCCACCGTCGGCCTGCGCTGGTTCAACTACCACAGCGACTCGGCGACCCAGGTCAGCGGCGTGTCCGCCAGCGGCACCAGCGCGATCCAGTATGGCGTCGCGTCGAATTCCGGCGTCACGCCGAAATTCAATTTGGCCTATACGCCGTCGGACGATCTGACCGTCTATTCCACCGCGGCCAAGGGCTTCCGGCCCGGCGGACCGAACTCGCCGCTGCCGATGGCCGGCACGGTGTCGTGCGCCTCGGCACTGCAGGCCCTGGGCCTGTCCTCGGCGCCGAGCGAATTCGGTCCGGATACCGTGTGGAGCTATGAGCTGGGCGAGAAATGGACCTCGCCCGATCAGCGGCTGCGCTTCAACAGCGACATCTATTACGAAACCTGGGATGGCGTGCAGCAGCAGGTCGCGCCCAGCTGCGGCTTCAAATTCACCGAGAATGCCGGCCAGGCCGAAGTCTATGGCAGCGAAGTCGAGATCGCCTTCAAGATCACCCCGGAATGGACCATCACCCAGTCCGGCGGCTATACCCACGCCCGCATCTCGACCGGTTCGCTGTCCGCCGGCGTGACCGAGGGGCAGAAGCTGCTCGACGTGCCGGATTGGACCGCCAGCACGGCGCTGGTCTACACCCATCCGATCAACGCCGAATACACCATCATCGGCCGCTTCCAGAACGATTATGTCGGGCCGATGCAGGACATCACCTATGCCCGCAACGACGTGCCCGCCCATGACATCATGAGCATCCGCACCGGTTTCATGGGTACCAACTGGTCGAGCTTCCTGTTCGTCGACAATCTGACCAACAAGACAGCCTTGCTGGGCAATACCGGCGCTCTGTCGGCCAATGTGCCGATCTTCAACCGCGTCGCGACCAACGAGCCGCGGACCTTCGGCGTCGATTTCAACGTGCGGTTCTGAGGATGGAGCCGGAGGAAACCTATCCGTCGCGGCCTTATGCCTGGAGTGTTGTCGGCATCCTGGTCGCGACGGCCATCCTGTCCTACACCGACCGGCAGGTGCTGAGCCTGGTCGTCGATCCGATCCGGGGCGATCTCGGCATCAGCGACACCCAGGTCAGCCTGCTGCTCGGCACCTCCTTCGCGGTGATCTACGGCATCGCGGGCGTTCCGCTGGGATGGCTGGCCGACCGGGTGTCGCGCCGCAATCTCATCCTGGCGGGATTGCTGGTGTGGAGCCTGGCGACGTTCGCATGTGGATTCGCCCGCGGCTTTGGTGAGTTGTTTACTGCCCGGATCTTCGTCGGTCTGGGTGAGGCGGTTCTGTCGCCGGCGGCGATCTCGCTGATCAGCGATTATTTCCCGCCCTCGCGGCGGGGCACGGCGGTCGGGCTGTTCCTGACCGGGATCGCGCTGGGCATCGGCGGCGCCATCTTCATCGGCGGCGCGATGCTGCATCTGATCGAGAATGGTCTGCTGTCGTTCGGATTGGCGCCGTGGCGGACCTTGCTGGTGATGATCGGAGCACCCGGGCTGGTCTGGTCCCTGGCCATCCTGAGCATCCGCGAACCGGTACGCCGGGGGAAGGAAGCGACGGCGGATGAGGGCGGGGACGGGCAGCCGGTCTCCTGGCTGCGCGCCGCGCCGATCTTCATCGCTATCGCCCTCGGATCGCTGGTCGATAATGCGGTCGGGGCCTGGGCGCCGACTTTGCTGATCCGCGAATTCGGCACCGATCCGGCCCGGGTCGGTATCCTGCTCGGCATCCTGCTGATGGCCGGCTTTGGCGGCGGCGTGCTGCTGGGCGGCGTTTTGGCGGATCGGGCAGGCGGATTGGCGGGAAAGCTGCGGCTCTGCCTGATCGTCGCGCTGCTCATCGTGCCGGCTTCGTTGCTGGTCGCCTCGGGGAATTTCCTCGGCGCCTTGCTGGGCGTGCCGCTCTATTTCGCGTTGTCGGGGATGGTCACCGCTGCCGGTTTCTCGGCCATTCTCGACTTCGTGCCGAACCGGTCGCGCGGGCTCGCCATGTCGATCGCCTTTTTCCTCAATGTCGCGCTGGGCGCCGGGTTCGGGCCGACATCGGTGGCCCTGGCGGCGGAACATCTGTCCGGGCTGGGGGCCGCGCTGGCCTTCACCATCGCCTGCGGCTACGGGCTGTCGGCGCTGGCGGTTCTGCTCCAATTCCGCCTTTCCAGGAAATAAGCTTCAACATTGAAATATATATGTTGAAAACAACCGCGATCCTCCCTCATGCTTCAAGCGGGGTCGATGGGAGCGTCTGATGGAACCGACGGCACATGTGGACACGTTCGCCCGGGATAATCTTCCGCCTGCCGAGCTGCAGCCGGACTTCCTGCTGGACGGGTTCTCCTATCCTGCGCGCCTGAACGCCGCCGTCGAACTGACCGACCGCATGGTCGAACGCGGCTTCGGCGACCGCCAGGCGCTGATCGGCAATGGCCGCCGCCGCACCTACAAGGAGCTGGCCGACTGGACCAACCGTCTGGCCCGCGCTCTGGTCGAGGATTACGGCCTGCTGCCCGGCAACCGCGTGCTGATCCGCTCGGCCAACAATCCGGCCATGGTGGCTTGCTGGCTGGCCGCCACAAAGGCCGGCGCCGTGGTGGTGAATTCCATGCCGATGCTGCGCGCCGGCGAACTGGCTCAGATCATCGACAAGGCCGAGATTTCGCTGGCCCTGTGCGACTCCCGGCTGCTGGAGGAGCTGGAGACTTGCGCCGCCGGTTCGAAATTCCTGAAAAAGGTGATCGGCTTCGACGGTACCTGTAACCACGATTCCGAACTCGACCGCGCCGCGCTGCAAAAGCCGGTCAGCTTCAAGGCCGTCGATACCGCCGCCGACGATGTGGCGCTGCTCGGCTTCACCTCGGGCTCGACCGGCAAGCCCAAGGCGACGATGCATTATCACCGCGATCTGCTGATCATCGCCGACGCCTATGCCAAGGAAGTGCTGCAGGTCACGCCCGACGACGTGTTCGTCGGCTCGCCGCCGCTGGCCTTCACTTTCGGGCTGGGCGGACTGGCGATCTTTCCGCTGCGCTTCGGCGCCTCGGCGACCCTGCTGGAATATGCCTCGCCCAAGAATATGATGGAGCTGATCCAGACCTATAAGGCGACGATCTGCTTCACCGCGCCCACCGCCTATATCGCCATGATGGATGCGATGGAGACACAGGGCGCCGATCTCGCCAGCCTGCGCATCGCGGTTTCCGCCGGCGAAACCCTGCCGGCGCCGGTGTGCGAACGTTGGATCGCCAAGACCGGCAAGCCGATCCTCGACGGCATCGGCGCCACCGAGATGCTGCATATCTTCATCTCCAACCGCATCGACGACATGCGCCCGGGCTGTACCGGCAAGCCGCTGACCGGCTATCAGGCGCGCATCGTCGACGGGGAGATGAACGATGTGCCCGACGGCACCGTCGGCTGTCTGGCGGTGAAGGGGCCGGTCGGCTGCCGCTATCTGGCCGATCCCGAACGCCAGGCGTCTTACGTCCGCAATGGCTGGAACCTGACCGGCGATTCCTTCGTGCGCGATGCCGACGGCCATCTGCATTTCGCCGCGCGCTCGGACGATATGATCATTTCATCGGGCTACAACATCGCCGGCCCCGAGGTCGAGACGGCGCTGCTCACCCATCCGCACGTCGCCGAATGCGCGGTGATCGGCGTGCCCGACCCGGCGCGCGGCCATATCGTCGAGGCCCATGTGGTGCTGGCCGCCGGCATCGAGGCGGGGCCGGAAACCGCGAAGATCCTGCAGGACCACGTCAAGGCGACCATCGCGCCCTACAAATATCCGCGCTCGGTGAAATTCGTCGCCGAGTTGCCCAAGACCGCGACGGGGAAGCTGCAGCGGTTCACTCTGCGCGGACAGCCCAAGGCGCCTTGATTCGAGAGGGGCGCTGTAAGGTTTAATCCACAGATCAACTAATCTACGCTTGGAGAGGCTAGGAACTGTGGACACTTATCGTAGCCACAAGACGATAGCGGCGAGCGTTACGACGGCCAGGTAATTCCTGGCCGTCTTCTCAAAGCGGGTAGCGACACGGCGGAA
>JAJPHO010000173.1 GCA_021325215.1 Alphaproteobacteria bacterium
CGGGCTCGCTTCCATGCCGAGCCGATCATCCAGGCGACGGAATTGCTGATGCAGGAACGGACCCCGCGCGATGTGGCGGTGGCGCGTCCCCTGGCGGTGGAAGGAAGGTCGGCGACACGCGTCATCGACGGGGATCATCCGGGAACGCGCCGACTGGCCACGCCCCATGGCGCGACGCCGGCGACCCATCTGATGTCCAACGGCGAATATTCGATGATGCTGACCGCGGCCGGGTCCGGCTTCAGCCGCTGGCGGGACCTCGCGGTGACCCGCTGGCGGGAGGATGCGACCTGCGACGATTGGGGAAGCTATGTCTTTCTGCGCGATGCCGGCGATGGGAAAATCTGGTCGGCCGGCTATCAGCCGAGCGGCGCCGAACCCGACGCCTATGACGTTCTGTTCAAGGAAGACCGTGCGGAAATCACCAGGCGCGACGGGGTCTTCACGACCACCCTCGATCTGCTGGTCTCCCCCGAGAGCGCGGCGGAAGTGCGGCGGATTTCGGTGTTGAATTCGGACAGCCGGACCCATGAGATCGACATCACCTCCTATGTCGAACTGGCGCTCGCGCCGCAAGCGGGTGATGTGAAGCATCCGGCTTTCGCCAAGCTCTTCGTCGAAACCGACTCTCTCCCCGCCGAAGGTGTTCTGCTCGCGACGCGCCGGCGGCGCTCGCCCGAGGAGCCGGAAATCTGGGCCGCCCATCTCGCCGTGATCGAGGGCGAGAGCTCTGGCGAGACCGAAATCGAGACCGACCGGGCCCGGTTTCTCGGCCGCGGCGCATCGATCCGCTCGCCGATCTCGGTGCTGGACGGCAGAAGATTTTCCAATACCGTCGGCACCGTGCTCGATCCCATTTTCGCTCTGCGCCACCGTCTTCGCCTGGCGCCGGGCGCGGTCGGCCGCGTCTCCTTCTGGACGATGATGGCCGAAAGCCGCCAGGCGGTTCTCGATCTGGCCGACCGGCATCGTGACGCCGCGGCTTTCGACCGTGCCTCCACGCTGTCCTGGACCCAGGCCCAGGTGCAACTGCACCATATCGGCATCGATCCCGGCGCAGCCGCGCTTTATCAGCGTCTCGCCGGCCATTTGCTCTTCGCCGCGCCGACCTTGCGGCCGTCCTCGGATACCCTGGTGCGGGGCGCGGGGAGCCAGGACGGTTTGTGGGCCCTGGGAATTTCCGGCGACCTGCCGATCCTGCTGCTGCGCGTGTCCGAGACCGAGCATCTCGATCTCGTGCGGCAGTTGCTCCAGGCGAGCGAATATTGGCGGCTGAAGCGGCTGGCGGTCGATCTGGTCATTTTGAACGAACGCGCCGCCTCTTATGTCCAGGAATTGCAGATCGCGATCGAAACGCTGGCCAGGACCAGCGAGTCGCGGCCGCAAATTCGCGTCGAGGGGGCGGCCGGCCGGGTTTTCCTGCTGCGGACCGACGTGATATCGTCGGAGAGCCGCGCTCTCTTGCTGGCTTCGGCGCGGGCGGTTCTGGTCGGGCAGCGCGGGCGCCTCGGCGATCAGCTCGATCGCGCGCCCGAGGCGGCGGGTTTCCCGGCGCGGCCCGCTTCCCGCCGAGGACCCGTATTTCCGCAACTCCACCCCGCCCAATCTCCGACACCGACCCCGACCGCAACTCCAACCCTGGAGTTCTTCAACGGCTTGGGAGGGTTCGCCGAGAATGGGCGCGAATATGTGACGATTCTCGGTCCCGGCCAGTCGACGCCGGCGCCTTGGATCAATGTCGTCGCCAATCCCCAGTTCGGTTTTCAGGTTGCCGCCGAGGGCAGCGGCTACAGCTGGTCCGTGAACAGCAGCGACAATCAGCTCACGCCCTGGTCGAACGATCCGGTTTGCGATCGCCCGGGCGAGGTGTTCTATCTTCGCGATGAGACCAGCGGCGTGCTGTGGAGCCCGACGGCGCTGCCGATCCGCCTGGAGGGGGCGACCTATATCGCGCGGCATGGCTGGGGCTATAGCCGCTTCGAGCTCGAGTTCCAGGGAATATCCGCCGATCTGCTCCAGTTCGTGCCGCTCGACGATCCGATCAAGATATCCCGGCTGCGGCTGCGCAACGGTTCGGGCCGCGCCCGCACCTTGTCGGTGACCTCCTATGCGGAATGGGTTCTGGGCGCGTCGCGCGGCCAGGCGTCGCCGCACGTGATGACGGGGATCGACGAGGAATCGGGGGCGATGTTCGCGCGCAATGCGTGGAATCCGGATTTTGCCGGACGAGTCGCCTTCGTCGATCTCAATGGCCGCCAGACCGGCTGGACCGGCGATCGGCGGGAATTCATCGGCCGCAATGGAACTCTGGCAAGTCCGGCGGCCTTGGCAGGGTCCGGGGCGCTTTCGGGCAATGTCGGGGCTGGGCTGGACCCTTGCGGCGTTCTCGCGGCCCGAGTGGAGATCCCGGCCGGCGGCGTCGTCGAGATCGTCCATTTTCTGGGCGAAGCTCAGAGCGCCGAGGCGGCGCGCGAGCTGATCATGCGCTATCGCGCCGCCGATCTCGACGCCGTGCGGTCGGCGGTGACCGGCTATTGGGACGGGGTGCTGGGACAGATGCAGGTCACCACACCCGACCGTTCGATGGACCTGATGCTGAATGGCTGGCTTCTCTACCAGACTCTGGTCTGCCGCTTCTGGGCCCGCTCCGCTTTCTATCAGGCCAGCGGCGCCTACGGGTTCCGGGATCAGCTGCAGGACGCCATGGCGCTCGCCGCGGTCAGTCCGGCCATCGCGCGCGAGCATCTGCTGCGCGCGGCGAGCCGGCAATTCGGTGAAGGCGACGTCCAGCATTGGTGGTTGCCGCAATCGGGGCAGGGGGTGCGTACGCGCATTTCCGACGACCGTCTGTGGCTCGTTCATGCCGTGGCGCATTTCATCGCCCTTGTCGGCGACGCCTCGGTCCTGGACGAAAAGGTCGCTTTTCTCGAGGGGCAAAGGCTGGGGCCCGATGAAGGCGAGAATTTCTTCCGGCCGACCGTCGCCGATGATTCCGCCTCCCTCTATGAACATTGCGCCCGCGCCCTCGATTGCAGCTTGGCCGTCGGCGCCCATGGCGTCCCGCTGATCGGAACCGGCGATTGGAGCGACGGCCTCAACCGGGTAGGGAAGGCCGGATGGGGAGAGAGCGTCTGGGTGGGGTGGTTCCTGTTCGACGTCCTGACCTCCTTCGCGCCGGTGGCCGAAGCCCGTCTCGAGACCGTCCGCGCCGCGTCATGGCGAAAGCATGCCGCCGACCTGCGGGCCGCATTGGACAGCGAGGCCTGGGACGGCGAGTGGTATCTGCGCGGCTGGTTCGACGATGCGACGCCGTTCGGCTCGGCCGCGGGCCAGGAGTGCCGGATCGATTCGATCGCCCAATCCTGGGCGGTGCTTTCCGGGGCGGCGGCGCCGGAGCGAGCCGCGAAGGCGATGGCGTCCGTCGAGAAAATCCTCATCCGCCCCGAGGACGGGCTGGCGCTTCTGTTCACGCCGCCTTTCGACAAGACCGCCCTCGATCCCGGCTATATCAAAGGCTATCCGCCGGGCATCCGCGAGAATGGCGGCCAATATACCCACGCCGCCCTGTGGACGGTCATGGCCTTCGCCGCGCTGGGCGAGGGCGACAAGGCGTCCGCGCTGCTCTCGATGCTCAACCCGATCAATCATGCCGGCTCGCGGGCCGATCTGCATCGCTACAAGGTGGAGCCCTATGTGGTGGCCGCCGACATCTATTCCGTGGCCCCGCATGCCGGACGCGGCGGATGGACCTGGTATACGGGGGCGGCGGGGTGGATGCAGCGGGCCGGGACCGAATCGATCCTCGGCCTGCGCCGGCGGGGCGAGTTCCTGTATCTCGATCCCTGCATTCCACGAGAGTGGACGGGCTTCTCGCTCTCGCTGCGGCAGGGCGCGAGCCGCTACGAGATCCGCGTGGAGAACCCCGCGGGGCTGCAGAGGGGGATCGGCATGGCGACGTTCGACGGAAAGCCCATTCCGGAGCGGCCCGTGCGGGTGTTGCTTGTCGATGACGGGGCGGATCATATTCTGGTGGCCCGTCTTTGCGGACCTGTGCAGGTTTGAGTGTCACAGAGTGGCGCGGCGCAGGGCTCCGGGCTTCCAGCTCTCCGCCGGCGGGTTATCGAGTCGCCAGGTGGGAAACCCCGCCATTAGCAAATCAAGCCGCCAGTTCGCTCCATCCTCCGTCTGCCATGCCGACTACTTATGCGCGGAGCCCCCGGCGACAAGAGGGCTCTTGGGAAATAGGGGGCACTTTCAGATTGTGTTGCAGCCCATTTTACCTGCCTATAAGGCGAGGTATCGATGAGCGTGGCCTAGGCAAAGGCGAGGATTTATGACCGCAGAATTGAAAGCAGCAGGTGATTTTCCTTGGCAGCCGCGATCGTTCGTTACCGGAAATCTAGCAATAGGCAACCTGCGGAATAACCTCCTGGCCCGCCTAAAGGGCGACAAGGGGGTTCATGCCGAGACGCTTCTGGTTGTAATTGGCGCAATTGCCGGCTTCGCTGCACAGAATGCAGCGTTGATTCGGGGGGCTGACGCAACGAAGCATGCGGGCTCGGTGCCGAATGGAAGCATTGTGGCAGTAGGCACTAAGGATGGAGTGCCATTCCTGTTCGGCGATTGGATAAACGGTTACCTGGTCAACGAGACCAGCAGCCAGTTTACCCCTCTTCATGGATTTGCCGCAGGATCTGCCATTCAAGCGGGTGCCAAAGCAGAGAATTTGCCAAGCATCCAAGACATGTTTCGACACGCAGCGTCTACGGTTGGGACGAGTGAATTCGGGGAGGTTCGTGTTCCTCCTCAACATACGCCGGCAATGCAGCCTATTCAGGCCCTGCAAACTGGGGGATGGCGCCTGACGAGAGAAATTTTTTCACTCAAACCACCTGCGCCAATCCCGGATGAGCCGCCATTGGAAGAAGTCCATTGGCCTATTGTCGCCTCTGTCGTTGCGGGACAATTCATCACTCAAACAAAGGATGTCGTCAGTCCCGTTCTCGCATATGGGCTGGTCATGGAATCTGCAATTGTCGCGTCCAAGGTTTTTCCGACTGCAATCGAACCCGGCATATGGACCATCGAGGCGCAGGACGGGAAACTGGCCATCCGGAGAAATACGCACCCCGGCTCATAACCAGCAGGCTTGGTGCTTGTCGGCTTCGGGATGAAATTGCGGGTCGCCTTTTGTGTTTCCGGCCGTCGGACCCCCCCCGCTCAACGCGGTTGGTTCCTGCTGAAATCCTCGATCAAGAATTCGATGAATGCCCGTGCCGCCGAGCGTGTCGCCCGACCGAGCGGAAAATAGGCGTGCACCCGCGTAGAGGCCATCTCCCAATCGGGCAGCAGCTTGACCAGCGCGCCCTGTTCGATTTCGCGCCGGCAGGTCCACCAGCCGATCGAGGTGATACCCAGGCCCGCGACGGCTCCCGCGACCGCCCCCTCATTGTCGCTGAACGAGATGACGGGGGTTACCTCGACGGTTTCGCGCTGTCCGTCCCGGCTGAAAGCCCACGCCGTATCGGGGGCCGCCGCCGGGCCGTAAACAATCCGGTGCGCCGCGAGGTCCTGTGGGGTTTCGGGAGTGCCGAAGCGCTCAAGATAACCGGGCGATGCGACCACCAGGCGCGAGTAGCTGGTCAGCAGGGGGGCCGTGGCGTTCGAATCCGGCAGAGTGCCGATGCGGATCGCCACATCGACGGCGTCGCGCACCAGATCCTGCCGCCGGTCGTCCAGGACGATCTGCAGGTGCAGCCTGGGGTGGCGGTCGGTGAAACGCGGCAGGCGGGCGATGATCTCGCGAACCCCGGCGCTGGTCGGCATGCCGACCCGCAGCGTGCCGCGCAATTCGTCCTGGCGCACGCTGTGCCCCGCATCCTCGAGCTGGTCCAGGATCGCTTCGACGCGCGTGAGGTAGTCGAGGCCAGCCTCGGTCGGAACCACGGCCCGGGTGGTGCGCGCCAGCAGCAGCGCCCCGAGTTCCGCCTCCAGTTCGGCCACCGCCCTGGACGCCTGGGACTGGGATATGGACAGCTCGCGCGCGGCCGCCGAGAAGCTGCGCAATCTTGCAACTCTTGAAAATATCTTGAGGTTGAGCGTATCCATTCGCGCCTCCAGCGCTCATATTTATCCTAATTCAGGATAGATCATAACCAAAATCGCCGGCTAGTTCCTGTCGTCGCGATGGGTCATCTCTAGGGCACCAAACGGCCCTGACCAAGAGACCCAAATGACCGCCCATCGCCAACTTCATCTCGGTGCTTTCATGCGCCCCGCCGCGATCCATACCGGCGCCTGGCGGTATCCCGGCGCCGATCCAGAGGCCAATTTCAGCCTCGATCAGATGCGCCGCTCCATCCGCCGCCTGGAGGAGGCGAAGTTCGACGCGTTCTTCATGGCCGATCATCTGGCCTTGCTGAACATGCCGATGAGCGCGCTGCGGCGCAGCCACACCGTCACCTCCTTCGAGCCCTTCACGCTGCTGTCGGCGCTGGCGATGGAAACCGATCGGATCGGCCTCGTCGCCACCGCTTCGACCACCTTCGATGCGCCGTATCACATCGCCCGCCGCTTCGCCTCGCTCGATCACATCAGCGGAGGACGGGCCGGCTGGAACGTCGTGACCACCGCCAATCCCGACGCGGCGCTCAATTTCGGACAGGAGATCCAGGCGGATCATGACGAGCGTTACGGGCTTGCCCGCGAATTCGTCGAGGTGGTGACCGGCTTGTGGGACAGCTTCGCCGACGACGCCTTCGTCCGCGACCGGGAGAGCGGCATTTTCGTCGATCCCGACCGCATTCATGTCCTGGACCATAAAGGCCCGTCGCAAGCCGTGCGCGGCCCGCTCAACATCGCCCGTCCGCCGCAAGGCTGGCCGGTGATCGTGCAGGCCGGCGCCTCGGAGGCCGGCAGGCAACTGGCGGCCGAGACCGCCGAGGTCGTGTTCGGAACCCCGTCTTCGATCGACGCGGCGCGCGCTTTCTATGCGGATCTTCGCCAGCGCATGGCCGCGTTCGGCCGGCATCCCGGGGCGCTGCGCTATCTTCCCGGCGCTTTCATCGTCGTCGCCCCGACCCAGGAGGAGGCGGAGGACCGCCGCGCCCGGCTCGATTCCCTCGTTCACTATGAGAGCGGCATCGGGTCGCTCAATTCCATGCTGGGTTACGACGTCTCCGGCTTCGACCCCGACGGGCCGCTGCCCGAAATTCCCGAGACCAATGCCGGCCGCTCGCAGCGCGAGCGCATGGTCGCGCTGGCCAGGAGCAAGGACCTCACCATCCGCGAATTGGCCCAGGCTGCCGGCGCTTATGGCGGATTCGCCTTCGTCGGTACGCCGGCCTCGATCGCCGACGAGATGGCGGAATGGCTGACATCGGAGGCCTGCGACGGCTTCAACGTCATGTTCCCCTGGTTGCCGGGGGGCCTGGACGACGTCGTCGATCTGCTTATTCCCGAATTGCAGCGGCGAGGCTTGTTCCGCCGCGACTATCAGGGCCGAACGCTCCGGGACCATCTCGGCCTGGAACGCCCCTCCAACCGCTTTTTCTAGGAGAGATCGTCATGTCTCGCATCGTTACATTCACTGAATACGGCCCGCCCGAAGTCCTGAAGATCGTTGACGCCGAGGTGCCCGCGCCCGGGCCGGACGAGATCCGCATCCGCGTGAAGGCGATCGGCCTCAACCGCGCCGAATCGATGTGGCGGACCGGATATTATGTCGAGCCGGTCAACCTGCCTGGCCGCCTGGGCTATGAAGCTTCGGGGATCGTCGAAGCGGTCGGCGCCTCGGTCACCCATCTGGCCGTCGGCGACGAGGTGACGACCATGCCCGCCTTCTCGATGAACGATTACGGCGTTTATGGCGAACTCGTGCTGGTTCCGGCGAATGCCGCGGTCAAGAAACCCGCGGGCATGTCGTTCGAGCAGGCGGCCGCCGTGTGGAACACCTTCGTCACGCCCTGGGGCGCGTTCCTGGAACGCGCGCCGCTGACCGACCGGGACACCGTTCTCATTCCCGCCGCGTCGAGCGGCGTCGGACTGGGCGCGATCCAGGTCGCGAAGCTGGCCGGCTCCAAAGTCGTCGCCCTCAGCCGGGGGAGCTCCAAAAAAGCTCGTCTCCTCGAGGCCGGCGCCGACCATGTGATCGCGACCGAGGAACAGGATCTGGTCGCGGAAGTGTCGCGCATCACCGGAGGCAAAGGCGCCACGGTCGCGTTCGATCCGGTCGGCGGCCCGACATTCCCCAAGCTCGTCGAAGCGATGGCCGTCGGTGGCACCATCCATGTCTATGGCGCGCTCAGCGAGGAGACGACCCCTCTGCCGATGCTGCCCATGGTGGGCAAGGAGCTGCTGGTCCGGGGCTACAACATCTTCGGCATCACCAAGTCCCCCGAACGCCAGGCCAAGGTCGCCCAATTCGTTTTCGACCACGTCGCGGCGGGGGCTCTCAAGACCACCATCGCCGGGACGTTCGTCCTGGACGACATCGTCGAGGCGCATCGCGCGCTCGAGCGTAACGAGCATGTCGGCAAGCTCATCGTCACCGTCTGACACGCCCGATCCTTTCACCCCCCGCGGCATAGGCCGCTTTTTACGAAGGACATCATCATGAGCACTCTTACCGGTAAAGTCGCGATCGTCACCGGCGCCTCCAAGGGCATCGGCGCCGCCATCGCCAAGTCGCTGGCCGCCGCCGGCGCCAGTGTCGTCGTCAATTACGCCTCTTCCAAGGAAGGCGCCGACAAGATCGTCCAGGCCATCACCGCGGCTGGCGGCAAGGCCGTTTCCGTCAAGGGCAGCGTCTCCAACACCGCCGACGTCAAGGCGATCGTCGAAACCGCGATCAAGACCTATGGCCATCTCGACGTGCTGGTGAACAATGCCGGAATCTACGACATGAAGCCGCTCGAGGAGATCACCGAAGAGCACTTCCATGCGCAGTTCAACGTCAATGTGCTGGGTCTGCTGCTGATGTCGCAGGAAGCGGTCAAGCATCTGCCCAAGGGCGGCGCGATCGTCAATGTCGGCTCCACCGTCAGCCGCGTCACCCCGCCGGCGTCGGCCGTCTACACCGCGACCAAGGGCGCGGTCGACGCCATCACCGGCGTGCTGTCGCGCGAACTCGGCCCGAAGGGCATCCGCGTCAACTCGGTCAATCCCGGCCTGGTCGAAACCGAAGGCACCCACACCGCCGGTTTCATCGGTTCGGACTTCGACAATTGGGTCGTCGCCAGCACCCCGCTGGGCCGCATCGGCCAGCCGCAGGACATCGCGTCGGTCGCCACGTTCCTGGCCTCCGACGAGGCCGGCTGGCTGACCGGCCAGACCCTGATCACCAGCGGCGGCATGCAGTAAGCCGCCGCCACGCCCGAGGGGCTCCGGCCCTCCCAACGGAGCCCCTCAATCCATTTTTCAAAAAGGACTACGAAAATGACCTACACCCATGTTACCGCTCCGACCCAGTATGTCGAAGCTGACGGCACCCGTTTCGCCTATCGCCGTTTCGGCAAGTCCGGCGGCGTGCCGATCGTTTTCAATCAGCACTATACCGGCACCATGGATTACTGGGACCCCACCGTGACCGACGGTCTGGCCGAGACCCGGGAAGTGATCCTGTTCAACAATGCCGGCGTGTCGAGCTCTTCCGGCGAGACGCCGGCGAGCTTCGAGGAAATGGGGGCCAAGGCGATCGCCTTCATCCGCGCGCTCGGCCTCAAGACGGTCGACCTGCTCGGCATTTCGATCGGCGGCTTCGTGGCGCAGGAGATCGCGCTGCAGGGCGGCGACCTCGTGCGCAAGGTGATCCTGGTCGGCACCGGCCATCGCGGCCAGGACATGAGCGCCAGCCGCTCGCAGGAAATCTTCGCGGGCACCTATGATCCGCCGGAGCATCTCTGGCTGTCGGTCCATTTCGCGCCGTCCGAAGCCAGCCGTAAGGCGGGTCTTGCCTTCCTGGAGCGCAAGTGGCTCCGCAAGGATCGCGATCCCGAGGTCAGCGCCCAGACCGTCGCGGCTCAGGGCGAGGCCATCGGCAAGTGGATCGCGCCGGATGAGACCGCGTTGGCCTATCTGAAGTCGATCAAGCAGCCGGTGCTGGTCGTCCAGGGCAGCAACGACGTGATCATCCCCACGCTTCACTCGGTGACGCTGCAGCAAAACCTGCCGAACGCCCAGCTGATCATCTATCCTGACTCCAACCATGGCTCCATCTATCAGTATCCGGAGCTGTTCGTCGCGAACGCCACCACCTTCCTGGACGCCTGAGCGTCAGGGATGACAGCCTGCCCGCCATCTTGCCGATGGCGGGCAGGTCGTGCGCCCCAAGCCTTTTTGGAAAGGGAAAACGATGTCGAAATCAGTGGTTTTGATAACCGGAGCCCTCACGGGGATCGGCCGCGCCGCCGCCCTCGCTTTTGCCAGGGAGGGCGCAACGGTCGTTGTCTCGGGCCGTCGGCCGGAAGCCGGCGCGGCTCTTGAGGCCGAGCTTCGCGCTCTGGGCGCAGACGCTCTCTTCGTTCAAGCCGACGTCCGCCATGAGAGTGAGGTTCGCGCTCTGATCGAGCGCGCCGTCGCGCAATTCGGCCGTCTCGATATCGCGGTCAACAACGCCGGCACGGAAGGGACCCCCGGCCCCGTGATCGACCAGACGCCCGAGGACTATGCCGCCTTATTCGAAACGAACGTCCTGGGAACCCTTTTGTGCCTTAAGCACGAACTCACGGTCATGCAGTCCCAGGGGCATGGCAGCATCGTCAATATTTCTTCGACCATGGGCGAGCGCGGCGCGGCCAATATGTCGCTTTACGCTGCGAGTAAGCACGCCGTCGAAGGCCTCACCAAGAGCGCGGCGATCGAAGCGGCGGCCTTCGGCGTGCGCGTGAACGCCGTGGCGCCGGGGCCGACCGAAACCGGCATGCTGGACCGCCTCACCGGCTCGGCGGAGAAAAAGGCCGCCTTTTATGCCGCTGTGCCGCTCAAGCGCGGCGGAACGCCCGAAGAAATCGCGGAGGCCATCCTCTTTGTGGGGTCGGCGAGGGCGAGCTACATGACGGGACAGATTATCCGGGTGAATGGCGGCAAAACCGCCAGTTAAGGCCTCGATGGTCTCTCTGCAGCCGTCATTTCCTCGGTAAAAAATAAAAACTGGCCCACATCAATTATTTTCAGTTAAATTCTTCGCCATCGGCGATTTTATTTGCATAAAATTATTATGTATGACCACATGTCTATATTAGACTGTTTTGGGCAATATTCGCTGTCGTTATCCCTTAAATGGGGTAATTTACGGACCTACCCATAACTAATTTGATGCGCCGGGTGGTTTTTCCCGGGCTATTCTGGACTATGGGAGACATCATGTCCGTAGGCACTGTGAAATGGTTCAATTCCACCAAAGGCTTCGGCTTCATTCAGCCTGAAGATGGTTCGACCGATGTGTTCGTCCACATCTCTGCCGTCGAGCGCGCCGGAATGGGCCATCTCGGCGAAGGCCAGAGGCTCACTTACGATGTGGAGCGCGGCAAGACTGGCAAGTTGGCCGCGGTAAACCTGCGAGCAAGCTGATCCGAGAGCAACGGAAAGCGTGCCGTCAGGCAACATCGCCTGACGGCTTTTTCTATGCGATCGACGGGAAACGCAAAATGGCTTTGAACGCGCGGGCGAAAAAGAAAGTAGCCGCCGACTATCATTTGTTCGACGTCCTCTATGAGGACGGCTCGCGGACATCCAACCGAAAAGTTCCGGCCACCGCCTTGGCGGATGTGCACGGAGACAAGGATGACGCCATCAGGGCTTATCTCGAGGCGCAGGACCGCGAAATCGCCGAGGCCTCCGGGAAATATCGCGGCGACATAAAGGCAATTCTTCCGGCCGGGCGCTGATACCGGCCTTCTCTCATCCGAAAGGTGACGCTCGTGTATCAAATCCGACCCGAAAGGGGTGAAAAGCGCGCCTGTCTGACCTGCGAGACGAAATTCTACGATCTGAGGCGCGCCCCGGTCCTGTGCCCGAAATGCGGCACGGAATTCTTCGAAGTCGTCCGCCCCGCCGCAGCCGTTTACAGGCGGCCGAAAAGCCCCTTCGGCAGGGGCTATACGCGGCCGTTCGAGGGCACGGAGGAGGGCCCCCGCTTCGCTGACGACACGCCTCGGCCAGAAGAGGGGAAAGAAGAAGACGATCAGGAAGAGAAACCTGATTCCGACGGCGAGGAAGAAGAAGAGAAGGAGGAATAGGGCAGGCGAAGCGCTATCGGCTTGCCCTTCAAGGGGGAGTTACGGCTTTCTTGATCGTCAAATAGTTGAACTCGATAATGTACCCTCCGCGACCGGGTTGCGGGTGTAGGCGCGCCAGCCCGATGAACGGGCTCTGACCGGCGCGACTTGCGAAAATCCCGACCATAAAATGAGAGACGCCCGCTTCAGGCGAAGCTGCGTCGATTGCCGCCGACGATCGTTTTCGGACCAGATGTCCCGGTCGCGGCGCTTCCACTGAAAGATGACCATATTGACCAATTTTGACATGCTCGGCCTGGCCGCGCCCCTTCTGCATGCCCTCAAGTCTGCCGGCTATACGAGCCCGACTCCCATCCAAACCAAGGCGATCCCGGCCATCCTGGCGGGACACGACCTTTTGGGCGTCGCCCAGACCGGAACCGGTAAGACCGCCGCCTTCGCCCTGCCCATTCTTCATCACCTGGCCCAACGGCCGCGGCCGGCGCCGCGCGGCGGATGCCGGGTGCTGGTGCTGAGCCCGACGCGCGAACTGGCCAGCCAGATCGCCGCCAGTTTCCGCACCTACGGCCATGGCCTCGGCCTCAAGGTCGCGACCATTTTCGGCGGTGTGGCGCCCGGGCCCCAGCTCAAGGCGCTGGCCGCCGGACTGGATGTCCTGGTGGCCACGCCGGGGCGCCTGATCGATCACATCGGGTCGCGCGCCGCCCGCCTGGATACCACCGAATTTCTGGTGCTCGACGAAGTCGACCAGATGCTGGATCTGGGCTTCATCAAGCCGTTGCGGCGGATCGTCGGCCAACTGCCGAAACAACGCCAGAACATGTTCTTTTCGGCGACCATGCCGAAGGAAATCAGCACTCTCGCCGGCGAATTGCTGAACGACCCGGTCACGGTGACGGTGACGCCGGCGGCGACCACGGTCGCGCGCATCCGCCAACAGGTCCTGCTGGTTCACGCGGCGGACAAACGCGATCTGCTGGCCGGTCTGTTCGCGGACGGAGCCCTGGCGCGCACCATCATCTTCACCCGGACCAAGCACGGCGCCGACAAGGTCGCCCGCCACCTGGAAAGCGCCGGCATCGCCACCGCCGCCATTCATGGCAATAAGAGCCAAAGCCAGCGCGAGCGGTCGTTGGAAGCCTTTCGGTCCGGCAAGGTGCGCGCCCTGGTCGCCACCGATATCGCCGCCCGCGGCATCGACGTCGCCGGCGTCACCCATGTGGTGAATTTCGAGCTGCCCGACATCGCCGAGAATTATGTGCACCGTATCGGGCGCACGGCGCGGGCGGGCGCCGAAGGAACGGCGATCTCGCTGTGTGCCGGCGAAGAGCGTGACCTCTTGCGCAATATCGAACGGGTAACGAGCCACCGCATCGAGACGATCGACCGCCGCGCCCCCGCCAAAGCGCTATCCGGCGTCATGCCGCGCACCCCTGGCCCCGTCGCCGTCCGCGCGCCGGCGGGCGTCGCCGGCGACGGTGGCAACGCTTTGGCCCGACTGGCTTTCATGCGCTCGGTGAGTCCCGTCAGCGCTGCCTGATCCCTGATCTCGCTCCCGCTTGGCCTGATACATGGTGAGGTCGGCGGTGGCGACCAGGGTGTCGGAATCATCGCCATCGTCGGGATAGGTGGCGACCCCGATACTGATGCCGACGGCTCTTCCTTGCAGGAACGGCAGGGGAAGCGACAGGATTTCCTGTTCGATGCGGCCGATCAGTTCGGTCAGTTCGTGGCGTTGATCGTAGCGTGGCACGATGACCGCGAACTCGTCTCCCCCCAGTCTCGCCAGGAAATCGGCTTCGCGCAGTACGGACAGCAAGCGGTGCGCGACCGCAATCAGCACGCGGTCGCCCATATCGTGCCCGAAACGGTCGTTGATCGCCTTGAAGCCGTTCAGGTCCATATAGAGAACCGCCAGGCGGGTTCCCTCCCTGCGCGCCCGGGCGATGGTATGATCCAGGGTTTCCTTGAAAGAGGCCCGATTGGCCAGGCCGGTCAGAAAATCATGATGCGCGTCGTGCTCGTGGCGGCGGGCGAGCGTCCTGTTGCCGCGCACCTGCCGGGCCACCAGGACCATCGATAGAGCGAAACCCCCGGCGCTCGCGAAATTGAACAGCAGCCAGGCGACGACGACGCGGCGAACCCTGAGATGGGTTTGCAGGCGTTGACGGTCGAGGGACTGCCGCTCCATCGTCGCCATCGTGGCGATGTCGAGAGACAACCGGCCGATGTCGCCGATCGAGCCAGCCCACGATATCGGACCCGACCCGTCGGCCGTGACCCGATCCAGCTCGGTCAGCCAGTTCGCCAGCCGTGCTTCGAGCGGGGTGATCGCTCCGCTCCGCTCCGGCGGAAACCGATAGGCTTCCCGAAGCGTCTCATCCGCCTCGTCGATCGCGCTGCGCGCGCGGTGATAGGAGGCCAGATCGCCACCTGGTCCGGCGGCGAGGATTCTCTGCAGGTTCACCTCCATCTCCTGGAGCGCGGCTCGCAGCGTCTGCAGCGCATCGAGGCGGTCATGAGCCTGCTCCCGCCTGTCGGCATCGACCAATATCGCGCGGGACTCCTGATAGAAGCCCGCGCCGGTGCCGAAAATGAGCAGAACGACGATGAAGGCGCCGATCACCAGTTTGAGTTCGACGGAGTGCCACGCACTTTTCGCGGCTCTGGGCGACAAGCGCCGTTCCTTCAAGGTCATGATCGATCCAATAGGCGAGCGCCCAACGTCCCAGGCGCTGAAAATGAAGCGTAGGGCCGGCGCAAGAAATCCGCGCGCGAATTCAATCCGCCGCCTGTTCGGGAATGCCGGTCGCGTCCAGCGCGCCGGAAAAAAACGGATTGCCCTCTCGGTCGCAAAGAGATACCCCGTCCGGACATTGCGGCATGTCCAGCGTCCGCCAAAGCCGGCGTGCAATGCTCAGCGCCTCGGGCAGATCCGCGGCCTCCACGGTCTCCCGTCCGACCACGGCATGAGCATTATCGGCTTGGCGAATGCGGTAGAACTCGATCATGACCTGCATTCAAGAACTCCTGCTGGGGCGGTCAGGTCGATTCTTTTGATCGCGCTCATAAATATAGTTTTAAATATATGTAAAATCAATTAGATTTTTCATTGCAAAATTTTATTTGATTATCATCAAGTATTTCAGCGCTCTATTTACACTGATTTTAATCAGGGGAGCTGATTGATTTCAAAATGTGCCGGGGCGGTGACTCGCTGACGGTTCCAATCGAAAAAAGCCACTGTCGCCGATGCGCAGGGGCTTTTTGGTTTGGATTGTTGATTCTATATTCCCCGCGACCGAATTCTGAACCGATTAGACCTACAGGAGATTTTCCATGAACCTCGACGCCATTCCCATCGGCGACAACCCTCCGGAAGACGTCAACGTCGTCGTCGAGGTGGCGATCGGCGGCGAGCCGATCAAATACGAAATGAACAAAGACGCCGGGACCTTGTTCGTCGACCGTTTCCTATACACGCCGATGCGCTATCCGGGTAATTACGGCTTCGTTCCGCATACTTTGTCGCTGGATGGCGATCCGATCGATGTGCTGGTCGCCAACACCCGGCCGATCCTGCCTGGCGCCGTCATCAACGTGAAGCCGGTGGGCGTGCTGAAGATGGAAGATGATGGCGGCGGCGATGAGAAGATCATCGCGGTTCCCTCGCCTTCGATCACCAAGCGCTATGTGAAGGTGGAGAACTACACCGACCTGCCGGATATCACCCTCGAGCAGATCAAGCACTTCTTCGAGCATTACAAGGATCTCGAGAAGGGCAAGTGGGTGAAGGTCGCCGGATGGGGCGACGCCGCCGAGGCCCGGAAAATGATCGCCGAGGCGGTCGAGCGGGCAAAGCGCTCCTAAGCGATCGAAACGCCGCCGAGGCTCACGCCCGGCGGCGTTTTTCTGTCAGCCGAAGGAAACCGGCCCCACCGCGCCATGCGCCGACCGGCGGCAGGGCGTCTCAATTGCCCGGGATGTAATCGGGGCCGGTTATTTCGGGTCAGGCTCTCAAGTCAGCAACTGCCATAGGCCGGTCGAGACGAGCAGTATGGCGCCGCCCAGGATGGCCAGGACAGCCATTCCCTTGGGCTTGGTCTCGATCTCCAGGCGCGGCAAAGTGAGGACGTAGCCGGCATATAGCAGGCCCATCGCGGCGGTCTTCGCGATGGTGGCGGGCGACCAATCATGCTGGGCAACGGCCCTGGCGACGAGCAGCACCAGGCTGACCAGGAAACACTGACTGATAAAGAACGCGACTGAAGGTTTCATCTTGGCGAGCCCCGGGCTGTTTCCGAGCATCGGGATATTATGCCTTAAGCAGCTTCCTCCGCCGAGGCAGATCGTTCCGCCGATGCTTCGAGGCGGCATGGAGTGCCGGTCACGGTTATTTCCCGTTATCCCACCAATTGCCGTCGGTCGGACCCGGGTCGCAGGCCAGCAGGCCGTCGCGATGGAGATTGTGCAGAATCTGCCAGCGCAGGCTGCCGCGGCGGCTGCCGAAGGTGTCGGACAGATCGTGCCCCAGCATGCCGAGGTCGGTGGTGCGGATGATCGCATTGGTCTGCAGATCCTTCACCACGATCTTGATATGCGCCGACTGCACAGTGCCGCCGGTGATGAAGCCGGTGCTGACCTGCTGGTTCGGGCTTTCGATGGCGACCAGCGTCTTCGGGTGGAATTCGCGGATTTTCGCTTTGACGGCCTCCAGATTGTCGTCCGTGGTGCTCAGGGACAGGGTGCCCGAATCGCGGGAGACATGGGAATGGACGTCGATCGAGCAGGATTTGAACGCCTCGACCAGAGCGGCGTCGAGCTTGTTCGGATAATCTCCGAAGCCCGGCGATTTGAGCTCTTCGACCAGCAGGACGCTGCTCAGCTGATATTGCGGGGTCAGAACCGGCGGCGGTTCGGGCGGCAAGCTTTTGCAACCCGCCAGCATCGCCGGCAGCACGGCAAGTCGTAACAATTTTGCACAAATAGTCGATTTGCTCATTTTGCCCCCTTTACTCTGATTATTTGATTTATTGCTTGTGAACGGAGTCATTGCAATCGCAACGTTCGGTTTACACCCTCCGGGCGGCATGCCATTGTTGCGGGCTGAGAGCCTGTTTGGGAATTGGGTATGGCCTGCACACCGATATCAGAGGCTTGGGCCAGGCAGCGGGAGCGACGCGATGCGGCGCATCGCGAGCGAGCGATAACGCCGCCCAAGCCTCTGATATCGTTGCCCGGAGGGTCGCAGCCGGAAAGCCGAGGGCGGCGTTATCCCGCCTCGACGATGCGCCGCATCGCCTTCGGCAGGCTGCCTGGCCCTCGGCTTTCCGGCTGCGATGCAGGTCATATCCAATTCCCAAACAGGCTCTGACAGGGTAGGGGGAGCACTATGTCGAAAAACGGGTGGGTTGCCGCGATCGTCGCCGCGCCGCTTTTGCTGTCGGGCTGCGGATCGACCAGGAACGTGCAGACCGTCAAGAGTGCCGACTATACGGACAAGCCGCACAGTCTCGCCGCGATCGTCGAATCGCCGTCGCTCGATCCGCGCTTCAACGCGGCCTTCGTCGACAGCGCCAGCCGCTGCGGCGTGCAGGTCTCGTTCGTCAAGCCGGTTCCGGGACAGACCACCAATGTCGGCACTGTCGACGGCGTGCTGGTCATCCACGAGCTCGGCCATGAGACGACGACGATGACCCGCTATGGCTATCCCGTCGGGCAGCCCTGGACCTCGATGGTCCGGCTGCAATTCTCGCTGACCGACGCGAAGTCGAAAAAGCCGGTGTGGAAGGGGCAGGCCGATTTCAATGTCGGCCAGTTCTCCGGCGTGCATGAGAACGATCCGACCCAGCGCTGGGGCGACGATCTTGCCGGGATGATGCAGAAGGACAATATCTTCGGCGACTGCAATTTCAAGCGCGGCCCGGCCAAAGTTCCGGCCAATTTCTGATCGCCCAATTTCTGATCGCCCAATTTCTGATCGCAATGGCTTTATCATGAGTGAACAGTCACCGTCGGCATTCAGCAAATATCAGAGCTTCGTCGCGGGTCTGATGGCGTTTCTGCAATTCGCCGTCATTCTCGATTTCATGATCATGTCGCCGCTGGGCGCGATGATCATGCCCGGCCTGGGGATCACCCCGCGTCAGTTCGGCCTGGCGGTGTCGGCTTATGCCTTCAGCGCCGGCATTTCGGCGTTCCTGACGGCGGGCTTCGCCGACCGCTTCGACCGCAAACGCTTGTTGCTGTTCTTCTATGCCGGCTTCATCGGGGGGACTCTTTGGTGCGGCGTGGCGGACACGTTCCCCACCCTGCTGGCGGCGCGCATCGTCACCGGCCTGTTCGGCGGCGTCATCGGCTCGATCCTGATGGCGATCATCACCGACCTGTTCCCGCCCAATATGCGCGGCCGGGTGATGGGCGTGGTGCAGAGCGCCTTCGCGGCCAGCCAGGTGCTCGGGCTGCCGGCGGGCCTCTATCTGTCCAATCACGGGACCTGGCACACGCCGTTTCTCGCCATCGCCGCTTTCGGCGTGGTGGGCGGGCTGATCATCGTCTTCCGCCTGAAGCCGGTGGCCGACCATCTGGCCCTCAAGCAGGAACACAGCCCGTTGGCCCATCTGTTCCACACGGTGGTCGAACCGCATTACGTGATGGCCTTCTTCACCACCGCGCTGCTGACCACCGGCGGCTTCATGCTGATGCCGTTCGGCAGCGCCTTCTCGGTCAATAATCTGGGGATCAGCCTGAGCGACCTGCCGACCATCTATCTGGTGACCGGCCTGTGCACCATCTTCTTCGCGCCGACCATCGGCAAGGTCAGCGACAAGGTGGGGCGGATTCCGGTGTTCGTCTGCGGTACCTGCCTGACAGTGACGATGGTGCTGTTCTACACCCACCTGCAGACGACGCCGCTGGCCGAGCTGATCGCGGTCAACGTCATCCTGTTTCTCGGCATCTTCTCGCGCATGATCCCCTATCAGGCGCTGATCTCGACCTTGCCCGATCCGGTCAAGCGCGGTTCGTTCAACTCGGTCAATTCCGCGGTTCAGCAGCTGGGCGGCGGCGTCGCTTCAGCCGTCGCGGCGCAGCTGATCACCGCCGGCCCGGACGGCAAGCTGATCGGCATGCCGAGCGTCGGCTTCGTCGTGGTGGGAACCTCGGTGGTCTCGATGCTGCTGACCTGGCAGATCTCGCGCTCGCTCAAAAAGCGCCAGGCGGCGTCGGCCCCGGCCTGAAAAGGGCGACGAGGATGCGGAAGGAGTTGGGCCGCATCCTCGTCTACCGCCGCTCAATGGTGGGGATATGGGCGGCGGGTTGGAAAACGCAGCAAAAGCTTCAAGCCCGGCTCGTTGTCCTCGAGGACCAGGGCGGCGCCGTGATATTTCGCGATGGCCTCGGCCATGCTGAGGCCGAGGCCGCTTCCCTGACTGGAGCGGGAGGCGTCGATCCGGTAGAAGCGGCGCAGCACATTGGCGCGCTCTTGCGGGGCGATGCCGACGCCGTCGTCGCTGACGGTCAGGAGCGGCCCGCCGCCATCGCCGGGCAAAGCGAGCAGGATGCGGACCTCGATCGGCGTTCTGTTGTGCTGCAGGGCGTTCTCGACGAGGTTCACCAGCATCTGCGTCAATAATTGCCTGTCGCCGTCGACGGATAAGCCCGGCACGATCGCCGAGGCCAGCCGATGTCCCTCGGATTCGGCAACCGGTCCGTAGGTTTCGGCCACCATCTCGCACAGCGCCGACAGATCGAGCGGCTCCAGTCCGCTGCACGGCGTACGGGCTTCGATCTGCGCGATCCGCAGCAAAGCGCCGAACATTTCCAGCAGATCGTCGGTCGAGAGCAGGGCGATGTCGACCGCGTTGCGGAATTCCTCGACGGTGGCGCCCGACAGTCGGACTTGTTCCAGATAGTTGCGCAGCCGGGTCAGCGGCGTGCGCATGTCATGCGCGATATTGTCCG
The DNA here is from genome assembly GCA_021325215.1 of Alphaproteobacteria bacterium. Classification (GTDB taxonomy): domain Bacteria; phylum Pseudomonadota; class Alphaproteobacteria; order Rhodospirillales; family Magnetospirillaceae; genus JAJPHO01. Next base: position 20,199 of record JAJPHO010000173.1, read on the forward strand.
AGACCTGCCGCACGCCCTCCATCAGCCCTTCGATGCGGGCCAGCATATTGTTGAGGTTGGTGGTCAGTTCCTCGAAGACCTGGTCGTGGCCCTGAACCGGTATGCGCCGCCCGAAATCGCCGGACATGATGTCGCGGCTGGTGCGGTTGATGGTCTCCAGGCGCTGCAGAAGGCGGCGGCTGATCAGCACGCCGCTCGACAGGGCGGCGACCAGGGTCAGCAGCACCCCGACGCCGAACGTGCGCTCCATCAGATCGGCGACTTCGTCGAGCACATAGGCGTCCCGTGCGATCAGCAGATTGATCCCGTTGGGCAGGCTGATCCCGGCGGCGCGCAATTCATGGTCGGGAACGCCGAGCGGGGAGGGCAGGTCGTAGGCGCCGTGGAACGGCACCGGCATCGCCGGCAGATTGCCGGCCAACAGCGTGCCGTCCTCGTCTTCGACCAGATAATAGGTGCCGGTCCGGCTGTGGCGCGAGATGCGGCCCTGCACGCGGGCGATCAGGCGGTCGCGGTCCATGCGGCCGTCATTGTCCGACAGCGAGATGATCTCGTTCTGCAGTTGGGCGTCCATCTGCCGGCTCATCGCCTGGGTGACGGCCATATACATCACCCCGAACATGACGATGGCGGAGACGCCGAAGATCGCGCTCGACAGCAGGATCAACCGGAAGGTCGGCGTGCTGAGCAGCCTAGGCCGTGTCATGGATCAGATATCCTGAGCCGCGCACCGTCACGATCAGCTCGACCGCATGGCCCTTGTCGATCTTCTGGCGCAGCCGGCTGACATGGGTTTCGACCACATTGGTGCGCGGATCGAAATGGAACCCCCAGATCTTCTCCAGCAGCATCTTCTTGGTGACCAGGCGCCCCTTGTTGGACAGCAGATATTCGAGCAGTTCCCATTCGCGCGGCAGCAGCTCGATCTCGCTGTCGCCGCGGCTGACCCGCCTGGTGATCAGGTTCATCTGCAGATCGCCGGCGGACAGCAGGACCTGCTTGGTCTTGCGGCGGCCCAGGGCGGCGACCCGGGCCTGCAATTCACGCAAGGCGAACGGCTTGACCAGATAATCGTCCCCGCCGGCATTCAGGCCCTTCACCCGGTCATCCACGCCGTCCAACGCGCTGAGGAACAGCACCGGCAGGTTGGCGCCCTGGTCGCGGATCAGCTGAACCACCGTCAGCCCGTCCAATCCGGGCAGCAGGCGGTCGACGATCATCAGGTCGAACTGCCCGCGCCGCAGGACCAGCAGCCCCTGCGGACCGTCCGCGGCGATGACGACGCTGTGCCCGGCCTGCTCCAATCCGCTGGCGATATAGGCCGCGGTCTCTTGGTTGTCTTCTATTACCAGTATGTTCATCTGCTCGGTCTACACGCGGTAGAACAGTAATTCCCATATGTAGTTATTCACGCCGCGCCCGCATTCCAAATATACAAATTTGTTAGGGAGCGTTTGTTAGGTGAATTGGCCGACTGGGGTGGCGTAGCGTGAAGGCGGGAGTTTTTCACGAAGAGGGCATTGAGATGACGATTTCCAGCATCAGCCAATCCAACTACCAGGGTTTTGCCGCCACCGGCGCCAATGTCAGCGCCAAGCCCACCGCCGAAGCGCAGCCGGATAGCGACGCCACGGTCAAGGCCGCGGAACCGGCCAAGGCCGATACCGACGCCAAGGATGGCTCGTCCTCATCCTCCGCCACGGCGCCGAACATGTTCAAGATCAATCCCGACGGCACTGTCGGTCCGCTGCATCTGCCCCGCTCCGGTCATGGGGCGGTTCACGCCTGAATGAACGGTTCCTTCAGGAGGCGCCATCCCGACGGACGCGATCTCTTCGTGCAGGAAATCGCCGCCTTGTGCGGGGTGCGGTCCGAGACGGTGCTGCGCGCCTTCTCGGCCGTTCCACGCGAAGATTTCCTGCCGCCGGGACCGTGGACCCTGGAAGGGCTCGACGGAAGCTATTTCCGCTCTCCGGACGACGACCCCCGCCATATCCTTCACGCCGTCGGGGTGGCGATCGCGCGCGGGGGCGATGTCCCGCTGCATTGCGCCAATCCCGCGGTGGTGGCCAGGACGCTGGAGGCCACCGGAATCAGGACCGGCGACCGGGTTCTGCATGTCGGCGCCGGGCTGGGCTATTTCTCGGCGGTCATGGCCGAGCTGACCGGTCCGTCCGGCGAAGTGACCGCCGCCGAGATCGATCCCGACCTCGCCGCCCAGGCGCTGCGCAATCTGTCGCCCTGGCCCTGGGTGGCGCTGACCGGCGATGCCCTGGCTCTGCCGCCCCAGCCCTATGACGTGATCTTTTCCAGCGCGGGCATGGCGAGCCTTCCTCTGCAGTGGGTCGGGCTGCTGCCGCCGGGCGGGCGTATGTGCGTGCCGCTGACCGGCAGCAACGGGGCCGGCTTTTCCTTCCTGTTTCGCCGGGACGACCATGGCATCGAGGCTAAGCTGTTGAGCTTCGTACGCTTTTATCCCTGCCTCGGCTTGCGTCAAATCAATGACATGGCGGCCTTGGACATGGCATTAAGTGACCAGCGGGCACCCTTCGTCACCTCCGTCCGCCAGGACCACCACGAGCGCGAGCCAGCCTGCTGGTTGCATGGCGACGGCTGGTGCCTGACCACCCGGCCCCGACACAGACAGGTTCCTTGATGTCCGATCTCCATCGCCGCTACGCCGAAGAAATCGCCGCCCTCAGCGGCGCCCGGTCGCCGCGGCTGCGTCAGGCCTTGTCGGCGGTCCGCCGCGAGGAATTTCTGCCGCCGGGCCCCTGGCTGATCGAGGCGCTGAGCAGCGTCTATTATCTCAGCGAAGATGCCGATCCCCGCCATGTGCTGCACGGCGTGGGGGTGGCGATCGATCCGGCGCGGCTGCTCAATAACGCCAATCCGGTCCGCTTCGCCGAACAGATGATGCTGGCCGAGCCGCAATCGGGCGAGACGGTGTTTCATGTCGGGGCGGGGCTGGGCTATTTCTCGGCCGTTTTCGCCGAACTGGTCGGGCCCTCGGGCAAGGTGCTGGCGGCGGAAATCGATCCCGGTCTGCTCGACCGCGCGCGGGCCAATCTGGCCGCCTGGCCCTGGGTGGAGGTGACGGGCGACGCTCTGGCGGCGCCGTTGCCACCGATCGACATGGTGTATTCCAGCGCCGGGCTCGGCACTTTGCCATCCGCCTGGCTGGCTGCTCTGAAACCGGGCGGGCGGATGGTGGTGCCGGTCACCGACCGGCGCAATCACGGCCTGGTCCTGCTGCTGCGCAAGCCGGTGGATGGCGGCCCCTGGTCGGCCGGATTGCAGTCCTTCACGCGTCATTACCCCTGCCTGGGAACGCGCCAGGACGATGATCTGGCGGCGGTTTCCGCCGCGCTGGGCCGTCCGCCGGGGGATGTCGCCAGCCTGGTTTTCGATCAGCATCAGGAAGATGAAAGCTGCTGGCTGCATGGCGACGGATGGTGTGTCTCGACCAGGCCGCTTCCTCAAGACTCGGTTAAATGACGATTCCACAAATATTGAGTGAAATATTTATTACGATGACGCTTGTGTGACGTTTGTCTCACAAATTAGTTAGTATTATTTCCGGGTAAACAGGCTGTAAAACCGGCTCGCTTTTTGGGCGACACGGGGTGTTCAGTCATGTTTTCTTTCGGAAAAAGCAGGATTTCCTTGTTGCTGGCCGGCGCCGCCGGGTGTGCGCTGCTGTCGGGGCTGTCGGCCCGCGCCGATGACGCCGTCGGCGACACCAGCGGCAAGGACGAAATCATCGTCCAGTCGACCATGCTGCGCTCGCAGCAGAAGTCGCTCGAAATCGAACGCCAGGCAGACAACATCAAGGATGTGACCCTCGAAGACGAGATGCGCCGTCTCCCCGATGCCAATATCGCCGAGGCGCTGCAGCGCATACCCGGCATCTCGATGGAAAGCGACAGCGGCTCCGGCCGCTTCGTCAATATCCGCGGCTTCGACGCCGATCTCAATGGCAGTTATTTCGACGGCGTTCACCTGACCGCCAACAATCAGAACGCCTCGCCGATGGGCGGCGGGCGCGCGGTGGCGTTCGACGTGTTCCCGGCCGGGCTGATCGGCGGCCTCGAAGTGGTCAAGACCCTGACCCCGTCGATGGATGCCGAGGGGATCGGTGGCCAAGTCAACATGCTGGGCCATACCATGCCGATCGGCGGCGCGCCGTTCTTCGAGGCCGACATCGCCGGCGGCGTCGAAACCTTGCGCGACAATCCGGTCTATCAGGGCAGCGTGACCGCCGGCACCAGCTTCGGCCTGGACGGGCACACCGGGGCGGCGACTCCGTTCCGCATTGTCGTCACCCTGGCCTATCGCGAGGATCAGCGCGGCATCGACGATGTCGAGGAAAGCTATCCGAGCGGCGGCAGCCTGGTGCCGCTCAGCACCCTCGAAGAGCGCTGGTACCAATATCACCGCATCACCCAGGGCGGCACCTTCGAGCTGGATTACGATCCTTCCACCCGGTTCGGCCTCTATGCCAAGGGCATGTCGAGCGGCTATTGGGAATCGGCCGACAAGCACGAGCTGCTCTATAACGGCCTCGACGGCAGCAACACCAACGGCACGCTGACCAGCCTCGGCAACGGCAATTACGTCGCCACCAATGCCGGCGCGACCCAGCGCTTCATCGACACCGCCGAACAGATCACCTCGTCGGTGCTGAGCGGCGGCGGCCATTATGATTTCGACCGCGCCCGCATCGATTTCCGCGGCGGCTACGCCTATGGCAGCGACACCTTCACCCATTCCTACACGATCGATTTCGCGACGCAGACTCCGTTCACGGCGCAATATCAGGACGCCGATCCGTCGCACCGCACTTTGTCGATCCTGACCCCCGGCATCAGCGCCGCCGATCCGGCGCAATATGCGCTGGACCGGATACGCAACCAGCCGTCACACGCCTTCGACGAGGAATACAGCACCGGGGTGGACCTCACCATCGACACCGGCTTCCTCAGCCCCGAAGACCAGGCCAAGATCGGCGGCTCGGTGCGGCTGCGCGACCGCGGCTTCGACCAGACCAACTATTCCGGCTCGCCGGCGGGCACGGTTCCGCTGTCGCCCTACGTCAATACGGCGCCGGTCAGCTATTACAACAGCTGGTACGATATCGGCCCGAACATCAATCACAGCGCGGTTCTCGCCACCACGCCGCTGCAGGGCACCTACAATATCGGCAGCTTCGCCCGCGGCACCGAGAACGTCTATGCCGGCTATGTCGAATATCATGCCCATCTCGACCGGCTCGACATCGTCGGCGGCGTCCGCGTCGAGAACACCGACGGCCAGGAAAAGGCTTACCTGAACAATCCGGACGGCAGCTATTCGCTGAACACCACCAGCCAGAACTACACCGACGTCTTTCCGTCGATTCAGGCCAAGTACCAGCTCGATCCGGCGCTGCAGCTGCGGGCGTCCTATTCGACCGGCATCGCGCGCCCGGGCTTCAACCAGATTTCCGCGTCGACCCAGGTGGATTATTCCAACCTGACCTATACCAGCGGCAATCCCAATCTGAAGCCGCAAAAGGCCAATGATTTCGACCTCGGCGCCGATTACGATCTGCCGGGCGGCGGCAATGCCGGCGTCGGGCTGTTCTATAAGGACTTCTCGAACTACATCGTCGCCGATACCTATTTCGGCACCTATCAGGGCCAGGCCGGCTATCTGTTCACCAGCTATCACAACATCGCCAGCTCGCGCGCCGACGGCATCGAGTTCAAATTCTCCAAGCCGCTGACCTTCCTGCCGCAGCCCTTCGATGGGCTGGGCGTCGACGGCAACTACACCTTCGTCGATTCTTCGGCCCAGCTGCGCCCGGGCGAAAAGGATGTGCGCCTGCCGCAGACCTCGCCCGAGAACTACAATCTCGGGCTCTATTACGATAAGGGGCCGATTTATCTGCGCGCCGCCGCGTCCTATGTATCGGCCAATCTGTGGGGCATCGGCGGCGACCGTACCACCGACATCTTCTCGCAGGGCCGCTTCCGCCTCGATCTTGGCGCCAGCTATCAGCTGACCGACAATCTGCAGGTCTATTTCGACGCCAAGAACCTGACCAACACCAAGCTGCAATTCACCCAGGGCTCGTCGCCCAGCAACCCGATCCAGCGCGAATTCTACGATTCGGACTATCTGGGCGGCGTTCGGCTGAAATTCTGAGGGACATCATGCGCACCATTCTGACACTCGCTCTCGCCGCCGGTCTCTCCGCGGCCGCCACGGCGGAGACCCCCACCTACCGCATCACCAGGACGGTGGCTCTCGGCGCTCCCGACAGCTGGGACTATCTCACCTTCGATGCAGCTTCCCATCGCGTGGTGGTTTCGCATGGCAGCGAAGCGACATTGGTGGATTCCGACAGCGGCGCCGTGGTCGGGCATCTCGGCCCGCTCAAGCATGGCAATGGCGTGATGGTCGCCAATGGCCGGATCTACGCCACCAGCCAGGACCCCGACATGCTGGTGGCGTTCGATCTGGCCACCCTCAAGCAGGTGGCGACGATTCCGATGGGGAAGGGGCCGGACGGCGCTCTGTACGATCCGGACAGCCGGCGCGGCTTCGTGGTCAATGAGGACGACAAGACGGTCATCGCCATCGATGTCGAGACCGGCAAGCCGGTCTTCACCACCGATCTCGGCGGCGCGCCGGAATTCCTCGCCGCGGCGGCCGGCAAGCTGTACGTCAACATCAAGGACCGCCGCGAGGTGGTGCGGATCGACATCGCCAGCGGCAAGCTCGACGCGCGCTGGCCGATCCCGGACTGCGAAGCGCCGCACGGCATGGCGGTCGATCCCGCGACGCATCGCCTGTTCAGCACCTGCGTCAACGGCAAGATGGTCGTGGTCGATACCGACAAGGGCACGGTGGTCGCCACCGTGCCGATCGGCAAGCGCCCCGACGGCGCCGGCTTCGACCCCAAGCGCAAGTTGGCCTTCAGCCCGAACAGCGAGGGCACCTTGTCGGTGATCGCCGAGAAGAGCGCGGACGAGTTCGTTTCCCTCGGCGACGTCCCGACCGCGCCGGGTGCGCGCGCGATGGCGATCGACCCCGACAGCGGCCGCATCTTCCTGGTGACCGCCGATGTCGCTTCGAGCGAGCCGGCCCCGGATGGCGGCAAGCCGACCCGGTTCCACTTCGTGCCTGGAACCTTCAAGCTGCTGTTTATCGATCCTTGAGGTTTCGCCCCTTGAAAGCGGCCGGGCGCGAGCGCAGGTTACGGGCATGTCGTTCCATCTCGTCAAACGCCTGATGTTCGTCCTGGCCGCTCTCGCCATCCTCGGTGGTGCGATGATCCCGGCCGGGCATGCCGTCGCGGCCCCGGCCGGGATCGACAGGGCGTCGAACTGCGACGATTGTCCGGCGATGCAGATGCATCTGCCCTGTTCGTCGGCGAAAGCCGGCCATTGCACGATGGGGGCGTCCGATTGCGCCCGGATGATGGCCTGCTACGACACACAGCCGGGTGCCATGGCGCAGCCGGCCGCGGAGGCGGTTCGGTTCGCCTTTACCCCGATCTCCTATCACGACGATTCCGCCGCCCTGCTGGGGCATCCGGCGGAGCCCGCCCTTTTCCCTCCCAAACAGGCCTGATCCGCAAAATCCGCTGATCTGTTGTTAACGCCGGTGCTTTGTCTGCCGGCCTGGGAAGGATTTCCACAAATGCCCTATCGCATACTCGCGGTATGGATCGCTCTGCTCGCCGCGCTGCCCGCGGCGGGAGAGGATATGACCGTCGATACCCTGTTGTCGGCGGGACGCCGTCTGAGTCCGTCGCTGCGCGCTACCGCGTTGGAGACGGCTGCCGCTGCCGCCAAGGCCGAGGGAGCCGACGCCCTCGATGATCCGACGCTCAGCGACAATTACCAATTCTACCGCGACCCCGGCACCTTCAGCGGTCATGCGGTGATGCTGAGCCAGGCCTTTCCCCTGTGGGGCAAGCGCGACCTGCGCCGCCAGGCGGCCTTGTCCGAACTCGACGCCGCGCGGGGGCGTGAGCAGGCGGCGAGCGACGATCTCGACGAACGGATCAGGGTGGCCTTCGCCCGGCTGGTGTGGGCCGGCGAAGCGATCGCGGTGAATCGCGAGGTCGCCGACCTTTCGCGCGGCATGAAGGAAGCCGCCAAGGCGCGTTATGGCGCCGGACGCGGCGACCAGCCGGCGGTACTCGAAGCGATTGCCGAAGAAACCGTCGCCAGGGAGGAAATCATCCGGCTGGAAGGCGAGCGCGCGGCCGCCTGGTCGATGCTGCTGGCGCTGACCGCCCAGCCGGCTCGGACGCCGGTTCCGGTATCCGTCGCGGCGCGGACACTGCCCGCAGACGGATACGATATCGACGCTTTGCTCGATTCGGCGCGGGTTCACAACCCGACCCTGCTGTCGAGCGGCGCCGAGGTTTCCGCGGCCAGGCGGCGCAGCGAACTGGCCGGCAAGGCCTGGTATCCGGATGTCACCGTCGGCGCCGGCCCGCTGATCCAGACCAATGACCGCTCGCCCGGTTTTACCGCCGCGATCGGCATCAACATCCCGGTGAGCTGGGGACGCGAAGAGTCCGAGCAAAAAGCCGCGGAAGCCAAGCTGGGCGCCGCGCGCGAGCGTCTGGAGGAGGTCCTGTACGACATCCAGTCGGCCCTCGGCGAGGCCAATGCCCGGCTCCACGCGTCGCGCAACGCCGCCCGCCTGATCGACGACGAGGCGCAGCCGGAAATGACCGCCATGCTGCGCTCGGCGACTGTCGCCTACGGCCAGGGCAACGGGGCTTTTTCCACCGTCATCGACGCGCTGCATCACCTTCACGATCTGCGGATCAAGCGCCTGCAGCTCGACCTCGATCAACGGATCGCCCTTGCCGCGATCGAACGCCTGACCGGAGGCGCCCCATGAAGCCTGTCGTTCTCGCCGCCCTGTGCAGCGCTATCGTCGCCGGCGGAGCCGGCTATTCGCTGGGTCACGGCGCGCATGGACTGGTCGCCCCCTCGGTTCAGGTTCCGGCCGCTCCGGCGGCGCCTGCCGCGGACGATAATCCCGTTCTCTATTACCGCAATCCGATGGGCCTGCCGGACAAGTCGCCGGTGCCGAAGCTGGATGCGATGGGAATGGCCTATATCCCGGTCCACGCCAAGGAAGCCGAAGATCCGGGCGCGGTCTCGATCAGTCCGGGCCGCATGCAGACCCTGGGTGTTCGGACGGCGCTGGTGGAAAGACATCAGACGCTGGCGCGCAGCATCCGGGCGACCGGCGTGGTGAAGCTCGATGAACGCCGGCTCGCGACGGTGACCACCCGCGCCGAGGGGTGGATCGAGAAGCTGGAAGTCGCCGCGACCGGTGAAGCGGTTCGGCGCGGCCAGGTTCTCGCCTGGATCTATTCCCCCGACCTGGCGGCGGCCGAGCAGGAATATCTGGTCGCCGCCGAACTGGAGCACAGCGGCCACGCCGGATCTGCACATGGCGACGGCATCGCTTTGGTGGACGCCTCGGTCCAGAGGTTGCGCGCCCTCGACGTTCCCGCGGACGAGATCGAGCGCCTGCGGCGGACCGGACAGGCCTCCCGCCGCATCGCCGTGCGGGCATCCCAGGATGGCATCGTCGCTGAGAAGATGGCCGTGGAAGGCTCGCATGTCGGGGCGGGTGATCCGCTTTACCGGCTGGCCGACCTGTCGAGCGTCTGGCTGATCGCCGACGTGCAGGAATCCGACCTTGGGCAGATCCAGTCCGGACAGAAGGTCACGGCTTCCTTCACCGCGTTTCCCGGCCGGACATTTACCGGAACCGTCGATTTCATCTATCCCATGCTGGCGTCCGAGACGCGCACGGCGCGGGTGCGGGTGGTGATCCCCAACCATGATCTGGCTCTGCGCGCCGAGATGTTCGCCAGCGCCAGCATCGAAACCGCGGCGGCGCCGTCCGGAGAGACGGTTCTGACGGTTCCCGATTCGGCGGTGATCGATGGCGGTCTCCATCAGGTCGTGCTGGTTGAGGCGGGCGAAGGGCGGTTTGTTCCGCGCGACGTCAAGATCGGCGGCCGCGGCGACGGCTCGGTGCAGATTCTGGAAGGGTTGGAGCCCGGCGACAGCGTGGTGACCTCGGCCAATTTCCTGATCGATGCGGAAAGCAATCTCAAGGCGGCGCTGCAATCTTTCGACAAGGGAGAGGCCCAATGATCGCCCGCCTGATCGCCTTTTCCGCACGCAACGCGGTTCTCGTCTGCCTGCTGACCTTGTTCCTCGCCGGCGCCGGAGTATGGGCCGTCGCCAACACGCCGCTCGACGCGCTGCCCGATCTGTCGGACACCCAGGTCATCGTCTACACCGAATATCCCGGCCAGGCGCCGCAGGTGGTCGAGGACCAGGTGACCTATCCGCTCAGTACTGCCTTGCTGACGGTGCCGCATTCCAAGGTGGTGCGCGGCTTCTCCAATTTCGGCGTCAGCTTCGTCTATGTGGTGTTCGAGGACGGCACCGATCTTTACTGGGCGCGGTCGCGCGTGCTGGAAAACCTCAACTTCGCCGCCAAGAGCCTGCCGCAGGGCGTTTCGCCCTCGCTTGGCCCGGACGCCACCGGCGTCGGCTGGGTCTATCAATATGCGGTGGTCGGGGCGCAAAAGACCCTGGCCGAGCTGCGCAGCCTGCAGGATTGGCTGATCCGCTTCCAGCTGGCCAAGGCCGACGGCATCGCCGAGGTCGCATCGGTCGGCGGCTTCCAGCGGCAATATCAGGTGGTGGTCGATCCCCGCAAGCTGCAGGCCTATGGCGTGTCGCTGTCCCAGATCGCCGATGCGGTGCGCGGCAGCAACCGCGATGTCGGCGGCCGCACCATCGAACTGAGCGAGACCGAATATATGGTTCGCGGCCGCGGCTATCTGCGCGGCACCGGAGATCTCGAGCAGATCTCGGTTAAAGCCGGGATGGCGGACGGCACCCCGGTTCTGTTGAAAGATATCGCCCATATCGAGCTGGGACCGGACGAGCGCCGGGGCATCTCGGAACTGGACGGCACCGGCGAGGCGGTCGGCGGGATCGCGGTGAAGCGCGACGGCGCCGACGCTCTGACCACCATCAAAAGCGTCAAGATGCGTATCGCCGAACTGCTGCCCAGCCTGCCCGAGGGCGTTTCGATCCGCACCGTCTATGACCGTTCGCAGCTGATCTTCCGCGCCATCGCCAATCTCGAACAGACGCTGATCGAGGAAAGCGTGATCGTGTCGCTGGTCTGCGTGCTGTTCCTGCTGCATGCGCGCAGCGCCCTGGTGGCGATCCTCACGCTGCCGCTCGGCGTGCTGATCTCGTTCGCCGGCATGCATGCGCTGGGGATCGGCTCGAACATCATGAGCCTGGGCGGAATCGCCATCGCCCTGGGCGCCATGGTCGACGCCGCGATCGTGATGATCGAGAACGCCCACAAGCATATCGAGCGGTTGCCGGAAGGCGTGCCGCGCGGGCCGGCCATCCTGGCGGCGGCGACCGAGGTCGGGCCTTCGCTGTTCTTCAGCCTGCTGGTGATCGTCGCCTCGTTCCTGCCGGTCTTCGCCCTGGAGGACCAGGAGGGCAGGCTGTTCAAGCCGCTGGCCTATACCAAGACCTTCGCCATGGCCGGCGGCGCTTTGCTGTCGGTGACCTTGGTGCCGGTGCTGATGATGGTGTTCATCCGCGGCAAACTGGTGCCGGAGGACCGCAATCCGGTCAACCGCGCTTTGATCTTCGTCTATCGGCCCATCATCCGGCTTGTGCTGAAGATGCCCTTCGCCGCGATCCTTCTGGCGGTGGCGCTGCTGGGTGCCAGCCTGTGGCCGGCGGCACGTCTCGGCTCGGAATTCATGCCCGATCTCAATGAAGGAACGCTGCTGTTCATGCCGGTGTCGCTGCCCGGCATCTCGGTGACCAAGGCGGCGGAGCTGCTCCAGACCCAGGATCGCATCATCCGCTCGTTCCCCGAGGTCGAGTCCGTCTTCGGCAAGGCCGGCCGCGCCGCCACCGCGACCGACCCGGCGCCGAGCGAGATGAGCGAGACGCTGGTCAATCTGAAGCCGCAGAAGGAATGGCCGAAAGGCATGACGCTGGACAAGCTGATTGCCGAGATGAATTCGGCATTGATGTTGCCGGGTGTCAGCAATGCCTGGACCCAACCGGTCAGGGCGCGCATCGACATGCTGTCGACCGGCATCCGCACGCCGGTCGGGGTCAAGGTGTTCGGGGCCGATCTGCACGAGCTGGAACGTATTTCGACCGAGATCGAAAGCGTGGTGCGCACGGTTCCCGGCGCCAGCAGCGTCTATGCCGAGCGGGTCGGCGGCGGCCATTATGTCGAGATCGAGCCGGACCGCGGCGCCATCGCCCGCTATGGCCTGTCGGTCGACGCCGTGCAGGAGGTGGTGGCGACGGCGCTGGGCGGCGAGACCCTGACCACCACCGTCGAGGGACGTGAGCGTTATGGCGTCATTCTGCGCTATCCGCGCGATCTGCGGCAGGACCCGCAGGCGATCGCCTCGCAGGTGCTGGTGCCCGTCTCCACCGGCCCGATGATTCCCCTGGGACAGCTCGCCTCGGTGCGCATAACCCAGGGGCCGCCCTCGATCCGTACCGAGAACGCCCAGCTGGTCGATTACGTTTATATCGACATGCATGGCCGGGATATCGGCGGGTTCGTGCGCGAAGCGGCGGATAAGGTGGAACGCGGCGTGAAGCTGCCGACCGGCTACACCATCCAATGGAGCGGCCAGTTCGACTCTCTGCGGCGGGCCACCGCCAAGCTGAAGGTGGTGCTGCCGGCTACCTTGTTCGTGATCTTCCTGCTGCTTTACCTCAATTTCGGGCGTCTGACCGAAACCCTGATCGTGATGCTGTCGGTGCCGTTTGCGCTGGTCGGCGGGATCTGGCTGATGTGGTGGCTGGGATATAATTTCTCGGTCGCCGTCGCGGTCGGTTTCATCGCTCTGGCAGGAGTGGCGGCCGAGACCGGCGTGGTCATGCTGATCTATGCGCCATGCCCTCGAGGACATGACGGCCCGGCGCAGGGCCGAAGGGCAGGCGCCGTCGCGGGAGGATCTGTCCGCCGCGATCATCGCCGGCGCGGTGGAACGGGTCAGGCCGAAAATGATGACGGTCGCCGCCATCATGGCGGGGCTGCTGCCGATCCTGTGGAGCGACGGGACCGGCTCGGAGGTGATGCGCCGCATCGCCGTTCCGATGGTGGGCGGCATGGTGTCGTCGACGGTGTTGACCCTGGTGGTGATCCCGGCGATCTACGCGATCGTGAAAAGGAGGGCCGTTTAGGCGCGGGCCTGGGCCGCGGCGAGCAGCTTGCGGCTCGACTGCATGATGGTGTCGAGCACCTGCGTGTTGATGGCCGCCGACAGATCGTTGGCGGCCTCCCGCAGCGGCTGTTTCGAGGTGGACCGGGCGAGATTTTCGAGGGACGGGATCAGTTCCTTGAAAGCCGCGGGATTGCCGGCTTTCAGCGCAAAGGCCAGCTGGTCGAGGCTGCATTCCATCTTGGCGCTTTTGACCGCCTCGGCGCTGCTGCTGATGGCGTGCTTGTAGACGTCCGGATCGGTGTTGCCGGCCAGCGGATTGGGCGCTTCGACGTAGCGCGGCGGCTGCGCGCCGGGCCGCAGCGAATCGCGCCGGTCGGGGCCGACATAATTGCGGGTGACGATGAAGGGCTTCCGACCGGCGGCGAGCCGTTCGATCTTGGAGAACAGATCAGCGATGGAAACCGGCACCAGCACCACCGCATCGGGGCCGCAATCGATCAGCGCCCGCAGATCCTGCTCGGTCTGCTGGTGGGCCAGGGCCAGCACCAGCGGGAAGGGATGGGCATGGATGACGCCGTAACGGATGTCGCGGATCAGCGAGCCGGTCGGGAGTTCGGCCAGCAGATCGTCGAGGACCAGGATGTCGATCGTTTCGGCCGTGACCGTTTCGGTGAGCGACTTCAGATCGGCGGGCACGCGAATCTCGCCGACGCCGCGATGGCGGAACTCGTCGGTCATCGCCCTCCGCACGAGGGGATTGCCGATCGCGAGAACGATGGTGCCGCAGTGCAATTCCAATGCTTTCGCCATTGCCTGTCCCTCGAATTATCAGGGGTAGGGAGGGGAAAAAGCTTGCTCGGGGGCGTTGCCGCCCCTCGTTCAACTGGGCATATTTTCAGAGATCAACGGATGCCGATGGCTATAATGAGAGTCCTATCTTAGCCGACTATCCCCAAACAAGGACTTCCTGTGTTCGATCAGATCTTCAAATTCCTCGGTGCCGACGATTCCAATCCCGCCGTCCGGCAGGAGGACGGTCCCCGCCTCGCCATCGCCGCGCTGCTGGTCGAGGCGGCGAAATCCGATGGCGTCTACAGCGATGGCGAACGCTATGTCGTGGCCGGCCTGCTGCGCCGCCTGTTCGGCGGTGCCGAGGCCGACGCCGAGCGTCTGGTCGACGGGGCGGAACATGCGCTCTCTCAATCAGTGCAATTGTTCCATTTTACTCGTCCGATTGTCGAGCAGGTTCCACCCGAACAGCGAGTCCGCATCATCGAGCTGCTGTGGGAAACGGTCTATGCCGACCGCGTCCTGACCCCCGAGGAGGACAGCCTGGTGCGCCGGGTCGCCGGATTGCTCTATGTCTCCGACCGCGACCGCGGCGATGCGCGCTTGCGCGTATTGCAGAGACTCGGTATCAGCGTTTGACTTCCGCAGCGCGATAAGGCAGAAGGACGCCGCCGAACGGGAGAGACCAGTTTCCCTGGCGCCGAAGGAGCAACCGCCCCGGAAACTCTCAGGCCAAAGGACCTTCGGCACGACATTCTGGAAAGAGGCGCGCAAGCCGCGTCCGCCGACGGGATAACGATCTCAGGCAAATCGACAGAAGGGGCGCTTACCGCCGGAAATCCGGCTCATGGAGGCGCCTGTGACATTCGAACCCCAGACCCTTGGTCATGACATCTTCACCGTGCTGGATGCCGCCGGCACCTTTGTTTTCGCCCTGAGCGGCGCGACCGCCGGCGCGCGGCGCGGCATGGATCTGTTCGGCGCGCTGCTGCTGGCCTTCGTCACCGCCGCCGCCGGCGGGGTGATGACCGACCTGCTGATCGGCGTGACGCCGCCCCATGCGCTGGCCTCGACCCGGCCGTTCCTGATCGCCATGGCCGGCGGCATGACCGGCTTCGTCTTCCTGCCGCATATCGACCGCTTCAAGATCTCGGTGCTGCTGCTCGACACGATCGGGCTGGGCCTGTTCGCCGTGACCGGCGCCGGCAACGCCCTGTCGCACGGCATCGCGCCGCTGATCGCGGCTTTGCTGGGCATGCTGACCGCCATCGGCGGCGGATTGATCCGCGACGTTCTGTCCGGCCAGGTGCCGGTGGTGCTGCGCGACGAGATCTACGCCTCCGCCGCCTTGCTGGGCGCCGGTGTCGTGGTGCTGGGGCAGGGACGGCTGCCGCCCGATCTGGTGGTGCTGACCGGCGCGTCGCTGTGCTGCGCGCTGCGCCTCGCGGCGGTCTTCCGGCGCTGGCGGCTGCCCGCCTGGCGCCAGCTTCCCGCCGCGAAGCAGCGCTAGACAATCTTGCGACCTTACTGGGTCGCAAGGCTGTCTAGAGTCCTATATGACGCATCGCCTCCGGCTCAGCGTATTCGCCGGACGACCGGCGCGGCGCCAGTCGGCGCCGTGAGCAGTATGCGATTCTAAGGGATCGCA
>JAJPHO010000048.1 GCA_021325215.1 Alphaproteobacteria bacterium
CGCCGCAGGCCCAGGGCCTGACCGCTTTCCTGTCGGTGCAGGAAGGCTGCGACAAATTCTGCACCTTCTGCGTGGTGCCCTATACCCGCGGCGCCGAATATTCCCGCCGCCCGGAGGCCATCCTCGAGGAAGCCCGCGCGCTGGTCAGCCAGGGCGTGCGCGAGATCACGCTGCTGGGCCAGAACGTCAACGGTTATCACGGAGATGGATTGCGTCTCGGCGGCCTGATGCGCCGCCTGACCGAGATCGAGGGCGTCGAGCGCCTGCGCTATACCACCTCGCATCCGCGCGATATGGATGACGAACTGATCGAGGCCCATCGCGACCTGCCGCAGGTGATGCCGTTTCTGCATCTCCCGGTGCAGTCCGGCTCGGACCGTATCCTGGCGGCGATGAACCGTCAGCACACCGCAGACGATTACCGCCGCATCATCGACCGTCTGCGCGCCGCGCGCTCCGATATCGCCCTGTCGTCCGACTTCATCGTGGGGTTCCCCGGCGAGAGCGACCAGGATTTCGAGGATACGCTGACGCTGGTCGAGGAGATCGGTTTCGCCCAGGCCTATTCCTTCAAATACAGCCCGCGCCCCGGCACGCCCGCCTCGGGCATGGCCGGCCAGCTGTCGGAAGAGGTCAAGGAAGAGCGCCTGGCCCGCCTTCAGGCCGCGCTGCAGGTCCAGTCGGCGCGCTTCAACCAATCCTGCGTCGGCCGCACCTTCGACGTGGTGCTCGACCGGCCGGGCCGGCGCGACGGCCAGCTGATCGGCCGCAGCCCCTATATGCAGTCGGTGTTCGTCACCGCGCCTGCCGCCCTGCTGAACAGCGTACAAAGATTGACGATCACCGCCGCCCACAGCAATTCGCTGGCGGCGGTGCTCGCAGAGGAGAAAGCCTGCGCGTGACCTTCCAGTCGACCAAGGACTTCCACGACAACAGCCTGCTGCACATGCTGTTCGGGCCCGCCGACGCCCATCTCCATCACATCGAGAAGCGGCTGGGCGTCAAGTTGGCCTCGCGCGGGAACCAGGTGCTGGCGGCCGGCGAGCAGGATCGGGTCGAGGCGGCGATGGCCACCCTGGACCGTCTTTATGAGCGGCTGAACGGCGGTCTCGAGGTCGGCACCGCCGACATCGACGCGGCGCTGCGTTTCGAGCAGGACCCGGAGTCCGGCTCCAGCCCGGTGCCGGTGATCGTCACCCGCAAGCGCCATGTCCAGGCGCGCACCCCGACCCAGGCCGCCTATATGCGGGCGATGGAGAATCACCAGCTGGTGTTCGGCCTCGGCCCGGCCGGCACCGGCAAGACCTATCTCGCCGTGGCGCAGGCGGTGCAGATGATGCTGAAGGGCGAAGTCGACCGCATCGTGCTGTCGCGCCCCGCCGTCGAAGCGGGCGAGCGCCTGGGCTTCCTGCCCGGCGATCTCAAGGACAAGGTCGATCCCTATCTGCGTCCGCTTTACGACGCGCTGCACGACATGCTGCCCGGCGATCAGGTCGCCAAGCGCCTGGCCGCCGGCGATATCGAGGTGGCGCCGCTCGCCTTCATGCGCGGCCGCACGCTGGCCCATGCCTTCGTCATTCTCGACGAGGCGCAGAACACCACGCCGATGCAGATGAAGATGTTCCTGACCCGCCTGGGCGAGCATTCGCGCATGGTGATCACCGGCGATCTGTCGCAGATCGACCTGCCGTCCGGCATGCCGAGCGGCCTGCGCGACGCGCTGACCATCCTCGATGGCGTCGAGGGCATCGGCAAGGTGACTTTTACCGACAAGGATGTGGTGCGCCACGAACTGGTGGCCCGGATCGTCAGGGCTTACGACGCGCACGATAAGAGCAAGAAATGACGGAAATCATCGTCGAAATCGCCGATGAGGCATGGCTGGCCAAGGTTCCCGACGCCGAGGCGCTGTGCAGTCGCGTCGCGGCCGTCGCGTTGGGCGCCGCGGCCTCCCTGGTCGATCTTCCGGCCGAACGTCTGGAAGTCAGCCTGCTGCTGACCGACGACGCGCAGGTGCAGGCGCTGAACCGCGATTACCGCCAGCAGGACAAGCCGACCAATGTGCTGTCCTTCGCGGCGCTCGACGAAGACAGCCCGATCCCGTCGGACGGCCCGATTTTGCTGGGCGACGTGATCGTCGCGCGCGAAACCACCGAGCGCGAGGCGGCCGAGGAAGACAAGCGGCTGGTCCACCATCTTGCACACCTTGTGGTGCATGGCGTGCTGCATCTGCTAGGCTATGACCATATGGAAGACGACGAGGCGGAAGAGATGGAATCTCTGGAGCGGTCGATCCTGGCCGGTCTGGGCGTGCCCGATCCCTACCGCGGGGAGCCCGGATGAACGACGGCGGTGTCAGTAGGTTGCCCCGCGAAGGCGGGGCGAGTGACGATACGCTGCTTGACGGGCTGCGCGGCTGGTTGCGCGGCCTGAAGCGCCGCACCGGCTCCGACTCGGTGCGCGAGACGCTCGAGGACCTGATCGAGCAGCGCGAAGAGGCCGAAGCGCCGATCGACGAGCATGAGCGCAGCCTGCTCGGCAATATTCTCCGCTTACGCGACCAGACCGCTTATGACGTGATGGTGCCGCGCGCCGACATCAACGCCATCGACGTCAAAGCCAATCTGCAGGAAATCGTCGCTCTGGTGCAGGAGACCGGCCATTCGCGCTATCCGGTCTACCGCGAGACCCTGGACGACGCCATCGGCCTGGTCCACATCAAGGACGTGCTGCTGCTGCAGGCCAGCGGCAAGCCTTTCTCGCTTCAGCGCATCCTGCGCCGGGTGCTTTATGTCTCCCCCTCGATCCGCGTGCTCGATCTGCTGCTGGAAATGCGGCTGAAGCGCACGCATATGGCCCTGGTGGTCGACGAATATGGCGGCATCGACGGGCTGGTCACCATCGAGAATCTGGTCGAGCAGATCGTCGGCGAGATCGAGGACGAGCATGATCGCGATATCGAGCCGGACTTCGTCGAATATCCCGACGGCGTGATCGAGGCCGATGCCCGCATGCCGCTGGAAGAGCTGGAGGCCCGCGTTGGCCGGCTGCTCGACGACGAGGACCGCGAGGACATCGATACGCTGGGCGGGCTGGTGTTCTTCCTGGCCGGCCGCGTGCCGTCGCGCGGCGAGCTGATCAGCCATCCATCCGGCCTCGAATTCGAAGTGGTCGAGGCCGATCCCCGCCGTATCAAGCGGCTGCGCCTGAGAAACATCCCCGAACCCAAGGATCAGCCCGAGTGATCTCCGCCAAGTGGAAGGGGAGGTTCGGGCTGTTCGCGCTCGGCGCCGTCTCCGCGCTCGCTTTCCCGCCCACCGGCCTGTTTTTCGTGCTGTGGCTGTGCCTGCCGCTGCTGATGCGCAGCATCGACCGCAGCGCATCCTGGAAGGGCGCTTTCGGCCGGGCATGGCTGTTCGGCCTCGGCCAGTTCTGCGCCGGCCTCTATTGGATCGCCTGCGCCCTGCTGGTCGATCCGGTCCGCTTCGGCTGGATGATCCCGTTCGCGGTCGGGGGCTTGAGCGCCTTCCTGGCGGTCTATATCGGCTTCGCCGGAGCGCTGGCCCGGCTGGTGCGGCCGGGCTGGCCCCGCCTCCTGGTGTTCGCCGCCGCCTGGGGCGCGGGCGAATGTCTGCGCGGGGTCGTTTTCACCGGCTTTCCCTGGAACCCGCTCGGTTCGGCCTGGGCATCGGTAAATCCGGTGCTGCAGATCGTTTCGGTGACCGGCACCTTCGGGCTGAGCGTGCTGACGGCCGGTGCCGCCGCCGCCCCCGGCCTGTTCTTCCGCTCGCGCCGCGAAGGCCTGGCGGCGACCGTGGCGGGGTTCGTCCTGTTCGCGGCGATCGGTGCCTGGGGCGCCGCCCGCATTCCCGCCGAAGCGCAGCCGACCCAGCCGGGTATCCGCCTGCGTCTGGTGCAGGCCAGCATTCCGCAGACCCTCAAATGGGCGCCCGGCATGCGGGCGGCGCATTTCCGGCAGCAGGCGGAATTGTCGCAAAGGCCCGCCGAGATCGCGCCGACCCATATCATCTGGCCGGAAACGGCGGCGCCCTCTTATCTCGATCTGGAGGATGGCGACCGGCTCGCGCTCGCCTCGCTGACCCCGCCTGGCGGGCTGATGCTGGTGGGGTCGGTGCGCGGCAGGGTGGACCAGGCCGGACAGCTGCTGCAGGTGTGGAACAGCCTGCTGGCGCTCGATGGGCAGGGCGATATTCTCGGCCAGTACGACAAGGCGCATCTGGTGCCGTTCGGCGAATATATGCCGCTGCCGAAATGGCTGCCGGTGTCCAAGATCACCGTCGGCAGCACCGACCTGACGCCTGGTCCGGGCCCGCAGACCCTGCATCTGCCGGGCCTGCCGCCGGTCGGGCCGCTGATCTGCTACGAGGCGATCTTCCCCGGCGCCGTGGTCGACGAGGAAAACCGCCCGGAATGGATGCTCAACGTCACCAATGACGGCTGGTACGGCATCTCGTCCGGTCCCTATCAGCATTTCGCCGCCGCCCGTATGCGCGCCATCGAAGAGGGGCTGCCTTTGGTGCGCAACGCCAATAATGGCATCTCGGCGGTGATCGATCCCTATGGCCGGGTGATCGCCAGCCTCGGGCTCGACGGCGTCGGCGTGGTCGATGCGCCTTTGCCGGTTTCCGCGCCGATTACGATTTTTGCGCGCATGGGTTTGGGGGTCCTGTACGTTTTACTAATGATTACAGGGCTTACCGGCCTTATCGGACATCTGTATAACAAGCGCCGAGCCCCCTAGCGATTGTGGTGCGGTGCAAAAAAAATACCAAGAGTATTGACCCGGGACTGTCAAACAGCCTAAAGTCTTCTAAATCGGTTCAGATCGCATTAGGCGATCCGATGTGCTCCTTCTAAACTCTATGCGTAGGTATATGCTTATGGCTGGTGCCGCCAACAAAGTTGCCGTGGTGAAAACCGTGTCTCCGATCCGCCGTAGCGGCCGGGGCCGCACTCCGTCCGGCAAGCCCAATCCGATCGACGCGCATGTCGGCGCCCGCGTGCGCCTGCGCCGCACCCTGCTCGGCATGAGCCAGGAAAAGCTGGGTGAGGCGATCGGCCTGACCTTCCAGCAGGTTCAGAAGTATGAGCGCGGTGCCAACCGCATCGGCGCCTCGCGCCTGTTCGACCTGTCCCGCGTCCTGGACGTGCCGGTGTCGTTCTTCTTCGACGAAATGTCCGAGAACGCCGCTCAGCAGAGCCCGCGCATGATGGTCGCCGGCGTCGTCGAGGAAGTGGTCCAGGAGTCCGAGAACGACCCGATGACCAAGCGCGAGACGCTGGAACTGGTCCGCGCCTATTACAAGATCTCCGATCCCACCGTTCGCAAGCGTCTGTTCGAACTGGCGAAGTCTCTCGCCAGCATCACCGAAGGCGTTTGATCCTTTCCTGACCGCGGTTTCTCTTCCGGGCGCTCTTGAATGGCGCCCGGAAAGAGGTTAACTACGTCGTTTCGGCAATTCTATGCCGTGGCCGGCAGGAGATGAGATTTGTCCAGGTCCAATTATCTGTTCACCAGCGAGTCCGTGTCGGAAGGCCATCCCGACAAGGTGTGCGACCGCATCTCCGATGCCGTGGTCGATGCCTTCCTGGCCGCCGATCCCTACTCCCGCGTTGCGGTCGAGACGCTGGCGACCACGAACCGTATCGTTCTGGCCGGCGAAGTTCGCGGTCCCGCTTCGGTCACCCATGCGGTGATGGAAGAAGTGGCGCGCGCCGCCGTCAAGGATATCGGCTACGACCAGGAAGGCTTTTCCTGGAAGAGCGCCAAGGTCGATGTGCATGTCCATTCGCAGTCGGCCGACATCGCCGTGGGCGTCGACGCCGCCGGCAACAAGGATGAAGGCGCGGGCGACCAGGGCATCATGTTCGGTTATGCCTGCAACGAGACCCCGGCCTATATGCCGGCGCCGATCTATTACGCCCATGCCATCCTGAAGTCGCTGGCCGAGGCCCGTCATTCCGGCGCCGAGCCCAATCTCGGCCCGGATGCCAAGAGCCAGGTCACCCTGCAATATATCAACGGCAAGCCGGCCCGCGCCACCTCGGTGGTGGTGTCGACCCAGCATGGCGAAAAGCTCGACCAGGATGCGGTGCGCGAGATCGTCCGCCCGCATGTGCTGAACGTGCTGCCCGAGGGCTGGATGTGCCCGGAGGAGACCTTCTATGTCAACCCGACCGGCCGTTTCGTCATCGGCGGTCCCGATGGCGATTGCGGCCTGACGGGGCGCAAGATCATCGTCGACACCTATGGCGGTGCCGCGCCGCATGGCGGCGGCGCCTTCTCGGGCAAGGACCCGACCAAGGTCGATCGTTCGGCGGCCTATGCCTCGCGCTATCTGGCCAAGAACGTCGTCGCGTCCGGTCTGGCCGATAAGTGCGTCATCCAGCTCAGCTACGCCATCGGCGTGTCCAAGCCGCTGTCGGTCTATGTCGACACTTTCGGCACCGGCCATGTCGACGAGGACCGCCTGTCGGAAGTCCTGCAGCAGCTGATGGATCTCAGCCCGCGCGGCATCCGCACCCATCTCGGCCTCAACAAGCCGATCTACGCCCGCACCGCGGCTTACGGCCATTTCGGCCGCAATCCCGACGCGGACGGCGGCTTCTCGTGGGAGAAGCTGGATCTGGTCGACAGCCTGAAGTCGGCGTTTGCCTGAACTGATCCGCTTTTTCGGTCGCCGCCGCGGCAAGAAGCTGCGGGTGACCGGTCAGTCCCTGGTCGATGAGCTGCTGCCGCGGCTCGCCATCCCGCTGCCTGAAGAGGGCAGCGGGAAGCTCGACCCGGCGGCTCTGTTTTCCGAACCCAAAAAAGAATATTGGCTCGAAGTCGGCTTCGGCGGCGGCGAGCATGCCGCGTGGCAGGCCGAACGGAATCCCGATGTCGGGCTGATCGGCGCCGAGGTGTTCCTGAACGGCATCGCCAGCCTGCTCGGCCATATCGAGCGGGGCGGGCTGTCGAATATCCGCATTTATCCCGAGGATGTTCGTCCCTTCCTGGCTACGCTCAAGGAAGGAACCCTGTCGCGGGTCTTCGTGCTGTTTCCCGATCCATGGCCGAAGAGCCGCCATGCCGACCGGCGTTTCATCAATAATGGCAATCTCGATCTGCTGGTCCCGCTGATGAAGCCCGGCGCGATCCTGCGCGTGGCCAGCGATGATCCGACCTATCAGGAGCACGCCCTCGAAGTGATGGCGGGGCGGACCGATTTCGAGAATGTCACTGGGGAAGACCCGACATGCCGGCCCGACGATTGGCCGGAGACGCGCTACAACGCCAAGGCGATCCGCGAAGGACGGACGGCGATATTCCTGAGTTATAAGCGGCTATAAACCCCGCTGGGTCGGGGAAAGGGGGAGTGACATGAAGCGTTCCTGGCTTTTCTCGACCATTCTGGTGCTCGGCACCGCCTGCTCCGCCGCCTCGGCTGGCGAAGCAACCCTCATCCTCACCAACGGGAAAATCTGGACCGGGACTCCGGCCCAGCCTCAGGCTCAGGCGGTCGCGCTCGACGGGACGTCCATCCTTGCCGTCGGCGATGACGCCGCGATCAAGAAGCTGGCCGGCCCCGGCTCCCAGGTGATCGATCTTAAGGGCCGCCGCGTGCTGCCCGGCTTCAACGATGCCCATGTCCATTTCCTCGATGGCGGCGGGTCGCTGATCGGCGTCCCGCTGGGCGACGCCAACAGCCCGGCCGAGTTCGCCGACCGCATCGCCAAATTCGCCAAATCCCTGCCCAAAGGCGCCTGGCTGCGGAACGGCAATTGGGATCATCAGCGCTGGACGCCCGCCAGGCTGCCCGACCATCGGCTGATCGATGCCGCGTCGGGGGATCACCCGGCGCTGCTGTGGCGCCTCGACGGCCATATGGCGCTGGCCAATGCGCTGGCGCTGAAGCTGGCCGGCATCGACAGAAATACCAAGGATGTGCCGGGCGGCGAGATCGAGCGCGACAAGGACGGCAATCCGACCGGCATCCTGAAGGACGCCGCCACCGCCCTGGTGGAAAAGGTGATGCCGCCTTTGTCGCCCGAGGAACAGGATCTGGCGATGGAAGCGGCGATGAAGGAAGCCGCCTCGCATGGCGTCACATCGGTGCAGAACATGGCCGACACCTCCGAGGACCGCCTGCAGCCGGACGTGTTCCGCGAATTCGAGAAGATGGAGCGGGCCGGCAAGCTGACCGTGCGCATCTATGAGGCTTTGCCGCTGCGCGACTGGAAGACCCTGTCCGACGCCGGCGTGGCGGCGCCGTTCGGCGGCCCGCATCTGCGGCTCGGCAATCTCAAGGCGTTCGCCGACGGAGCGCTGGGTTCGGGCACTGCCTGGATGATGGCGCCGTTCTCCGACAATCCCTCCAAGAGCGGGCTGGCCAGTCCGGACCTCCTCGATCCCGAGCATTTCTACGACTCGATGAAGGGCGCCGACAGGGCCGGCTTGCAGCTGACCATCCATGCCATCGGCGACCGCGCCATCAAGACCATTCTCGACCTCTATGCGCGGCTGCAGAAGGAGAACGGTCCGGCCGATCGCCGGGCCCGCATCGAGCATGTCCAGCATCTCGACCCGGCCGATTATCCGCGTTTCGCCCAGCTCGGCGTGATTGCCTCGATGCAGCCCTATCACGCCATCGACGATGGCCGCTGGGCGGTGACGTCGCTGGGGCCGGAGCGGATCAAATCGAGCTATGCCTGGAAGTCGTTGCTGGATGCCGGCGCGACTTTGGCGTTCGGCTCCGACTGGCCGGTAGCGCCGCTCGATCCGGTGATGGGCATCTATGCGGCGGCGACCCGGCGTACCCTCGATGGCAAGACGCCCAATGGCTGGGTGCCCGAGCAGAAGATCACCGTCGTCCAGGCGGTGCAGGCCTATACGGCCGGATCGGCCTTCGCCGAGCATCAGGAAGCGGTGAAGGGCACCATCGCTCCCGGCAAGCTGGCCGATCTGGTCGTGCTGTCCGACGACATCTTCGCCATCGCCCCGGAAGCGATCGAGAAAACCAGGGTGGATATGACGATTTTCGACGGCAAGGTGATCTATCAGCGCCTGTGACAAAACCGGCCTTCGATTGAGGTTTTCTACGCCGGTGCCATATTGGCTAGCGGGAGAGGCGTCGATTTTCGAGGGACGCCATGAAGAAGTTTGGGTTGAAAAGCGGTCTGGCGGCTTTGGCTCTGGCGATGGCTTCGCCGGGCTGGGCGCAATCGGCCGGCGATTATCAGACGCTCGCCTCCTCGCAATTCTCCGAGCCGCACGCTCTCGATAACCGGGCGCTCAAGATCGTGCTGCAGCCGGCCGGGCCGTTGCAGGCCGAGCTGGCCAATCCCAATCCGGGCCGGCGCATCCTGATGATCGTGCGCGGCGAGCGCAATCCGCACGACAAGGCGATTCCGGTCAGCGTCTATTGGAGCGGCGACAGCAGCAATCCCAAGGTCCTGCCGGCCGACGATCATTTGCTCGGGCTGGCGACGCTGAATGATCATTATGGCGGCAAGGACCACACCACGGTGCTCGACGTGACCGACCAGCTGCGGGCGCTGTCGCGCATCAAGGAAATCCCCGAACCGCAGACCCCGCCGCCGCCCAGCGTCACCCTGATCTATCCCAGTGACGACGAGCATCCGTCGGGCCCGCGGATCGAAGAGGTGCTGCTGGTGGCCAGCATGACGGGCAAGACCCCGTAAGGATCAGGAAGGCCGCTCGCCAGCGGCGCACATGAAGTCGGCGACCAGATCTCCGTCGCCGACGCTGATGCCGCACAGCGTTTTTTGGCCGGCGGCGCGAATCGAGAAGACCTCGACGGTCTTCTCGTCCTTTTCCTCGGGCCGGCGCTGCCGGATCGGCCCCAGATAGAGCAGTTCGTCCGGCTTGCCGGGTGCCGCGGGCTTCGCCTTGCGGATATAGGCGAGCGCCGCCGGGGTATAAAATTCCTCGGTCAGCGCGCCGCGGTCGAGGTCGCCCAGCACGCGGCGCAAGGCCGCCTCGGATGCCGCCGGCCCGGGTTTGTCCGCCGCCGGCGCCAATTTGTGCAGGCTGGCCGGTACCTGCGTCGAGACCCGAACCCCCAGAACGCCGGCGCCCAGCCCGCCGACAATGCTGCCGTCGCCGCCGATCTGGCCCTCGAAGATCAGGGTGCCGGGGCCGGTGGACCATTCCAGGGTCAGCGCGTCCTCGTTGACCGAGCCGCTGGCCGAAGAGGCATAGGCCTTGCGCAGGCAGAGGGCGCGGATCTTCTTCTTCACCTGTACGAATTCGCAGATGTCGCGGTCGGCCGTCTCCCCCAGGTCGGTCTTGGCTTTGTGGAACGGGCCGATGCCGAAGCTCATCTGCAGATAGGTGTTGAGACGCCAATAGCCGGTAAGGCCGACCGCCGTGACGGTAATTCCCTCCGCGGGCGGCGGCGCGGCCGAGGGAGGGGGCAAAGGGGAGGGAGGGGGCAACGGGGCGGGAGGCGCTGATGAGTCCGCCTCGTCCGGCATTGCCGTTTCGGCGGGTTCGTTCCGGCCGAACAGCCTGTCCATATATCGCTGGCGGATCTGGTCTTGGGCCTGCGGGTCGATGCCGCCGGGCGCACAGGCCGTCAGCGCCAGGCCGGCCAGCAGCAGCGCGCCCGCCGCCTTCACGATGGCAGGTTTTTCAGCCGGTACAGCGCGTCCAGCGCTTCCCTCGGCGTCATTTCATCCGGATTGATCGCCGCGACCGCCAGTTCGACCTCCGAGGGGCCGCGCTGGGCGGGTGCCGGCGGCGGGCGCAGCGCCGAGAAGAGCGGCAGATCATCGGCCAGCTTCTTGGTGTTCTGGCTGCCGCCGCTCTTTTCCAGCGTGTGCAGGACCGTCTCGGCGCGGGCCAGCACCGCCGGCGGCAGGCCGGCGAGGCGGGCGACGTGGATGCCGTAGGAGCGGTCGGCGGCACCCTTGGCCACTTCGTGCAGGAACACCACCTCGCCCTGCCATTCCTTGACCCGCATGCAATGGCAGGCCAGCGCCGGCAGTTTCGAGGTCAGCGCCGTCAGCTCGTGATAGTGGGTGGCGAACAAAGCACGGCATTTGTTGGTTTCGTGCAGATGCTCGACCACGGCCCAGGCGATCGACAGACCGTCATAGGTAGCGGTGCCGCGGCCGATTTCGTCGAGGATGACCAGCGCGCGCGGGCCGGACTGGTTCAGGATGGCGGCGGTCTCGACCATCTCGACCATGAAGGTCGATCGGCCGCGCGCCAGATCGTCGGCGGCGCCGACGCGGCTGAACAGGCGGTCGACCACGCCGATGCGGGCCTCGTCGGCCGGTACGTAGCTGCCCATCTGGGCCAGGATGGCGATCACCGCGTTCTGGCGCAGGAAGGTCGATTTACCGGCCATGTTGGGGCCGGTGATCAGCCACAGGCGCTGCGCGTTTTCCAGATTGCAGTCATTGGCGACGAAGCTGCCCTCGATGGCGGCTTCGACCACCGGATGGCGCCCGCCCTTGATGTCGAAGGCGGTGCTGTCGTCCAGATGCGGGCGGCAGAAACGGCGTTCGGCCGCCAGCAGCGCCAGCGCGGTGGCGACGTCGAGACCGGCCAGCGCATTGGCGGCGCGGGCGATGTCCTCGACGCGGGCCATCACCTCGCCGATCAGATCGGCGAACAGTTCCAGCTCCAGCGCCAAAGCCTTGTCGGCGGCGCTGCGGATGCGGTCTTCCAGCTCACCCAGTTCGACGGTGGTGTAGCGCACCGACGAGGCGATGGTCTGGCGGTGGATGAAGGGCTCGCCCATGCGTTCGGCTTGCTTGGGCGGTACCTCGATGTAATAGCCGAGCACATTATTGTGCTTCACCTTGAGCGAAGAGATTCCCGAGATGTCGGCGTAATGGGCCTGCAGGGCGGCGATCTTCTGGCGGCTTTCGTCGCGCCAGGCGCGCAGCTCGTCGAGGCCCTCGTGATAGCCGACGCGAACGAAGCCGCCATCGCGGGCCAGCAGCGGCATCTCGTCGGCCAAGGCGCGCGACAGGCGTTCGACCAGCGGGCCGTGCTCGCCGAGATCGCGCGAGGTCCGGGTGACCAGCTCGGGAATGCCTTCAAGCCCATCCTGCAGCAAGGCGGCGCGCAGCTCGGGCACCTCGGCCAGGCCGTTGCCGATCGAGGCGAGGTCGCGCGGGCCGCCGCGGCCCAGGGTGATGCGCGACAAGGCGCGGGCGATGTCCGGGCAGCGGCGCAAGCTGTCGCGCATTTCGTCGCGCAGGGACGGGCGGTCGACGAAATATTCGATGTAATCGAGCCGGCGGTTGATCTCGGCCGGATCGGTGATCGGGGCCGACATCATTTCGGCCAGCAGGCGCGCGCCGGCGCCGCTCACCGTGCGGTCGATGCAGGCCAGCAGGCTGCCTTTGCGTTCGCCGGCCAGGGTTTCGGTCAGTTCGAGATTGCGCCGGGTGGCGGCGTCGATCTCCATCAAGGCGCCTTCGGCCAGGCGGGCCAGCGGCGACAGGCGGGGCAATTTGCCCTTCTGGGTCAGCTCGACATAATCGACCAGGGCGCCCGCGGCGGCCAGTTCGGCGCGCGAAAAGCTGCCGAAGCCATCGAGGGCGGCGACGCCATAGAAAGCCTCCAGGCGCTTCCTGCCATTGTCGCTGTCGAAGCGGGCCGAGGGCAGCGGCGTGAAGGCGCGCTTCCATTCCGCCAGGCTTTCGACCAGGGCGGCCTGGTTGAACAGCCTTTCCGGGATCAGCAATTCACCGGGCGACAGGCGCGCGATGGCGGCGGCGGCCGATTTCGCGCCGACCGCCTGCACGGCGAAATCGCCGGTCGAGAGGTCGAGCCAGGCCAGGCCGAGCGAGCCCTGCGCCTCGGCCAGGGCGGCCAGGTAATTGTGGCTGCGCGAATCGAGCAGCGAATCCTCGGTCAGCGTGCCGGGCGTCACGACGCGGATCACCGCGCGCTCGACCACCGATTTGGCGCCGCGCTTCTTGGCCTCAGCCGGGCTTTCGATCTGCTCGCAGACGGCGACGCGGAAGCCTTTGCGGATCAGGCGCATGAGATAGGCTTCGTGCGAGACGACGGGCACCCCGCACATGGGGATTTCCTCGCCGGCATGCTTGCCGCGCTTGGTCAAGGCGATGTCCAGCGCGCCGGCGGCGTTGACCGCGTCGTCGAAGAACATCTCGTAGAAATCGCCCATCCGGTAGAACAGCAGGCTGTCGGGATGGGCGCGCTTGATGGCCAGATATTGGGCCATCATCGGAGTGGCGTCGGCGGGGACGTCGAGGTCGGGATTGGAAAGATCGGACATGATGCGGGGGCTATAGTCTCCGATTGCGCTCGGCGAGGAAACTGCCAACATAGGCGGGTTTTAACAAATAAGAATTAGGGGTTCGGCATGAGGTTGGTGGCGGCCATTTCATTCGCGGCGCTTCTGGCGGCACAGGGGGCGATCGCCGCGGAGAAACCAATCGGCCTTCCTGTCGTCGATCCTTCCGTCAGTCCTTGCCAGGACTTCTACGCCTATGCCTGCCATGCCTGGATGAAGGACAATCCGGCTCCGCCCGACCAGTCGCGCTGGGGCGCCTTCACCAAGCTGGCGCAGGACAACCAGACCATTCTCAAGACTGCGCTGGAAGAGACTGTCGCCCAGCCCAAGCCGGGCAATCAGCGGGTGGCCGATTTCTACCGCGCCTGCATGGACGAGACGACGATCGAGGAGAAGAAGGCCCAGCCGATCGAGCCGCTGCTCAAGCGCATCGCCGCCATCGCCGACAAGCATGATCTGGCTCCGCTGGTCGCCGCCCTCCATGACGACGGTGTGCCGGTCTTCTTCAATTTCGGGTCCGAGACCGACTTCCAGGATGCGCGCCGCGACATCGCCGGCCTGCAGCAGGGCGGCCTCGGCCTGCCCAACCGCGACTTCTATTCGCGCAAGGGCGAGAAGGACGAGCTGATCCGCAAGGAGTATGTCGCGCATATCGGCCGCATCTTCCGTCTGCTGGGCGACCAGGACGGACCGGCCCAGGTCAAGGCCGAGACGGTGATGCGCATCGAGACCCAGCTGGCCGATCAATCCTTCACGCTGGCCCAGCGCCGCCAGCCCGAACTGACCCACCACAAGCTGCCCACCGCCGAGCTGGCCAAGCTGGCCCCGGATTTCGACTGGAGCGGCTATTTCCAGGCCCTCGAAGCGCCGCGCTTCGACAGGTTGAACATCGCCAATCCCGATTTCGTCAAAGCGGTCGACCAGGTGATCCAGGCCAGCGAACTGGCCGATCTCAAGGCCTATCTGTCCTGGCAGGTGGCCCGGGTCTATGCGCCCTATCTGTCGAAGGATTTCGCCGACGAGAATTTCGCCTTCTTCGGCAAGACCCTGACCGGCCAGCCCGAGCAGCAGCCGCGCTGGAAGCGCTGCGTCCGCGCCGAGGACCGCGCCATCGGCGAGGATCTCGGCCAATATTATGTCGCGGCGGCGTTCGGCGGCGATCACAAGAAGCGCATGACCGCCTTGGTCAAGAACCTGCGCTCGGCCTATGATTCCGACATCGAGACGCTGGATTGGATGAGCCCGGAGACCAAGAAGCAGGCCCACGCCAAGCTGGCCGCCATCCTCGACAAGATCGGCTACCCCGAGCATTGGCGCGATTATTCCAGCCTGGAGATCAAGAGCGCCGATCTGGTCGGCAATATCCAGCGCGCCAACGCCTTCGAGAACAAGCGCGACCTCAAAAAGATCGGCGGCGCGCACGACAAGACCGAGTGGCACATGACGCCGCCCACCGTGAACGCCTATTACAGCCCGCCCGAGAACGACATCAATTTCCCGGCCGGCATCCTGCAGCCGCCCTTCTTCAACATGCAGGCGGACGATGCGGTCAATTACGGCGCCATCGGCGTGGTGATCGGCCATGAGATGTCGCACGGCTTCGACAATTCCGGCCGCAAATATGACAAGGACGGCAATCTGGCTGATTGGTGGACCGAGACCGACGCCAAGAAATTCACCGAGCGCGCCGCTTGCATCGTCGAGCAATACGGTTCCTACAAGGTCGGCGACGTAAACCAGAACGGCGAGGCAACCCAGGGCGAGAACATCGCCGACAATGGCGGCCTGCGCATCGCGCTCGACGCGCTGCATGCGGCGATCAAGGGCAAAAAGGACGCATCGATCGGCGGGTTCACCGCCGACCAGCGCTTCTTCCTCGGCTTCGCCCAGGTCTGGTGCACCAATGCCCGCGACGATGCGCGGCGCACCCAGGCTCTGTCCGACTATCACTCGCTGCCGGAATATCGCGTCAACGGCACGCTCTCCAACAGTGAAGCCTTCGCCAAGGCGTTCCACTGCAAGGCCACCGATCCCATGGTGCGCGGCGAAAAAGCCTGCCGCGTCTGGTAACGAAAGAGGAAAAGATGAAAAAGACGATTTTCGCCGGCGCCGTTCTGGGCGCCGCCCTGAGCTGGTCTCCAGTCTTCGCCGCCGACACCGTTAAATTGCCGGCCTCCGCCGGCGGTGGCTTGCCCGAGGTCGATAGCTCGATCGATCCCTGCACCAATTTCTACCAATATGCCTGTTCCGCCTGGCAGCATAATCATCCGATTCCGCCGGACCAGTCGCGCTGGGGCAGCTTTTCGCTGCTGGCGCAGAGCAATCAGGAAATCCTGCGCGCGGCGCTGGAGAAGGTGACCGCCGAGGGCAAGCCCGGCAGCCAGCGCCTGGCCGATTTCTATGGCGCCTGCATGGACGACAAGACCGTCGACAGCAAGGGCTGGGAGCCGGTCAAGCCGCTGCTCGGCAAGGTGGCCGCTCTCTCCGATCTCAAGGCGCTGGCGGTGCTGCTGGCCGATCTGCACAGCCAGGGCGTGAACGCCTATTTCGCCTTCGGCTCGCAGACCGATTTCGAGGATGCCCGCAAGGACATCGCCGCCGTGCAGCAGGCCGGCCTGGGCCTGCCCAACCGCGATTTTTACCTGCGCGAGGGCGCCCAGGACGATAACCGCCGCAAGGAATATGTCGCCCATATCGGCCGCATGTTCCAGCTGACCGGCGATTCGGCCGAGACCGCCACCGCCAAGGCGGCGACGGTGATGCGCATCGAAACGGCGCTGGCCAAATCCTCGCTGACCCTGGCCGAGCTGAACGATCCGCAGCTGACCAATCACAAGAAGCCGACCGCCGAGCTGTCGGCCCTGCTGCCCGATTTCGACTGGGCGGGCTATTTCAAGGCCATCTCGGCGCCGCAGCTGAAGAGCCTGAACATCGCCGAGCCGGATTTCCTCAAGGCGGTGCAGACCTCCTTCGGCGACGAGTCGATCGACGACATCAAGGTCTATCTGGCCTGGCATGTGCTGCACGCCAATGCGCAGTGGCTGGCCAAGCCCTTCGTCGACGAGAATTTCGCCTTCTACGGCAAGGTGCTGACCGGCGCTCCGGAACTCAAGCCGCGCTGGAAGCGTTGCGTCGCTTTGACCGACAATCTGCTGGGCGAGGATCTCGGCCGCTATTATGTCGAGGCAGCTTTCGGCCCCGAGCACAAGAAGCGCATGCTCGAAATGGTCAAGGAACTGAAGCAGGCCTATGATACCGACATCGAGTCGGTGGCCTGGATGGGTCCGAAGACCAAGAAGGAAGCCCATGACAAGCTGGCGGCGATCATCGACAAGATCGGCTATCCCGATCATTGGCGCGATTATTCCAAGGTCGTGGTCAAGGGCGACGATCTGATCGGCAATATCGAGCACGCCACCCGCTTCGAGAACGAGCGCGACATCAGGAAGATCGGCAAGGCGCATGACAAGGCCGAATGGGGGATGACCCCGCCGACGGTGAACGCCTATTACGACCCGACCGAGAACGACATCAATTTCCCGGCCGGCATCCTGCAGCCGCCCTTCTTCAACATGACCGCCGACGATGCGGTCAATTACGGCGCCATCGGCATGGTGATCGGCCATGAGATGACCCATGGATTCGACGA